>JBDTLT010000114.1:0-16439 GCA_039934635.1 Acidimicrobiales bacterium
ATGCGATTGCACGGCGCGTACGGCTATTCGACCGAGCTCGATATCGAGCGGCTCTACCGCGACGCTCCATTGATGGCGATCGGCGAAGGCACCAACGACATCTTGCGGACGGTCATTGCCCGCGGGTTGTCGCGCGAGCTCGAAGGCTGAACTACGACGAGCGCGCCGCCAAGAACGCGCGGGAGCGAGCCCGCTCGGCGGGGTCACCGAGCACGTTGGCGAGCAACTCGGTCATGCCCGCGTCGGCCAGCGCATCGATGCGCTGGCCAACCGTGTCCTCATCGCCGATGAGCGCGATATCGACGGGCTCGGCCACGCCTTCGGCCGCCACCATTCGCGCGTACGACGCCATGCGTGCTGTACCCGCCATGCCGGGCCCGAGCCGTTCGCGCGCACCTGCCACATCGCTCGTCACGCAGACCGGTATCCCGACGATGACGCGCGGGTCCGGTCGTGCCGCCGCGGCCGCCGCGGCACGCAGACGTGGCACGACGTCGTTGCGCAACGTCGAGACACCCGTCATCCACGTCACCGTACCGTCGGCATAGCGACCGGCCAGGTCGAGCATCTTCGGCCCGAGTGCGGCGACCACGAGACCTGGTCGTGCGATCTTGAACGGCACTTCGATGTGCGCACTCAAGAAGTTGCCGTCGACGTCGGCTCGGCGCGACATGCCCAACAACCCGTCGAGCGCGCGGAGTTCTTCTTCGCACAACCCGACCACCGACTTGTACGGAATGCCATACCAACCTTCGGAGACCGGCTTGTGCGTGACCCCGACACCCAGCGTGACGCGACCTTCACCCGCAACATCGGCGAGTGTCAGCGTCTGTTGCGCGAGAGGAATCGGATGGCGGCCCTGAATCGGCACGACCGCGGTGCCGAGTGCGATCGACGCGACCTCGCGCGCCGCGACGGCGAGCGCGGTCAACGCGTCGAGCCCCGCGGTCTGCGGCAACCAGAACCCGGGAAACCCTTCGTCGGCTGCGGCACGAACGCGCGTGACCACCTCGTCGACCGTCGTCGAATCGCTGCCGCCGTAGATCGAAATCCGCATGTCCGTCTCCCCGTCGCCGAATCGCTCATCATGCCAGTCTGCAGTCGCGGCGAGCAGCCCGAGTACCATCCGGCGCCATGACGCTGCCCCCGGCCGGTTGGTTTCCCGACCCGAACGATCCGGCTCGGCAGCGGTATTGGGACGGCGAGCGCTGGACCGAACACTTCACGCCGGCCGCCCCGACCGGCTATGCGATCCCGGCACCGGGCGCTCTGCGAACCGGCCCGTTCGAGTCGGCACGAGGGCTGGCGCACGCGACGATCGTGTTGCTCATCTTGACCGCGTTGTTGAGCATTGCTTCGGCTTTCGTCAGCCTTCATCGCGCGTCGCTCGCCAGTGACTTCATTGGTGATCCGAGATCAGTGTCGATATCTAACCTGCAAAGTGCCGACGACCGCGTGCAGGCCTTCGGGTTGCTCGGCGTCGCGAGCTACGTCGTGACGGGCATCGTCTTCGTCGTGTGGTTCCAGCGCTGCTGCATGTCTGGTGGACCTTCTTCATCGCCGGAGCGGTCGTGTCGCGCCTCATGGCCTCGTTGTCACGAGACTCCGACTCCATGTCCGAGCTCAGAAACCTCGACCGCGTGTCCGCGGTGGCCGAGCTCGTCACAGTGGTGGGAGCAATCCTCGCGGCGCTGGTGGTGCGGGCCATGACCGCCCGGGGCGAGCAGCGGGCCCGCCACCTGGGAATTTCCCCGTGAGACCGCCATGTGCCAGGCGTCACTTTCGGTGGTAGCGTGACAGCAGGAGGTAGCGCGTGACGTCGTTCCTGGTGGTCGCCAACAAGACTTTGGGTGGCGAAGGGCTGGCCGCGCACCTCCGCCAAGTCATCGAGACCAACCCCACGTCCGACTTCGTGGTGGTCGTTCCGTTCTCGGCGCCGGTCCCGGTCGACGCGGGCGGCGCGATGGGCGGCATCGCCGTCATCGACCTCGAGACCGAGGAGTACCTCGAAAGCACCGCGCGAGGACGACTCGACGCATTGCTCGGGTGGCTGCGGGCCGCCGGCGTCGACGCCGCGGGCGAGGTCGTCAGGGGCGATCCGGTGGCCTCGATGGAGCGCGTGGCGCGCTCGCACACTTTCGACGAGATCATCATCTCGACGCTGCCCGAACGCATCTCGCAATGGCTTCGCATGGACCTCGTGCGCCGCGTGTCGCGCAAGTTCGAGGTGCCGATCACGACCGTCATCGGCACGGCCAACGACGAACTCGTGCCCCCCGCCGAACGACTCGTGCACACGCGCTCGACCGAGGCGGCCACGGCGACAATCAGTTCGAACGGAAAGAGAGATGCGATGGGTGAGAGCGTCTACAAGATCATCGAGTTGGTCGGTACGAGCACCGAGAGTTGGGAAAAGGCCGCTGCCGCGGCGGTGACCAAGGCCTCGAAGACGTTGCGTGATCTGCGCGTCGCAGAGATCGCCCAACTCGATCTCGTCATCGACAACGGCGTGATCAGCGCGTACCGCGCCAAAGTCAAGGTCTCGTTCAAATACGAAGGCGAATGAGCGCCCGCCACTACTAGCGGTTTGCCAGCACGGTGCCGTCGAAGAAGTCGGGGGCGCTCGCCGTCAAGAACCGCCGCGCGTTGTCGTAGGTGAAACGACGGAAGTCGTCTTCGGTCATGAGACCCGACGTCACCAATTCCCACGCCTCGGGAATGACGTGGTCCGCGTGCGCAACATCCCAATGCCCGATGTCGGAACCGAGCGTGGCGTTGAGATCGACACCGAGACCGTTGCGTTTGCTCGATGCGAGCGCGACCGTGCGATCGTCGGCCTCGCAGCCGAAGTAGAAGGACTGCGCAAATCGCTCGGCAAGCTCTTGGCGGGTGTGTGCGTCGACTTGCGCCCAGTCGTCGCGATCTTCGGGCGGCTCGCTGAAGATCGGCGTATCGAGCAGGGCCTCGCGCACGGACACGTCGGAACCCGGCGACAGGTCACCGCCATAACGGTCCGCGAACGCGACGAGTTCGTCGAAGTTCAACGCCGCAGGGTCGAAATCGCCCATCGTCGAGGGACGGCGCTTCTCCCAATGCTCGGTCATGTCCGCCAATAGCGGCACGGCCCACGACACTCCACACTCCAAGAACGCGAAGGGCATGGTGGGGAATCGGCGCGTGACCCCACCCATGAACAACGCCTTGCACAGTGGATACATCGACTGCATGAACATGCCGACGTGGTTGAAGCTGAAGTTCGAGATCGACGTGCAGATGCCCGGCCGTGGGCTGAGGCCTCCGTGAAACGTGACGGCCAGGCCGAGCTCGCTCGCGCGCTGCCACACGGGGTCGTAGTCGTGGATCGAATCGAGACCGAACACGTCGAACCAATGCGTCTGGTTGGGATACATCCAACGCGCCGTTTGCTGACGTGGTTGCGCGATGGGTCGCAAGACGCCTTCGGGAAGCGCCACGGTCTTGAGACCGATCTGCTTGCAGTGCTCGAGCTCGGCGATCGCTTCGGCCGGGTCGTGCATCGGCACAACCCCTGCCGCCGTCATGCGATCGGCGAACGGCCCATAGACCGCGGCGAAGTAGTCGTTGTAGCCACGGCAGAGGCCTTGGCGCACTTCGGCTTCGTCGATGCTGCAGATCGTCAGCGCGTTCGTCGGGTAGAGCACTGCATAATCGAGGCCGAGCGACGCCATCTGTTCGTAGAGCATGCGCGGAAACATCGGGATCGCCCGCTCCGCGGTGACCTTGGTGTGTTGCGTCCACCAACCTCTTTGCGGCACGCGCGTATCCACTCGCTCGGATAGTGGCGCCGGCGTGCGACCGGCGTAGAGCAGCGCGTGCTCCCGTTCGATGTAGCGCGTGAACAGCGGCTGACCCAACGCCTCGCGCAGGTACGGCACGGTCGCCTGGAACAGCTCGATGACGTGACCATCCATGTCGATGATCGGGTGCGCGATGCCGAGGTCGTCGCGCATCGATCGATCCATCTGTTCGACACTCATTTGACGAGGTCGTGTTGGTAGAGCCACTCGACGGTCTCGCGCAACGACTCGTCGAGGGGACGCGGGTGATAGTCGAGCCGGTCGATCGTCGTCTGGTTGACGAAGTAGGGCTCGGGGAATTTCTGATGGGCCAGTGCGGTCAAACTCGGGCCGACCCGTTGACGCACGTCTTCGCTGGCGTCGAGGTCGGCCGCAGTGATCTCGTTGACGCGGTGCTCGACGCCTGCGATCTCACAGGCACGGTTGCAGAATGTCGCCATGGTGCTCACCTCGTGGCTGCCCGCGAACGCCAAGTACTTCTCGCCCCGCACGCCTTTGTCGAGCGCAGCAATCGATGCGAACGCGACATCGGACGCCAGCGACCACGGGATCGGGAACGACACCGCGGCGTCGAAGCGGCCGAGCAACGCCCAGACGATGCGCAGGTTGAAGCTCGGTGCCTCCATCGCACGATTGATCGTGGGCGCCGGACCGAACGTGCCACCCGGGATGACGACGCTGACATCGAGACCGGCGTCGGCGCGCCGCATTGCTTCGAGGAACGCCGCGCCTTTGGTGACGGTGTAGGGGTCACTCGACGCGTGCGGGTCGAACGACGAGGTCTCGGTCAGCGGTGAGGTCTTGAAATCGAAGTAGGTCGTGGTGCCGAGGGTGACCACTCGTTTGATGCCGGCCGCTTGAGCGGCGTCGAGGACGTTGGCCACGCCGCCGGTGTTGACGCGCTGATGCTCGCCCATGTCCTGGCTGGGGCCGCCGAGCACCGCGGCCGAATGGATCACACCGTCGCAACCGTCGGCGGCGCGGGTCACGCTGGCCGAATCGGTGATGTCGCCCTCGACGATGATGACACCCAGATCACGCAACGGCCCCATCTCGCTGCCGGGACGAGCGAGGGCCCGCACCTGATCGCCTCGTTCGATCAGCTGCTTGCAGATGTTGGAGCCGATGAGCCCTGTCCCACCGGTCACGAACACATTCCTCATTGCGGTCCCTTCACGTCGATCTGGTAGAGCGCGGCTGCATTGTCGCAGACGATCTTGCGCCGATCATCGGCGGAGAGTCGCGACAGCGCGGATGTGGCGATGGCTTCGCGCGAGCGGGGCCATGTGCTGTCGCCGTGCGGATAGTCGGAGGCCCACATGACATTGCCGGCGCCGATGTGGTCGATGAGCTCCAGGCCCACATCGTCTTCTTCGTAGGTCATGAAGATTTGGCGGTCGAAGATCTCGCGTGGCGTCATCGACAACGCGTCGGTCCCGATGACATCGCGAAACCGTCGGTGCTGCTCGTCCATGCGTTCGAGAACGTAGGGCAACCATCCGAGACCCGACTCGCCGAACACGACCGGCACATTCGGGTGGCGATCCAACGTGCCCGAGAAGATCAAGCCGACGAGGATCTCGTCCAGCTGCATCTGGATGATCGTCGCGGTGGCCGGCGCCCGCCAAACGCCGGGGGCGAAGAACACGCTGTGCATGCCGCCGCCGATGTGCACGCTGATCGGGATGCGGGCCTCGTCGGCGATCGACCAGAAACGGTCCCACTCGGGGAAGAACAGGCGGGGTTCTCCGATGAACGGATCGATGATCGCGCCCCGGTGACCGAGCGCGACGACGGTCTGCAATTCGGCCGCCGCCGCATCGGGCGACGCGCTCGGCAGGTGCGCGAGAACGACGAGGCGATTGGGATCGGTGGCGTTGAATTCGACCGCCCACTGGTTGTACGCACGGATGCATGCCAGCCGCGCGTCGTCGTCCGCCGCGGGCAGGCCACCAAGTGGCCCGTAGATGACGTGCGTGAGCACATCATCGACGTCCATGTCCTCGAGTCGCTCGTGCGGCCGGCCCGGCCGGTAGCCGCGCTCGTCGGTGACTCGATACCCCTTGCCCCGCCGGCCGCTCAGCGCGAGCGGCTGGTCCCCGAGAAACCACGTCGGGCCGTCCGCACCGTCACGCACTGCGGGCACCCTTTCGCGCAGCGCCGACGCGACCCGCGTGACGAACAGGTCGGGCGGCATCACATTGAGGTCCATGTGGTCGTCCGCCGAGACCACCGGATGCTCGAATGTCGCGGGCGCCGGTGCGGTCATCGTTCGTTCCCCTCTGTCATCTCGTCTCGCCTCGTCCCAGAGCGCACGCTACTCTCAGCGCGACTTACGGGGGGTTGGCATGAGCTGGGGTCCATTCGATCTGACGGGTAAGACCGTCATCGTCACTGGTTCGGCGATGGGTATCGGTTTCGGCATCGCGTCTCGCTGCCGCGAGGCGGGCGCCAACGTCTTCATTGCGGACATCGACGCGGACGCGGCGGCCGCAGCGGTGACGCGTCTCGGTGCCGTTGCCGGCAACGGGTCCATTGCGTCGGCGCACGCCGACATCTCGAGTTCGAAATCTGCCGAAGACGTGGTGCTGACCTGCGCACGCGAACTCGGCGGTGTGCACATACTGGTCAACAACGCGGGTATCTACCCGATCATGCCCATCGCCGACGTCAATCCCGATATCGTCGACCGCATCATGCGCGTCAACGTGCACGGCGTGCTCTACATGACCAAGGCATTCGCGGCGCAGGTCGAGCGGCAGGGTGGCGGTGGAGCGATCGTCAACATCGCGTCGATCGACGGCATTCATCCGTCGTTCGTCGGCTTGTCGACCTACGGCGCGTCCAAAGGCGCGGTCATCGCCATGACCAAGCATCATGCACTCGAGCTCGCGCCACTGCGCATCCGCGTCAACGCGATCGCGCCAGGCGCGATCATGACCGAAGGTGCGGCAAAGACGAGCGAGGGCGGCGGTCTCACCGAAGAAGAACGCCAGGCGATCGGCGACGCGATGACCGCCCGTATCGCGGTCGGTCGCATGGGCGAGCCCGACGACATCGCGAAGGTCGCGGTGTTCCTGGCGTCGTCGGCCGCCGACTATGTCACCGGCCAGATCATCGTCACCGACGGCGGCCTCCTCCTCAGCTGAGCCACCGCTCAGATCGCAACCCCGCGATCCCTTCGCAATCCCCCGCGAACCCCCTTCGACCACCGTTCTCGCTGTCAAACGTGGGCTGTTAGCCCACGTTTGACAGCGAGTTCGGGGCAGCGGAGCTAAGGGCCTCAGTCGAAGGGGCGTTTGCCGGCGCGGATGTTGCTGCGCAACACGATGCCGGTAATGTTCGATGCTTCGTCCGATGCGAGATAGAGCACGGCGTACGCGACTTCTTCGGGCCGGCTGAACCGCTGCAGATCGAGGCCCTTTGCCATCTCGGGCTCGCCAAAGGGTTGGGTGGCGAGCCACGCCAGCATCGGCGCGGTCGCGGTCGGCCCCGGCGTGACTGCGTTCGCTCGGATGCCATAGGGCCCGTACTCCATCGCGACGGTTTCCATGAGGTTGATGACGCCCGCCTTGGCCGCCGCATATGCGCCGAGCGCGTACTCCCCCGCTACACCCGCGCCCGACGACATACTCACGATCGAGCCTTTGCGCTCGCGCACCATGTGCTTGAGCGCCGCGCGTGTCGCGTAGAAGACGGTGTCGATCGTCATGCGTTGTTGAAAGTGCCAGTCCTCGTCGCTCGTGTCGCCCACGAGCGCATGTCGCGACACCCCCACGTTGTTGTACAAGATGTCGATGCGACCGTATTTCTCGTTCGCGGCATCGACCCATCCCGTCACGAACGCGCTGTCGGACATATCGCCCGCTATGCCCTGCACCTCGGCGCCGTCACTGCGCAGTTCGGTCACGAGCGCATCGAGACGATCGGCGTTGATGTCGTTGATCCACAACCGCGCACCCTCCGCGGCGAATCGGCGCGTCACCGCTTCGCCGATGCCCGACGCCGACCCGCTGATCAGCGCGACCTTGCCCTCGATACGCCCGGCCATATGAACCCTCCCCCACGCTTCTGTTGGTGTTCTACACCCGTCGACGGGTGTAGAACACCAACAGAACAGGTCGAGTGATCGAGTCAGGGGAACGACGTGACAGCAGAGCGGATCAGCAAGACCGCGCCGTGGCAGGGTCCATTGTGCGCCGATCGCATCGCCGTGGTGACCGGCGGAGGCGGCAGCATCGGCGCGGCCTGTGGTCGCGCGTTCGCCGATCACGGTGCTGATGTAGTGGTCGTCGACATCGCCGAAGACCGCGTTGCCGCGGCAGTCGCCAGCATCGAGGCGCGGGGCCGCCGCGCCCTCGGCATCGTGAGCGATCTCACTGCCGAAGGCGCGGTCGACGACATGATCGGCCGGGCGGTCGACACGTTCGGCCGCGTCGACATCTTGGTCAACGCGCTGGGCGAACACCTGGCGCTGGCCGGCCCGTTCGAGGATTCCACTCCCGAAGGTTGGGATCGCCTCTACCGCGTCAACCTGCTCCACACCATGCAGGCCTGCCACGCCGTGCTGCCCGGTATGCGTCAGCGCAAGTGGGGACGCATCGTCAACTTCTCGTCGGTCGAGGGCATTCGCTCGATGCCGCACGCCGGTCCGTACACGGCCTACAAGGGTGCGATCGACTCGTTCACCAAGACACTCGGCGTCGAGTTCGCCGGCGACAACATCCGCGTCAACGCAGTCGCCGTCGACAAGACGCGTTCGTATCAAGTCAACTTCTACAAGATGCCCGAGGAGTACGACCGGCACGTGCCGGTCTGGGTGCCGGCCGGTCGCTACGGCGAAGGCGACGATGTTGCGGCCGTCGTCCTCTTCTTGTCGAGCGAGATGGCCGCATGGGTAGTGGGCCAGACCATCGTCGCCGACGGTGGCACCCTCGCCGGCGGCGGCTGGTATCGCACGCCCGTCAAGTGGACCAACTCGCCGTTGCTGGTCCAATACTTCGAGGACGATCCCTCGATCAACGCGGCGCGACCGCGTGGGGTGCAGTGACCGCCAGGCGTACACCGCGCGACCGGCCGTTGACATTCGGCCTCAACCTGCCCGTCGCCACGCCCGGCATCACACCGGGGCAACTGCGCGACATCGCGCGCCAGGCCGAAGAACTCGGCTTCGTCGAACTGTGGTTGGGTGAACACGTCGTGCTCTTCGACCAACCGGTCGATCGTTATCCGGGATCGGCGAGCGGCGACGCGTTCTTTCCGGCGACGCTCGCCATCCCTGATCCACTCGTCGCGCACGCGTTCATCGCCGCCGCGACCGAGCGCGTTCGCCTCGGTACGGGCGTGATGTTGTTGCCGCAACGCAACCCGGTCTACACGGCCAAGCACATCGCGACGCTCGACTGGCTCTCGCAGGGGCGCCTCGATGTGGGTCTCGGTATCGGCTGGTCGAGTGAAGAATTCGCCGCGTGTGGCGTGCCGTTCGACGATCGCGGCCGCCGCGCTGACGAGTGCATCGAGGTCATGCAATCGCTGTGGACCCACGAGATCTCCGAATACGCCGGCGAGTTCTACGACCTCGCCCCGTGCCGGCAATACCCCAAGCCCGCACAGTTGCCCCACCCACCACTGTGGATCGGCGGCTACTCCGAAGCCACGTGCCGCCGCATCGCGCGTTACGGCGACGGATGGTACGGCTTCGACCATACCGCCGAGGCCGTTGTCGACTTCGTCGGGCGCATCGCGCGCGAGATGGAACGCCGTCAGCGATCCGTCGACGACATCGCCATCGTGTGTGGCGCCTACAACCTCATGCCGAACGAGCGAGCAGAGGTCGTCGCTTACGCGGACGCCGGCGTTGAGCAATTCGTGTTGTCGCTGCGTAGCTACCGGCCCGAGGAACTGTCCGAAGAACTCGACCATCTCGCGCGCACGCTGATCTAGCTCGACGACTTCCTGGCCTCCTCGATTTCCGCCACCGACGACTGCCCCCTGCGCGTCGCGCCCATTCGGGTGAAGAAAAAGTCCCCGGTCGACCGGACAACGAGCCACCCAGGCGCGATACGAATTACGATCTTGTCCAGAAATTGATGTCCTGAGAGGGAGAAGATGGCGACAACAGCACGTTCGCCGCGTCCGGCCCGCCCGGATCGCGCCCGAGGCGATCGGCGCGGGCCCGGCCGGCCCCCGCTGATGGACCGCCAACGGATCGTCAGCGTGGCCCTCGACATCGCCCACGAACACGGGGTCAAAGCGGTCACCATGACCTCGGTGGCCGAACGGTTGGGCGTCGCCATGCCGGCGCTCTACTACCACGTGTCGAGCCGCGACGAGCTCCTCGGGCTGATCGGCGTCAGCCTGCTACACACCGAGACGCCGGCGAGCGCCGTGTGCGACGATTGGCGCGGCTGGATGACCGAGTTCGCGCGTGCGTTGCGCCAGCAAGCGTTGCGCGAACCGACGCTCAGTGTGGTCCCTGCCGTGCGTGCCTACAGCATGAACAGCATCCCGATGCTCGAGCAGGCCGCGACGGTGCTCATCCGTGCGGGCTTCTCACCGTCAGACGCACTGTGGAACTTCGGCTTTCTCGTCAGCACGGTATTGAGCAGCGTCTACCGCGAGCACTGCCTGGCGGTCGAACGGGCACAGGGCCGTACGCAGCTTTCGACGACGCGGGCCGCGCTCAAAGAGGCGGGCCCTGACGCGGCGCCGACGATGTGGAAGCTGATGCAAGGGTGGGAAGGCAAGCCCGACACCTACGAATCCGACCCCGATCACCGCTTCGAGCGCGAGCTCGTGGTGCTGCTCGACGGGTTCGAAGCACAACTCGCCCGCGACCAGAAGAACGCCGACTGACATCTCGTCACCGCGCGACGCGCTGACCGCCCGGATACGGCAAAGCGCCGTCGAGCGTCATCACGGTGATGCCCAACCGATCGAGCACGTCGAGGCTGACTTCGACGCGGCCGGTGTGGTCGGGCGGGCAGTCACAAAGCGCGAGCGCGCCCTCGACCATTGCTTCCATCGATTCGATCTGGTCTTCCTTGACGATGCCACCGACAAGTGCCTCGGCGCCCTCGCTCATCACCGCCGACCGCGGCTCGACCGTGTTGACCCGTACGCCCGTGCCATAGAGCTCGACCGCCAATGCATTGGTGACTCGGTTGAGCGCCGCCTTGGTGGCACCGTAGACACCAATCGAGGTGGCGACGCCTTCGGTACGAAAGGGCGGCCCCGCCGCGTGTTTGGCGCTGGCGCTCGACACGTTGACTATCCACCCCGCACCTTGGGCGACCATACCCGGGATGACGGCCTGCGCGAGCTCGATCGGCGCGTGCACGTTGACCTCGAACATGATGCGCTGACGTTTGTACGGATACTCGCTCGTGCGCATGTAGATCGCAGCTGCCGCGTTGTTGACCAAGATGTCGATGCGGCCATCGAAGATCTCGAGTGCGCGCGGGACGATGCCGGCACGGCTGGCGGGATCGGCCAGATCGGCGGCGACTGCCTCGACCTTTGCTCCGTGGCGGCGACACCGCTCGAGAGTCTCGCTCAGGCTGCCGGCGAGATGATCGTGGTGATCGACCGTGCGGGCAACCACGATGACGTTGGCCCCTTCGGCGGCCATTCGCTCGGCGAGCGCAGCACCGATACCGCGACTCGCACCGGTCACGATGGCGTTCTTACCTGTGAAGCGATTCATGAGGTCTCGCTGCTTTCTCGATAGGGAGTTTGCGGAAGATCGTTGACGAGTCGAAGCAGTAGCTGCCCGAGCGTGGCTCGCTCGGCCGGAGTCCACGCGGCGAGCGCTTCGCGGAAATGTCGGGTGCGGACGGCCTCGAGTTGGCTGACCATGCGCCGGCCCCGCGCCGTCGCCTCGACCAGCACCACGCTGGCATTGCTGGCGCTGGTCGCCCGGCGTACGAGACGCTCCTCTTCGAGTGCGCCGAGTTGGCGGCTCACCGCGGCCACGTCCATGTGCGCCGCCCGCGCGACGTCGGCGACGGATTGCGGCCCGTCGGGCGTGAGCGCGCCCAGCACTTGGAGGGCTTGTTGTGACAACGTGACGCGGGCTACCGCGGCCAGACTCGAATACACCCGGCGGCTCGACAACAGCCGCTGGAGGCGGCGGATGCCGAGGCTTATCTCCGCGATTCCCTCGTCGTCGACGGCGACCAACTTGTCGGTCAAGCGGTCACCGCGTCGGCGTTGAAGAACTGATCGACCGTGTGGCACATGTATTCGATGCCTTCGTCGTCGATCGCGTGATTGCACGGCAGGATCAGCCCGGTTTCCATGACGCGATCGGCGTTGGCCAAGCCACCCGGGCCTACGCGCTGCGGCACGTCTCTGAACGCGGGTTGCCGAGTGACATTGCCCGTCCACACCATGCGCGTATCGACGCCGGCGGCTTCCATGTGTTCTTGGAACAGCGACCGCCGCACACCCGACTCAGGCTTGATCATGATCGGGAACATGTGCCAACCGGTCTCGATGTCGGTGGTGATGCGGGGCAGCACGAACACTTCGGGATAGTTCGAGAAATGTTTGGTCAACAGTTCGAAGTTGCGCTTGCGCCGCGCGAGGTTGACGGGCAGCTTGCGCATCTGCACCACACCGAATGCCGCCGACATCTCTGAGGGCTCGAAGTTCCAACCGACTTCGTCGAAGATGAACAAGTCGTCGTACTCGAGTCCGTCGATGTCCGAAAAGAATCGCTTGTTGCCCTTTTGCGAGCCGAAAATTTTGACCTCGCTGCGCCGCCCCCACCGCCGCAGCAGCAACGCCTTGTCGGCCAGTGCGGCGTCGTCGACGCACACCATGCCACCGGTGCCGCCCGCAGTGATGATGTGTGAGAGCGCAAAGCTGGTGACAGAGATGTCGCTGCGGGCGCCCGTCGGAGTGCCTCGTAGCGTGGCGCCGAGACAGTCGCAGGAGTCCTCGATCACCTTGAGTTGGTGTCGGTCGGCAATGTCGCGGATGCGGTCCCAATCGGGACAGTTGCCGATGAGGTTGGGGGCGAGGATGGCGCGCGTGCGCGGCCCGATGGCCGCCTCGATTGCATCGACATCGATCTGATACGTGTCGTATTCGACGTCGACGAACACCGGCACGAGGCCGGCGCGTACGAGGGGGGCTATGTCAGTCGAGAACGTGACCGCCGCAGTGATCACTTCGTCGCCCGGCGTGAGCCCGAGCAACTCGACGGCGAGGTACAACGCCGACGAACCGGAATTGACCATGATGCCGCGCTTCTTGGCGAACGACGCGGCGACCAGGCGCTCCATCTCTTTGACGTTCTTGCCGATGCGCAGACCGCTCGGTCCTGCGCGCAGCACGGCGACCACTGCATCGATCTCTTCTTCGTCGTGAACGCTGCCCGAGTACTCGATTCGCTTCATACCGCCACGCTCACTTTCGGAAGAACGAGGGACTCGTGGCCTTCGCGGGGATCTTGGCGAGCGGCGTGGCTATCTCGTCGACCGTGGGGCCGAATTGCTCGGCCAACGGCGCGAGCTTGGCGAGATCGAACCCGTAGACGCGTGCCGCATTCTCGGCGAAGATCTTGCGCAGGTTGTCTTCGCTCCAGCCGACGAACGAGCGCCGTATCGATTCACGGCTGTAGGGGAACGTGGCTTCGTGGTGCGGGTAGTCGCTGCCCCACATGATGCGATCGAGACCGATCTTTTCGAACGCCTCGGCGTCGCTCGGGCTGGGGAAGCTGGCGCCGACGAAACAGTTGCGCCGGAAGTAATCGCTGGGCTTGTGCGCGAGCACTGCCTCGGCCGGGACGCCGAGTTCGCCGACGCGACCAGCGACCATCTGCGCGTGCAACCCGTCCATGCGATCGAGCACATCGGGGATCCACGCCGAACCCTGCTCGGTCATGGCGAACACGAGCCCGGGGAACCGCTCGAACACACCCGACATGATGAGATGCCACAACGCGCGGTTGGCGAAGAAGCCCGACTCCATGATGAACATGAGCGTCGTCACAGGGGTCTTGGGATAGTCGGGAATGCCGCTGCCGCCGGAGTGGTGCGTCACCGGCATCTCGAGGTCTTGGCACACCGCCCACAACGGGTCGTAGGTCTTGGTGAACAGCGGGTCGATCCACGGCGTATCGGGCGACACGCCCGGCAGCAAGATGCCTCTCAGACCATTGTTCTTGGCCCAGCGCACATCGCGCACGGCCTCGTCGACATCGTTGAGGAAGACCTGCGCGAGGCCGGCCCGGCGCTCGGGGTGTTCGCTGCAGAAGTCGGCCAACCACCGGTTGTGCGCGCGCAGCCCCGCAAGACGCAACTCGAAGTCGTCGGCCGACGGCGCAGGTGCGATGACTTGGCCGGTGGGAAAGAACGGCGGGACCGTGTTGGGGAACACGACCTCGGCCACGATGCCGTCTTCGCCGAGATCGCGGAGGCGACGCTCGTCGTCCCAGTTGCGCGAACGGCCGTCGTCTTGCAGATCGCGGAACGGGTTCTTGTATTTGCCCCGCCATGCGTCGAACGCGTCGAGGTACTTGGACTCGAGGCGCTCGCGGTATTGCTGGTGATTGCCACCGGCGTGACAGTCGGACGAGATGATCGTGTAGTGCTCGGACATGTGGTCGACCCTAGCACATGTCTTGACTGAGTCAATAGCGACCCTGTGCGGTCTTCCAGCTGGCCAGGGGGTCGATCTCGGCCAGCGTCACCCGCTGCAGCGTGCGCGCTCCCCCCGCCGGATCACGGCGGGCGTGCTGCACCGCGACGTTGTCCCACACGATCAGATCGCCCAACTGCCAGCGATGCTCATAGGTGAACTCGCCCGAGTAGAGGTGCGCGAACAAGGTCGCGATCAAGTCGTCGCTCTCCGCTCGTTCGAGCTCATTGATGCACTCGGTCTGCATCTCGTTGACGTAGAGCACGCCGTCGCCGGTCGCCGGATGGACGAGCACTACGGGATGTCGCGCGCGCTCGGCGTGATCGGGCACGGGCTCACGGTGTGCCGCTGAGTCGCCCCGCTGTGTCTGCAGATCGAACGCGTGCGTTGCGGTGAGGCCCCGCACTCGATCGCGCAACCCCAAGGGCAGCGCCCGGAACGCCGCGACTGCATCGACGAAGTAGGTCGACGATCCGGCCGGCGGGAGCTCGATCGCGTGGAGCGACAAGCCGAGGTACGGATGGTCTGTGAACGCGAGGTCGCTGTGGAACAACAGCGCGCCATTCGCGATGATGCCCTCAGGTCGCGCGTTGGATACATACGCGCTATCGATCACAGGGCCGAACAGCGACGCGAACTCGCGCTGCGTTGCCATCGCCACGCACTCGCCGCGGACGAGTAGCAGATGTCTTCGTCGATACGCCGCTCGCAACGCGGACCGAGTGCCCGACGCCAGCGGCGCACCGACGTCGAGACCAACCGCTTCGACGCCTAATGCCGACGACAGCGGGCGCAGGTCGAGCATGCGCGACTAGGCCGGCAATGGAATGCGATAGAGCTTGGCCGCGTTGTCCTGAAGGAGCTTGCGCTGCGACTCAGGGCTGATGCCTTCGAGCGCCTTTGCGACACGTTCGAGCGGGTCGGGGTAAAGACATGTCGGGTGGGGATAATCGGTCTCGAACATGATGTTGTCGACGCCGATGCTGTCGATCACCAACGGGATCGACGCACTTTCGAACCAGAAACAGCCGAAAATCTGACGCCTGAAGTAGTCGGAAGGCAGCATCGTCAGGTACTCGAACGCGTGAGTCATGCTCTCGTTGCGCTGGTAGTCGAGCGCCTCGAGAAAGAACGGAATCCACCCGATGCCCGATTCGACCGAGACGATCTTGAGATCGGGGAACCGCTCGAGCACGCCCGAATAGATGATGTTGCCGATGACGCGCGCGTTGGACAGGTACATCATCGACGAACCCAGCGCGAGCTTGCGCTCGTCATCGAGCGACGGCCACGGTGAGTCGCCGAACCACGTCATCGAGCTCTGGCTGGCGCCGATGTGGAAGTTGACCGACAACTGCTCTTCGCTCAGCACTTCCCATAGTGGATCCCATACTCGTTCACCGAGATCAGGCAAGCCGCGGTTTTGGGGATCACTGCACATCGTGATGCCGTGGAAGCCTGACGCCGCAGCGCGGCGCGCTTCGAGCACTGACCCCTCGATGTCCCACCAAGGCAGCAGCGCCATCGGCAGCAGCCGCCCGCCCGAGATCTCTTGGATCTCGATCATGCCCTCGTTGTAGATCGAGGCGCACAGGCGGCGAAGCTCGTCGTCTTTGACATCGGCGAACTTCTGGCTGCCGAAGCCGGCGGCATTGGGATAGAGGATCTGCGCGTAGAGACCGAGCTCGTCCATGACTTCGACCCGTGCGACCATGTCGTGCGCCGAGGCGTGCGAGACACCGGGGGCCCATCGCATGAAGGCGGTGCCGGGCTGCTTTTCGAGATCGCTCTTGATGACGCTGCCACCACCGGCGCGGCCGAGCACGACGCCATCGATCGACCACATCGGGTCACCGTCGATATCGATGACGCGCGGGACGCGGTCTTCGTACCCGGCCGGCGCACGCGACGTCCAGAGGTCGTCGGGCTCGGTGATGTGGGCATCGACATCGATCA
>JBDTLT010000115.1:0-16325 GCA_039934635.1 Acidimicrobiales bacterium
CGCGCTGGCCCGGCGACAAGGAGGCGACGGTCATCGAGGGGCCCTGGAAACCGACCGCCCCCGAAGGTTGGTGACCGGCGTTCCGCGTTGCGCAAACGCTTTTGCTATCAGTAACGCGCGCAAACGTCCCAACGATCTGTTCCAGGACGATCCCGTCACAAAGTGCGCCGTCGCGGGCCTCGGTGACTTTGACGAAGAGGCGGGCGCCATCGGCTCGTTCAACCTGCCAAGACTCGTCAATTCCCAACCCGTCGTCCACGACGCGGCTGAGCAAGTAGCTCTTTCGGCGACGGTTGTTGCGAGGTAGTTTGTGCGCGGGTCCGGGGTAGTGACTCACAGAAGAGTCGATGTTCAGGGTGTGAGTCGACCGCGCTGGTTGGGTTTATCCCGTAGGTGTCGTTCCCTGTTGTCCGCCCCGGACCCGCCTATCAGGGCAGTATGTGCGGAAGTCGGGTGCGCCTGCACGCAGGTGCAAAGAGGGAGATCCATGTTCGAGGACATGGAGCGCATCGAGTTCGAGCACGAAGGAACGCGCCTGCGCGGGTATGCCGCTGTGCCCGACGCAACCCAACCCTCTCCTGCTGTCCTCGTGATGCACAGCGCGCTCGGGGTCGCGCACCGGGTGAACGAGGAAGTGGCGCGGAAGTTCGCCGATCGGGGATATGTGGCCGTCTGCACAGACATGTACGGCGCTCATCTCGAAGGAGCCTCGCTCGAGGACGCAGGCCGTGCATTTGCGGAAAACCTCGCCGATCCCGAGAAGCAACGAGCGAGAACCATCGCTTGGTTCGACAAGGTTGCGGCCCGTCCGGATGTCGATGGCGAACGCATCGCCGCGGTTGGCTTTTGCTACGGGGGAATGACCGTGCTCGAACTGGCGCGCAGCGGCGCGAACCTCAGAGCTGCGGTCAGCTACCACGGAGTTCTGACCACACACGCCAGGGCCGAGCCTGACGCAGTCCGGGCGCACGTCGTCGCCTATTGCGGTGCCGGGGATCCGTACGCGCCTCCTGAGGATGTCGACAACCTCCGCATGGAGATGCGGGACGCCGGGGTGAGGGACTATCAGATCACGATCTTCGGCGGCGCGGTTCACGGCTTCACCGATCCGGACGCGGCGGATCTGCACCTCGAGGGCGTTGAGTACGACGCTCTCTCGAACGATCTGTCGTGGAACGGCACGCTCGTCCTGCTGCAACATGTGTTTGGGCACTGAGCGCGGGCGGGGGAGCGCTTTGGAAGTCGCTACCCACATCTCGTGTAGGTACCGACTTGGAGAAAACACTCGCCCCTCGGTGCGCAAAACGTCCCCGCGGGGACGCTTTTGCTAACACTTACGCGCACTAATCGTCACCAACCCGCGTCGTTCGGCTCGAGACCGAGGAGAACTCGGCCGGCGTTCTCGTAGGTGCTGATGTCGAATGACGGAAAGTGCTGCGCCACCATGAGATCGCGAGCGCGCCGCTGCAACGGGTTCGACAGATGCGCGGCGGGGGTGCCGACGACGCGGATCAACTCACCGACGACGAAGCTGGCTTGCTGCGCGGCGTGGGCGAACGCGAGCCGGCTCGTCGCAACCGCGACCGTCGGGTCTTGCTCGTTGCAAACGGCGTCATACGCCGCGGTGATGACCTCGCGGATGTAGGCACGGGTCGAATCGATACGAGCGGTGCTGTCGGCGATGCAGCGCTGCACTTCCGGGCGGTCGCGCAGCGCGGTGGAGTTGAGCGTGGTCTGCCGATCAGCGATGGCAAGCACGTCATCGATCGCGCCCAACGCCGCGCCCACGAGCACCGCGGCAACGGGACCGAACGTGCACACCCGCACGAGTCGTTGGCTGTAGATCGCCTCATCGGAGAGCGCGGTACCGATTGCGAGCACCGCATGACTCTCGGGTACGAACGCCTCGTCGATGATCACGTCGTGGCTGCCGGTACCGCGCATGCCGACGACCGACCACGTGTGCTCGACGCGGACATCGGCGACGGGCACCAGCATGATGCGCATCGTCGGCGCGGCGGCGCCTTCATCGATGAGGCAGCCGGCGATCACCCAATTCGCGTGCATGATGCCGCTCGAGAAATCCCACCGCCCGCTGAGTCGATAGCCGCCAGTGACGCGGGTGGCTCGCCCGAGCGGTCGGTTCGATCCGGCCAGTCGCAGATTGCACGGGTCGCCACCCATCGAGCGCAGCACGTCGTCGGGTACCCAACCGGTGAGCCACGCGCTGCTCGACGCAACCATCGCCAGCCAGGCCACCGACGCGTCGGCTCGCGCCAAGGTCTCGACGGCGCGGTAGGCGGTGAGCGGATCGAGTCCCGGCCCACCGACCGCCGGCCGCACGTACATCTGAAAGAGCCCGGCGGCGCTCATCGCGCGCACGAGCTCGGCGGGCAAGCGCTGAGTCGATTCGATCTCGTCGGCCGCGACGCGAGCCTGCGCCGCGATCGCCTTGGCGGCCTCGAGGATCGGTTCGGCGCGGGGCACGTCGGCAAAGTAGCCGACAGCGGCGGAATCGCCGACACCCTCTAACATCCACGACGCATGGTCGCTCAACGAGACGTCGCAATCGTGGGTGTGTACGCAACGAAGCAGGGTCGCAACCTCGGTCGCACGTCGTTGTCGCTGACGATGGAGGCGTTTCACGGTGGTCTGGCCGACGCGGGGCTGACGGTGGCCGATGTCGACGGTTGGTTCAACTTCGACTTCCCCGCCGGCAACTTGCAGGGCCCGACGATCGGCAACGTGGCGTACCAGCTCGGCCACCCGATGACCGTCGTCGGTGCGTACTCGGGCGTGCCGGCGCTGCTCTACGCCTCGGCCGCGATTCGTGACGGACTCGCCGACGTGATCGTGATCCCGTTCGGGGGCGCGCAAGAGGCCACCGACGGATCGACCGTCTCCTACACGCGGCCCGGCTTCGAGTTCACCGAATGGACCGGCTCGACCACCCCGGCGCAGATGGCGTTGCAGATGAAACGGCACATGGCCGAGTTCGGCACCACGCGTGAACAACTCGGCTACGCCGCGGCGGTACTGCGCAACAACGCGCATCTCAATCCTGACGCGGTGATGTTCGACCGCGGTCCCTACACGGTCGACGACATTCTCACGTCGCGCATGGTGGCCGACCCGTTCACGCTGCTGATGTGCGCGCTGGTCAACGACGGCGGGTCGTGTGTGGTCGTGGCATCGGCCGAGCGCGCCAAAGACTGCCGTCATCCGCCGATCTGGATGCTCGCCGGCGGCATCGAGTGCAACTACACCAGCTACTACGAGCCACCCACGCTGGCCCCGCTGACGAGTCGCAACCGCATGTTGCGCGCGTTCACGCGTGCCGGCCTGACCCATGACGACATCGACTTCGTCACGACCTACGACCATTTCGCCAGCGGCGTCATCATGGAATACGAAGCCGCCGGGTTCTGCGAAGTCGGCGAGGGTGGCCCGTTCACGACGGAGAACATCGGCCTCGACGATCGCTTCCCGGTGAGCCCCGACGGCGGCTGCATCGGTTACAGCCACAACATCAATCCCTACAACTTCCGCATCATCGAAGCGGTCAAGCAGTTCCGCAACTACGTGCCCGATCGCTGCCCCAACTGGCAAAGCGGTGAGCACACCTACGACCGCACGTTGTGCCGCAAGATCCGTGACCCGCGCCTCGCGGTTGCCTGCGGCCCGATGACGGGCACGTTCTCGATGGCGTTGTTGGCGAAGGACTAGCGATGGCGTACGACAAGCCGCTGCCGCACATCACGCCGCTGGCCCGCCCGTTCTGGGAGGGCACCCGCGCCCACGAACTGCGCCTGCAGCGCTGCCGCGCCTGCGGCAACTTCCAGTTCCCTCCGCAGGTGCTGTGTCGGGCCTGTCTCGCCGAGGAACAGGATTGGACCGCCACGAGCGGCAAGGCGACCGTCTACAGCTTCGTCGTGCAACACCGGCCGGCCACCCCGGCCTTCGTCGACGACCTGCCCTATGTGGTCGCGGTCGTCGAGCTCGACGAAGGGCCGCTGATGCTGACCAACATCGTCGAGTGCGCGCCCGACGAGGTCGAGGTGGGCATGCCCGTCGAAGTCACGTTCATCGATGCGACCGACGAGATCACGCTCTACCCGTTCCGCCCCCGCCCCAAGGTCGTGAACCCGAGGTCATGAGTCGTCGCCCGGCCGCTGCCGGCCGCGTTTGACCTCGCTGCGCCGGCGCTTGGACTCGACCCGCTTGACCTTGGCCGTGCGCGACGGCTTGGTGGCGACGCGGTGGGCTTCGATGGTCAGCGCCTCTTGGAGGATCGTGCGCAATCGCTCGAGCGCGAGCTCGCGGTTCTGTAGCTGTGAGCGGCGCTCGGACGACGTGATCCGCACCGACGGTCCCAGCTTTTCGAGCAGACGTGCTTTCTGGCGCGGGCCCAATGACTCCGACTCCTCGATGTCGAAGCGCAGGTCGACCTTGGTGTTGGCCGTGTTGGCGTGTTGCCCACCAGGCCCACCGCTGGCGGTGAACTTCCACGTGAGCTCGCGCAGGGGGATGGCGCACGAGCGGTTGACGCGCAACAATCCTTCGTCGTCGGTGGGCACGGCTACAAGCTAGCGGCCGGCGGATTATCGCTGGCGAAAGCCAGCAGGGGGAGTGTCATGTCAGATCTCGAAGCTGCGGTCAACGAACTGCAAACGCGCGTGCAACGCCTCGACGACCAAGCGGCGATCTATCAACTGATCGCCAACTACGGGCCGGCGGCCGACAGCGGATGGAGCGAGATGGCCGCGTCGCTGTGGACCGAGGACGGCATCTACGACGCGCAGGTCGGGGCCTGGCAAGGCCGCCCCGCGATCGCGGGAATGATCGACGGTGACACGCACCAGGGCTACATCCATGCGGGCTGCGCGCACGTGCTGACGCTGCCCTACATCACCGTCGACGGCGACACTGCCGTGGCGACGTGTTACGGGCAACTGTTCCGCAGCGACGGTGAAAACTTCCGCATCTGGCGCGTCACCGCCACGCGTTGGGAGCTACAACGGCAAGCCGATGGTTGGCGCATTGCGAATCGAGTGAACAAACTGCTCGACGGCGACGCGGAAGCACGCGAGCTGCTGCGCCGGGGGCTGACACATCAAGGGCCGCACAGATGATTGATTTCGAGATCAAGTACGACCTGCGCAATCCGGCGGCGTGGCGCAAGCCGTGGGCCGATGTCTACGCGCACTTCCTCGATCAGGTGGTGTGGGCCGACGACAACGGGTTCGACACCGTGATGTTGCACGAACATCACTTCTCCGACGACGGCTACCTGCCTTCGCCGTTCACCGCGGCCGCCGCGATTGCAGCGCGCACCCGCCGCATCCGCATCCGCTTGGCGCTCGTGTTGTTACCGCTCAAGCATCCGGTGCAGGTCGCCGAAGACGCCGCCGTCCTCGACATCATCAGCGGCGGGCGCCTCGAGGTGGTCGTCGGCGCGGGCTACGTGCCCGGCGAGTTCGAGGGGTACGGCATCTCCATCAAGCAGCGCCCGAGTCGCATGGAAGAGGCGATCGAGATCATCAAGCGCTGCTGGTCCGAAGACGAGTTCTCGCACACCGGCAAGCACTGGACGCTGCGCAACGTGCGGGTCATGCCCAAACCGCTCCAGCAGCCGATGAAGTTGTTGATGGGTGCGTCGTCGCCCGTCGCGGCGCGCCGGGCGGCCCGCATCGCGGACGGCTTCATGGCGCCGAGCCCGTTGTTCGTCGGACCGTGGCGCGAAGAGATGCTGGCGCTCGGTAAAGACCCCGGTCCCGCCGCCGCCCCCGACACCCCGAACCCTCCCGGCAACTTCCTGCACGTGTCGCGCGACCCTGATGCCGCGTGGCAAGTCATCGGCCCGCACGCGTTGCACGAGTCCAACTCCTACGCCACATGGGCCGCGTCGCGCGGCGGCGGCAACTACCAAGCAGCGACCGACCCCGATGTCTTGCGCGCGTCGGGTGCCTACGCAGTGATGACTCCCGAAGCAGTCGTCGCGTTGGGCAAACAGATCGACGCCGGCGATCCGCGTGGGCGTCTGGTGTTCCATCCGATGATGGGCGGCATGCCGTTCGCGTTGGGCCAAGAGAGTCTCGATCTCGTCGTGCGCGAGGTCATGCCCGAGTTCGTGAGGTGAAGGACCAATGGACGATCGTGTAGTGATTGTGACCGGCGCCGGTCGCGGCCTGGGGCGGGGCGCGGCACTCGCGTTCGCCACCGAAGGGTGTCGCGTCGGCGTGTTGGAATGGGACCCGGTGACGGGCGCCGATACGGCCGCCGAGATAGAAAGGCGGGGCGCGCAGGCGTTGGCGGTCGCGTGCGACGTGGGCGACAAAGCCGCCGTCGACGAGGCGGTCGCCGCGGTGGTCGAACGATTCGGCCGCATCGATGTCGTCATCAACAACGCGCAGGCGGTGACGTTCACGACGGTGCTCGAGACGACGGACCACGACGCCGACGTCATTTGGCGCTCGGGCTTTCTCGGCACGCTGCACGTGATGCAGGCCGCGCATCCGCACCTGGTGAAGACGCAGGGCAACATCATCAACGTGATCTCGGGCGCGATGCTCGGTGGGTTCGGCAAGAACGGTGTCTACGGTTCGGTCAAGGCCGCCATCCGCACGTTGACGCGGTCGGCCGCAATCGAGTGGGGCCCGCTCGGTATCCGGGTCAATTGCATCTCGCCGTCGGCGCAGACGCCCGCACTGGAGCAGTGGAAGAAGGACTATCCCAAGGAATACGCACAGCGCATCGCGATCATCCCGCTGCAGCGCTTCGGTGATCCCGAAGATGACATCGGCCGGGCGCTCGTCGCGCTGGCCAGTGCGGACGCGCACTACATCACCAGTGCCACCGTCACCGTCGACGGCGGCGCCTACTTCTTGTGAGGTATCTCTCGTGAGCAGCACCGTGCACGACGACGTCGACTTCGCCCTCGGCGGCGACATGGCCGACCTCCATGCGGTCATCCATCGTCTGCGCGCCGACGGGCCCGTGGCGCAGGTGCGCTACTTCGGCGAGCCCGCGTTGTTGTTCACCACGTACGACGCAGTCGATGCCGCGTACCGTGACGACGACCTCTTCCCGGCGGCCGCGGCATTTGCCGAGATGACCGAACCGTCGATGGGACGCACGTTGCAGTGCATGGGCGGCGACGAGCACAAGCGCAATCGCAAGCTGGTCTCACCGGCGTTTCGCGTGCGGATCATGCCCGACTACGTACGCCCGATCCTCGAGGAAGTGGCCAACGAACTGATCGACGACTTCATCGCCTCGGGCGAAGCCGACCTCGTCACCGCATTCAACAGTCGCTTTCCCGGCATCGTGATCTCGCGCTTGCTCGGTATCCCCGACGACAACGACATCGACCTGCAGCACTGCGCACACCGGCTGCTCAGCTATCCCAACGATCCCGCCGGAGCGCTCGCCGCCAGGGCCGAGTTCACGCACGTGCTGGGCCCGCTCGTGACGCATCGCCGCCTCGACCCGGCGCACGACCTCATCTCGACGCTCGCGACGACCAACGACGAAGGCGACGCGTTGAGCGACGAAGAGATCTTCACCTTCGTGCGGCTGCTGTTCGCCGCCGGTACCGACACGACCTTCCATGGCCTCGGCACCGTCCTCTACGCGTTGTTGACGCATCCCGAACAGCTAGAGCGCGTCGTCGCGGATCCGCCAACCGAGCTGCGCTGGGCGGTCGAAGAATCGTTGCGGTGGGACCCCGTCGTCAGCATGGAGCCGAGGCGGGCACCCACTGCCACCGAATGGTTCGGCCACTCGATCGACGCGGGCGCACGGGTGCTGTTCGGTATCGCGGCGGCGAATCGAGATCCCGCGGTCTTCGATTCACCGGACGACTACGACATCGCGCGGCGGCCCGAGCCGATCATGACGTTCGGCATCGGACCGCACTTCTGCCTCGGAGCGCATCTCGCACGCGCCGAGCTCGTCACCGCGCTCGGCACGCTGCTCGAGCGGTTGCCCGGGCTCACGTTGCTCGATCGCGACAACACCCGCATCCACGGCACGGTGCTACGCGGTCCGCGCCAACTGAAAGTGCGCTGGGCCTCGTAGCCCTTTGCGCGAAGTGTCGGTTAGCTGCCGGCGGGAGCGGTCGTGGTTGGCGCGGCGGGGGCTTTGCCGCGGCCGCCGGGACGAGCGCCGCCCTTGGGAATGCCGGCGCCCTTGGCCGGCGCCTTGCCGTTCACGAAGTCGGTGATGCGCGCAGTTGCGTCGGCGATCTCTTTGTCCGCCTCGGCCTGCGTGTCCTTGCCGCTCGTCACGTCGGCCTTTTCGTGTTCGACGATCGGCGCCAGCAGCGCGTCGATGACCTTTTGCGGATCGACACCCTTAGCCTTCGCGAGATCAGCGAGCGACTGCCCCGACTGCAGCGCGGTCCGCACCTCTTCGGCAGTGACCCCGAGGGCCGTCGCGGCACCCGCCAGATTGCCGGCCGGACCGCCGCCACCGGGACCGCCCCGGCGCAGGCCGCCATCCATGGGGCCTTTGCCCGCGGGACGAGCGTCTTGCAGCGCCTTGGTGACGGCGTCGATCTGGGATTGGTTCAGCGTGCCGTTGTCGAGCAGCGGCTTGAGCGCGTCTTGGATCCATCCATCGGATTTGGGCTTGGCGGCCGGTGCGGTGGTGGTCGGTGACCCCGACTGCGCACCGGCGGTGCCGGTGACGCCGATGGCGAAGCCGGCCGCGCCGGCGAGGAGGCTGGCACTGGCCGCGGCAGCGGCGATGCGCTTGTTCATCTGGAGTTCCCCTTCAGCTGTGTGGACACCATGGTGGCGCGGGGCTCGTCAGAAGTGAACGCGGCGAAGTTGAGAACTCGGTGAGAATGTCGTGGCGCGGTCGCCACTACTGGGCTTCAGGCGAGTCGGCGATGGCCCGCAGCGACTCGAACAGGCCGTTGATCGAGTTGAAGAAGGCGTCGGACTTCCACAGCGATTCGGAAAGGTTGACCACGATCGCCACGTCGTCGCTCGGCGAGTACTGGATCAACGTGGTCGCGCCGGCGTAGCCGAGCCCTTTCCACTGGAAGCCACCGTCGGGGCCGGCACTGCACGGGCAGTAGCCGATGAGCCCGGTGCCGAGTGACGAGGCCGGATCGATGGTGGCCATCATCGCCCACGTGTCGGCGCTCAGTTCGGCGTGATCACGGAAGTAGTACGACGTCCACGCCAACAGGTCGGCGGTGTCCATCAACAGGCCACCGGTCGAGAAGTTGGGCTCGCCGGGCGCCGACGGCAACAGCACCGCGCTCTCGAGACCGAGGGGCTGTGTGATCGATTCCTTCACGAGTTGTTGGAAGGACGTGCCGGTGAGGTCTTCGAGCAGCAGACCGAGCACCAGATAGTTCGTGCTCGAATACGACCCCTTGGTGCCCGGGCTGAACAGCAGCGGCGCGGCCGCGGCGGCGGCGAGTGCCGCGGCGGGCGTGGTGATCGCGGATGGATCGGCCACGTAGATCGGCGAGTCGCGGTAGGGGACGAGCCCGCTCGTGTGCGACAGCAACTCGCGCACCGTGAACTGGCTCGAGGGGAACGAGGGCAGCGCGGACAGTTGTGGCAGCGGCGCGTCGAGGTCGAGGTGGCCCGCTTCGACTTCGCGCAACACGAGCGTGGTCGTGAGGGTCTTGGTCACCGACCAGATGTCGTAGGTGTCGTCCACCGCGAGGCTGCCGACCGAATCGACGAGATAGAAGGAACCCGACTTGCTGACACCGAACTGGACACCGGCGACACCGTTTTGTTCGAGCCACGCGCGCACCGTGGCGATCGTCGTCGCGACGCGGGGATCCTCGGGGGTGGAGAACGATGCGTTGACCGTGTGGCTGGCGTCGGACGTCGCGCCGGCGACCACCACCGCCGGTGTGATCACGGTGTCCACACTGGGCGGCGCCGGTGCTTGCGACGGGGTGCGCAACGTGTGCGTGGTCGCGTCGACCGTCGCGGTGCCGGTGCTCGCGCTGCTGGCGGTGGCGACCGAAGAGCTCGCGGAGGCGGTCGCGGTGAGTGCCGCGAGGCTGGTCGCTCCCACCGAGAAGAAGCCGAACGCCCCACTGACGGCCATCGCACCGGCGACGATGCGCCGAGCCCGCGGCTCGCGCCCTCGCGGGTTGCGGGCCAGCGCACCGGGCCACAGTTGCGGCTTGCGATCGCCGGCGAAGTCTTCGAGCCATCCGAACAGCGCGACGAACGCCGCGGTTCCGGCGAACATCAAGCCGACGACACTGGCGGTGAACACGCCGCGTGGCAACGGCGTGTCGACATTCCACAACAAGTGGTAGCCGAGGATGATCGCGGTCGAGTGCCAGAGGTAGATGGTCAGCGAGCGGCTGTTGATGGTGCGGATGGCGTCCCGCGCGAACGGCGCGCTCGCGAGCCGCTCGATCAGCGGCGCGCCCGCCATGAACACGGCCAACCATGCGAAGCCGATGAAGAGGTGCGCGGGATGCGAGTCGTTGACCACGCGATCGGGCACCGGTTGCGTGATGACCCACGCCGTTCCGGCGGTGCCCGACCCAAGCGCGATCAGTGCCCACCAACTGCGGTTGCACTTCGCCAGCACTCCGTCGCGATGCAAGAAGCCGAGGCACAGGAAGAACGCGTAGAGGAAGAAGTCGCCGATGAGCCACGGGGTGTGCGTGGTCTGCAGCGGCCAGCGCGGATGGCGGGCCGCCAGGTCGATGAGGAAGACACCGGTTGCGAGGGCGAGCAGTGTGCGCGCCGGTGCGCGGCGGATGGCCCACAAGAGAACGGGCGACGCGATGATCATCCACAGCAGCGCCCGCAGGTACCACAGCGGCGACGACATCCATCCGGCTTCCCACTGCGACCCGTGCGGGTCGGCGAGTGGCACGATCCACCAGACGAGGTTGCGCCAGGGCACACGGGTCGTCGACGATTGTGTGACCTGGTCGGCGATGGTCATCGCGCCGAAGGCGACTGCGGCGAACAACCACAGCGGAATGAGCAGGCGCCGGCTGCGGTCACGCAGCGTCGCGACGTAGCCGTGGCGATCGAGCGAACGGGCGAGCAGGCTGCCCGTCACGAAGAACATTGCGGGGACGGCGGACACGAAGTAGGTGATCGCGGCGTAGCCGAACGCGTGCCACAGCATGACCCGCACGACGGCGAGGGCGCGGACGGCATCGAGAAAGCGTTCACGCGTCTCCATGGTCCCCTCCTCGTTGCGCCGGCACTCCGCCGTCGTGAGCAGGTTCAAATTTCTCGCAGCCCGGTTAGAAGTACGTTGCTTCGATGTAAAGGTTCGGTGAGGAGCGCGTGGCTTACGTCATAGGCGGCGATGGCGCCGCTCACGCTCTGCGCTCACAACGGATTCTCAACTTGTCTTAGGGTGACTTTTACCTTCGCCGACCACGATCGCCGGTGGCTCGCAGTGCGAGCTCGTCGAACGCGGTTGGTGGCGATGCGCAGATTCTTGGCGGCCTCGGGACTCCTGGCGGCCGCATTTGTGGCGGCACTGCTGCTGACAGGATGCGGCGGGACCTCGAACGGAGCAGACGATCTGCCGGCGACGACTGCCGCGCCGCCGACGAGTGCCGACGCGGCAACGGCGTCCTACCAAGCGTGCTTGACGCAGCACGGCGTCGACCCGAGTTCGTTGCCCACCGGTGGATTCGGCGCGGGCGCGCTCAACGGCAGCCGACCGGCCGGTGGCAGTCAGCCCGGTGGTAGCCAGCCCGGTGTCAGCCGCAGTGGCACGCGGCCGGCGGACGGGGCGCTGCCCGGTGGCGCGGCCAATGCCGAAGGCAGCCGCGGACCGCGGGGCACGATCGACGCAACCCAGCAAGCGGCGCGCGATGCGTGCCAGAGCTTGCTGCCATCCGGTGCCGGTGCCGGCGCGGGCGCCGGGGCGCGTAGCGACGCCAACAGTGAGGCGCTTCGCCTCTATCAATCGTGCCTCGCGGACAACGGCGTGCCGGTCGTGACCGGGACGCCGCCATCGTCGCTCGGCACCGGCGGTCCCGGCGCCGGGTTCGGGGGCGTCGATCGCAATTCGCCGGCCTTTGCCGCGGCCGATGCGAAATGTCGCGTGCTGCTGCCGGCAGACGCCCCCACCACGAGTAGATGACAAGGGTGATGCAATGAAGTTGACCAGGAAGACCGTCATGCTCAACAGCACGCTCTGCGTTGCCGTCTTGGGCGTCGGCTTCGGCGGATGGAGTGTGTTGCGCGACGACTCGACGGCGAAAGCGTCGACGGTCAGTACGTCCACCGTGCAAAAAGGCGTCGTGCAGCAAAGCGTGACGGCGACCGGCAACCTCGCGGCGATCACACAACTCGACGTCAGCTTCGATACGGCCGTTGCCACCAACCCCGTCACCGACATCGTGGTCAAGGTCGGCGATCGCGTGACCAAAGGCCAGCCGCTGGCCAAGGTCGATGACCGTCTCGTACAAGCGAGCCTCGCGTCGGCGACGGCGTCGATGACCGTCGCGCAGTCGAACTACGACAAGGCGAAGACGGGCCTCACCGCAGAGGACCGGGCGCAACTCGATGCGCAAGAAGCCCAGTCGCTGGCGTCGGTGACCTCGGCGCAGACGTCGATCGACAACGCCACCGCGACGGCCAATCAAAACGTGATCACGCAAGCCGAGTCTGTACGCCAGGCCCAGTTGGCGCTGACCAACGCGCAGGCCCAGGCTGATCGCGACGTGGTGAACGCACAAACCGCAGTCGATCAGGCGCGAACGAATTACGACCCGCTGAAGACCGCCCGCGACAGTGCGCGGGACAAACGCGATGCCGATCAGGCCGCGCTCGACGCGGCGAACGCGCTCGTCACCACGTACACGGCCGACAATCAGTACTGCATCGACAATCCGGGCGCCCTCACCGCACCCGACGGCGTGTCGTGCGCCGGCGTCGCGGGTTTGGTGGCCTCGGCGACCACCGACCGCAATGCGAAGCAGGCGACGCTGACGACGTCACAGACGAATCTGGACAAGGCCGAAGCGTCCCTCACATCCGCCGCCAACGCGTTCACGAACGCAACCAACAGCTTCGAGTCGACCAAGCTCAAGGCCAAGCAATCGGTCGACTCCGCGACCAACGCCGTGATCAACGCACAGAACAATCAATCCTCGGGCGCGCTCAAGGACCAACAATCGATCACGTCGGCGCAACGCCAGTACGACTCGGCGTTGGCCTCCTACCAATCGACCGTGGCGGCGAATGCGATCAAGCGCAAGCCGCCGACCGCGGCGGACGTTGCATCGCAAGAGGTGTCGTTGATCAACGCCACCAATTCTCTCGCCACCGCACAGAAGAACGCCACGGCCGCGACGATTCTGGCCCCGTCGGCGGGTACGGTCGCCATCATCAACGGCAAGGTCGGGTCGGCCGGCAACGCGACGTCGACCACCGGCACCGGCACCGGTAACGCCGCATCGTCGACGCCGTTCCTCACGCTCACCGACCCCAGCGCATTCGAAGTCAAGGTGGGCTTCAGTGAGGCCGACGCGGCCAAGGTCAAGGCGACGCAGACAGCCACGGTCACCGTTGATGCGGTCAACGCCCGCGTCACGGGCACCGTCCGCTCTATCGACACGACCTCGACGCTCGTGAGCAACGTGGTCACCTACTACGCATACGTGACGATCACGCAGGTACCGAGCAACGTGACGGTGCAAGCGGGTATGACCGCATCGGTGTCGGTCGCCGTGCAGCGGCTCACCGATGTGTTGACGTTGCCGACTGCGGCGGTGTCGAGCCGGGGCACGACGGCGACGGTTCAGGTCCAGACCAAGGCGAACGTCAAGAAGACCGAGCCGCGTGACATCACGATCGGGCTACGCGGTGACACGTCGCTCGAGATCCTCACGGGGCTCAGCGAAGGTGACGTGGTCGTCACGACGCGTACCGCGGTGAGCACTGCGCAGAGCGCGCAGACCAACAGCGGTGGCGTGCTGACGGGCACGGGTACCCAGACCGGTACCGGTGGCCTGGGCGTCGGCCAGACGGGTGCCGGCGGCGTGCAAATACCCGGCGGTGGCGCACGCGCGGGTGCCGGTGCCACCGGAGCCGGGCGATGACCAAGCTCACACTCGAAGCGACCGTCGGGGCTCCGCCAAACGCCGCGCGCGTCATCGAGTTGCGCAATGTGTCCAAGGTGTACGGCATGGGCGACGTGCAGGTGCACGCGTTGCACAACGTGTCGTTGGGGATCGAGCGAGGCGACTTCGTGGCGATCATGGGCGCATCGGGTAGCGGCAAGAGCACGTTGATGAACATCATCGGTTGCCTCGACGCACCGACGCGCGGCGGCTACCGACTCGACGGCGTCGATGTGAGCGAACTCTCCGACTCGGAGTTGGCCGATCGGCGCAACCGCGGCATCGGCTTCGTGTTCCAGAGCTTCAACTTGATTCCGCGCACAACCGCACTGGCCAACGTCGAGTTGCCGTTGCTCTACGGCGGGTTGAAGCGAGCCGAACGGCGCCGCCGCGCGCTCGCCGCGCTCGCGGCCGTAGGGCTGACCGACCGCGTGCACCACCATCCGTCCGAGCTCTCGGGCGGTCAGCAACAGCGGGTCGCCATCGCTCGGGCCATCGTGACCAACCCTGCGATCGTGCTCGCCGACGAACCGACGGGAGCACTCGACAGCGCCTCGACGAACGAAGTGTTGGCGATCTTCAGCCAACTCAACGCCACCGGGCGCACGATCGTCGTCATCACCCACGAGCCCGAGGTCGCGGCAGTCGCGAAACGGGTCATTCGCCTGCGCGACGGTGTGATCCTCGACGATTCGCGTCACTCGCCGGCCGACGGTCCACCACCGATGCTCGCCGGACGTGCGTCATGAATCTCGAGAGCGTGACGATCGCGCTACACGGGATCATCGCCAACAAACTGCGGTCGATGCTGACGATGCTCGGCATCCTCATCGGTGTCGCATCGGTCATCGTGCTGGTGGCCGTCGGCTCGGGCTCGGCCGCCGCAAGTCGCACGCGGCTCGAAGCGTTGGGTTCGAACACGATCACCGTGCGCGCCGGCGGGTTGGGCTTCGGCAATCGCGGCGGCACGCAGAGCCGGAGCATCCGCATCGAGGATGCCGACGTGCCCGCAATTCTCGACAAGAACGAAGCCCCGAGCGTGGCTCGCGTCGCACCGATCGTCGATGCCACCGCGGTCGCCGCGAGCTACAACGGTGCCAGCACGACGCCGCAGACGTTCCAGGGCACGAACGATGTCTTGTTCACGGTGCGCCACTACGAGATCGCGTCGGGCTCCAAGTTCACACAGGAAGATCTCGACGCGCACGCCAAGGTCGCGGTGGTCGGGTTGACCGTCGCCAAGAACTTGCTCGGTGAAGACGCGAACGCGGCCGACCTCATCGGCGAGTCGGTGAAGTTCGGTAACTCCAATCTGACCGTCATCGGCATCTTGAAGCCAAAGGGCACCAACGGCACGAACGACCAGGACAACATCGTGCTCGCGCCACTCACCACGGTGCGTGACCTGATCTCGGGCGGCGGCAGCGCCATCACGCAACTGGTCGTGCAGGCGAACAGTCGCAAGGCGATGTCGACGGCGCAGGCCGAAGTCACGGCCATCTTGCAGTCGCGCCATACCGGCGCCACCACCAACAGCTTCCTCGTGCAGAACAACTCTTCGCTGCTCGAGACGCAAGATGCGAACAACAAGACCTTCACCGTGCTGCTCGGTGCGGTGGCCGCGATCAGTTTGCTGGTGGGGGGCATCGGTGTGATGAACATCATGTTGGTCACGGTCACCGAACGCACCCGCGAGATCGGCATCCGCAAAGCGATCGGCGCGCGCCGCAGCGACATCCTCGGCCAGTTCCTCACCGAAGCGGTACTGGTGAGCGTGCTCGGCGGTCTGCTCGGCGTCGCGGGCGGGCTCATCGGCAGCCGTTTCAAGATCGTCAACGTGCAACCGGTGGTCGAGCCGTATTCGGTCTTTCTGGCGTTCGGCGTCGCGGTGGTCGTCGGCTTGTTCTTCGGTATCTACCCCGCCAATCGAGCGGCGCAATTGCGTCCGATCGATGCGCTTCGCTACGAGTAAGGAAGGCCACTGATGACCACGTGGCAACCCACGACCCCCGAGCACCCTCCGACGGTGGAATCCGATCTCGATCTGGGAATGCTCGCGGACATCGAAAGCGCGCCGCCGCTGCCGGGCCGCGAGCGCGTCACGAGCAGCTTCACCTTTGTTTTGGTGGGCCTGTTCGCATTGTTGGGTTCGTTCACGTTGGGTGCGTGGTTCCAGCGTGAGCACGGGCCCGCAACGTCTACAGCGACCGCGGCGTCAAACCCGTCCGGTGCG
>JBDTLT010000116.1:0-16270 GCA_039934635.1 Acidimicrobiales bacterium
TCGCTGATCGAGTAGCCGACGATGCGTGTCGACCACAGATCTTTGATGGCGCACAAGTAGAGCTTGCCCTCGCTCGTTGCGTGCTCGGTTATATCCGTCAGCCACACGACGTTGGCCGCGCTCGCAGTGAAGTCGCGATCCACCAGATCGTCATGCACCGGCGGACCAGCGCGACGTGAGAGCCCTCGCTTCTTCGCGAACACCGACCAGATCTGCTGTTGCGTGCACAGTCGCTGCACCCGATTCTCCGACGCCGCAATGCCACGCTCGACGAGTTGATCGGCGATGAAGCGATACCCGAAGGCCGGATCATCGTGATGAATATCCATTGCGGCGTTGATCAAATGCGCGTCGTCCCATTCGCGATCGGTGACCGGATCCGCTTTCCATTTGTAAAACGCCTGCTTGGAGAAGCCCAGCACCCGGCAAGTCATCGTGACAGGAATCCCGTCACCAGCAAGTTCGCAGACCAGCGGGTACATCATTTTGGGAGCGACTCCCGAGCGAAGAACGCCGCGGCGCGACGCAAGATCTCGTTCTCCTGCTCGAGCACCCGGATCCGTTTCTTGGCCTCGCGCAACTCCGCGGGCTCCGCGGAGGTGACACCAGCAACGACACCGTCTTCGATGTCAGCGAGCTTGAGCCAACGATGCAGACACGCCTCGGAGATCCCGAAATCCTTCGCGATCTGCGTCAGCGTCGCTTCCCGCTTGCGAGCCACCGCGACAACGTCACGACGAAACTCCAAAGGGAATGCTTTGGGCATGATGACTTCCTTCCAGCAAGGACGAATCCTCACACATCAGGAGTCAACCAGATCGGGGGCGGACCCCAACGCCCGCTTCCGCAGAGCGGTCCGACATCGCGGGCATTTCCCCAACGAGCAAGCCGCACTGAAAGTGCTCTACCTCGTCGCCACCCACCGGCGCCCAAACCGAGAGAACCTCACCGGCAAAATCAACGGCTGGAAGCAGATACTCAACACGCTTACCATCCACTACGGCGAACGAATCGAAGCAGCAATCAACCGATGAAATCACGACCACTTACACAAAGAATCTGACAGACCCTTGAGAGGGAGACCCATCGCCTGTCTCCCCCTTCATTGGTCGTCGCGACTAATCAGGGCCTGAACTTCACCGACGGATGGACGATAGGCAGGCCGAGATCGCATCCTGAGTTCCCTAAGGCTCGGTAGCTCAGTAAGAGGCGAGAGATCGCCGTCGACGACACGAGTGCTTCCGAACAACCACAACACTTCAAGATTCGCAAGACCTCGCAGCGGTCCCAAAGTCTCAACGTCACCGCACTCGCTCGCATTAATAACACGCAACGTGCGTGCGCACGCTAGAGGCGAAAGATCGTAAATTCGACAGCCTTCGAGGTGAAGCTCTTCGAGCACCGAGTCGAGAGACCGAAGCGGACCGATGTCTCCCAGCGGAGCGAGATAAACGGCAAGGTGTTTAAGGTCACCTAAATGCTCTACGCCCGCCAGCGACTGTACGCTCGGTCGATCCTTGAACCGAAGTCGCCTTAGCGAGGGGTTCCAACGGAGCGGCGTGAGATCAAACTCGTTGTAACTCCTAACAAGGAGATCCTTCAGCTGTGGTGCGTCGGCTACCGAGTGTTTGACCTGCCCCCAATTTGCAGCGACCGATTGCAATAGTGGAAAAGTTGCGAGGTCGATAGTCGCGGACGCCGCTGACTGGACGCTCAGAGATTCAAGCGACGCAGACAGCCGTCGCACAGGCGTCAAATCTTTTACTGATCGCGCCAAAATCGTCAGCCGCTTGATCGGCCACGGCTGAAGAAACTCGAGGTTCGTATCCTTAAAGCCGTGAGCGTAATTCAGCGCAAGTCCGCTTACTCGACCCGACTCAATCGCGAGCGATGTTTCGGTGGACCATGCGTCCGTAACGACTAGATCCGTCCCGCCTTCAACTTGCTCGAGCCGATATCCAGGACGCAGGTCATTGATGGCCATCACGTTCACCTTACATAAGGCTGGTTTGGCATCAGATCGAGCCGCGCCGGACCAATCGGATTCACGACATTGAGGAGGTTGTCAACGCCACCCTTCGAGTCTACTAAGAGCTGCTCAGCAATTTCGCGATCAAGCTTGGTCCCCGGAACAGCGAAACGTTGTGCCGCGTCGACCTCTGCTTGCGTGAATTTGCCGCTCGCCACGTGCTGTTGGAGCCTCACCGAAATATTTCCAGACTGACCAACGTACTCGCCTAGCGGCGTCGACACCACGTAGTTACCGGATTCGACTGGTGCCGTCACTCTCCCGATTCCGGACGTCGTGGTCGAGCCGAGGGTGCTCCCTCCTCCGCTGAAGAGTTGGCCGCCGCCTTCGAGGCCGCCGCTCAAAACACCGCCGATGATGCCGGATCGCACCGCGTTCTGGGTTAAGGGGTCGCCGTTTAGGGCGTTGCTAACGACTTGTGACGCGACACCGGCAGCAGCTCCACAAAGGCTCGCGCCCGCTATTGCGGCGGTGCCCCCGGCTTCGACGCTTGCGAGGGCGAGGCCGGCCTCGCAAGCGGCGAATGTCGTGATACCGGCAACGATCGGTGCGGCAACCTCGGCCACGTTCTTGAGTGCAGAGCCGTAGCAGTTATGGCCTAAGAAGCCACAGCCTCCGCCGCCTTGGTCGACGGGGTCGATGGTGCCGTCGCGGAGGCCTTCGAGAACGGTGTTGACACCGGTGAACGGTGCGTTGGCGGCGCCTGCGGCTTGTTCGGGTGTGATGGCGTTCGGCGTCATGAAGGCGTCGAAGATGCCGCCGGTTTGCTGGTAGGCGTTTTCTTGGCAAACCTGGCCGCAGTCGGGTTTGAGATCGATGCCGCCGACTACTGCTGCGAGGCAGTACTCGTCGCAGGTGGCGAAGAAGTCGATTCCGCTGTCTTGTTGTGCGCTGGCGGCTACGTCGACTTGTGCAGCTTCCACGGTGGCTGGTTGTGGCGCCGGGTTGAGGTCGTAGTAGCCGGGGCAGGCGGTCATGTCGTAGGTGCACTGGTCATAGACCGGTGTGGGCGCGGGTGCGGGCGCGGCGACCGGATCGATGTAGATGCCGGGGCAGGCGAAAGGATCGATAGAGCAGCCGTCGACCTCCGGCGCGGGTGCAGGTGGTGGATCGCAACCGAGGGCGCAGGGGTCGTAGTAGCAGCCTCCCGCACAGGGGTCGTAGAGCTCGTAGGGGATCGGTTCGGGCGCGGCGGGTGGGACGGGGTCGTCGACCCAATAGTCGGAGCAGTTGTAGGCCTCGTCGCAGGTTGTTTGGTAGTAGTGCCCGTCGGGGTCCATGAACGAGATGGGGTTGCCGGCGGCGTAGGTGTAGCGGTTGAGCGAGATCGGCGCGCCGAGCTCGCCGCGGATGGTGTCGCGTGAGCGGAACGTGGCGGTGGCTGGTGCGTACCAGCGGGCGCCCATCAACACATCGGTCGATGTCGGGTCGGTGTAGTCCCCTTGGAAGCCGACGTTGGCACCAGTACTCCCAGTGGTGGTGATCGTCTTGCCGAATGGGTCGTAGATGGCGGTGTCGGTGAGGGTGCCGGCGGTGTCGAGCCAGAACCCGAGATCGCCGTGACGGTTCAATCCGGCGAGCCGGGTGGTGGCACCGTTTTGTGTGCCCAACAGCCGTTCTGATGGCGACCTCGAGTACTTGATGCCAGCGGCGAGCGACGGGTCGATCGAGGTGCCGTTGTAGGCGAACGTCTGGGCCGAGCCGACGTTGCGCGTCGCGAGGCGATCAAGCGCGTCGTAGGTGTAGTTGATCGTCGAGCCCGAGGTCGTCATGGCGGTCATGCGACCGAAGTTGTCGAACGTGGCGTCGTTGACGGTGGTCGCGCCGTTCATGATTTTGTCGAGGGTGCCCCGCGGATCCCACGTGTAGGTACCTTCGGGTCCGCTGGTGATGCGGTTGCGTTGGTCGTACGCCCAGGACTGCACGGTCGCGTTGGTGACGACATTGGTGCGGTTACCGGCGGCATCCCAGCGGTAGTCCGTCGTGGTCGTCGACGCGGAGGCCCGGTTGTATCGAGTGAGCCGACCGGCGCGGTCGTAGCTGTAGTCGTAGGTGCCCTCGGCCGCGTTGCCGGCGCCGGGCATCGACAGCACTTGTTGCGTGACGTTGTTGTCGGCGTCGTAGGTGTACGTAGAGGTTTGTTTTGTGGTGCCCGTACCGGTTTTGGAGGTGTCGGTGGCGAGCCGTCCGATGGTGTCGTAGTCGTAGGTGCGATACGGCGTCGATGAGCCGGGTGTCCCGTAGTCGACGCGGGTTCCTTGTCCGGCGTCGTTGAAGGTGTAGTTGAAGGTCTTGCCGGTCAATGGTTCGGCGGCGGTGGTCATGCGGCCGCGGTTGTCGTAGCCGAAGCTGTGATTGCCCGCGGGGTCGTTGCGGGTCAGCATCTGGCTATCGCCGTTGTAGGTGGCGATCATGTTCCCCGCGGGGCCGGCAGCACCGACGAGGAGCGACCGGTCGTCGTAGACGAGTGTCTGGGTTCCGGACGGGTGCGACAGCGTGGTGGGCCGCGACGCGAGGTCGTAGCCGAACGTCTTCGACAGTGCGCCTGATGTTTGGCCGGTGAGACGCGCCAGCGCGTCGTAGGTGTTGGTGATCGTGATCGCACCAGGTTGCTTGTCTTGAGTGAGCAAACCGCCGGCGTCGTAGACCGATGTCCACGTGCGATCGGCGGTTGCGGGGTGCGCGGTGGTCGTCGGTTCGACGACGGTGTCTTGGAGTCCCCACGGGTTGTACGTGGTGATCACGTCGTAGTCGGCGACCGGCGCGGGATATGTGGGTTCGGCGGCGGCGGGGAGGATTTCGACTGCGGCGTAGGACTCGGAGTATTCGTCGCCGGTGGTCCACGACCAACTGGTCGCCGACACCGCACCGGTTTTCACTTCGGTCTCGTGGCGGATAGTGACCCCCGCGCTGCCGCCGTAGCCGTTACCCGAACTGTGGCTCGTCGCGGTGTCGTAGAGCTCGGTCCAACCGGCCGCGGGGGTCAGCGGGGTGCTCGCGTATTCGTGTAGCCCGATCGCGGCGACGGTCTCCGCGTTGGCGTTGGTGGTCGGGCTGATCGTCAAGTTGACCGTGGCCGAGCCGCCGGTGCCGACGTCGGCGGCGCCGTGCACGGCGGTGCCGACGCCGCCGTGGTTCGAGTACCGGTAGACCTCCATTGAAACGACGTAGGTCGATCCGGAGCCGGCGTTGACGGTGATGTTGGTGCTGCTGCCGTTGGCGGTGGCGGTGAAGATCGACACCATCGACTTGTTGCCATTGGTGTACGTGTCGGTGGCGCGTTCGTTCCACGTCAACGACTGGCTGTCGCTGATGCCGAGGTTCGGAGTCCCGCCACCGGCGTAGGTGGCGACGACCACGAAGAGTTCACCGGCGGTCGACGTCGCGCCGTTCACTACGGCGGAGGCGTTGTTGGCGGTGGCGCGGTTGACCAATGTCCGGCTCGGCGTGGATCCGCCGCCCGGTGCGACCAGTGGCTGCACGTAGTACTCGTCGAGATAGATGTCGCGGGTCGCGGTGGACGACATCGAGATGGCGGCGCGGCCGTTGGTGAGCGACGCGTCGACGATGGTTACGTTCCATGTGACTGGCTCGGCGGTGCCGTCGACCCACACGCGGGCGCGCAGGGTGGATCCGTAGGCTTGGAATCGCACTCGGTAGGAGTTGTTCGCGGCGAAGGTCATCGCGCTCGATACCAACGTCGTTTCGGTCGACGACACGACTTTCTTGATGCGCAGTTGGTTGGCGGCCATGTCGAGCGACACTGCGTAGCCGTTGGTCAGGTTGTGGTTGTTGGTGGCCCACGCGGTGGAGCCGCGCAGCCATAGCTTCGTTTCGCCGTTGCCGACGCTGGCTGAGGTCCGTACGACCGACACCACTTCGGCGTCGGTGTTCGTGGTGGTCGCGTCGCCGAGCGCGCGAGCCCATCCAGTGGCGGTGGTCGCCTTCAGATGGCCTGCGCCACCGTTGAGACCGGTGATCGCGCCTTGGACGTCGACGGCGCCGCCGCTGTTCGCGGCGGTCGTCCACTTCGATGCCCAGGTCGCGCCGTTGTTGCCGGCGAAGTCGTCCTCGGCGACGGGGTTGACCGCGTTGCCGCGAGGGTTGCGCTGGCGGGTCAAGTTCCCTGCGGTGTCATAGCCGTAGGTGGCGGTGAGGTTTACGAACCCGTCTTTGGGTTGGGTCACTTTTGTCAGCCGGCCGAGTGGGTCGTAGGACAATGTCGTCGTGTAGCCGCGGCCGGAGGTCGCCGCGACGACGCGGCCGTCGCTGTCGTAGGCGGCGAGTGTTTTGGTGACGTAGCTCGATGCGGTGTCCGACGCCCACGCGGCCTGTGACACGGCGCGGCCGGCTTGGTCGTATTCGATGCGGCTCTGGCGGCCGAGTTGGTCGGTGACGCGTACTGGGCTGCCGAGCACGTCGTGGGTGGAGGTCGTGGTCTTGTTGGCGGTGTCGGTCATCGTCGTGATCTCCGATGCCGCGTTGTAGGCGACGGTCGAGGTGACGAGTTGCGGTGAGGTGGTTTTGGTTTGGCGGCCGAGGTCGTCGTATTCGAAGTAGGTGGTCTTGGCTGTGCCGCCGGTAACGGTCGTCGCGGTTTGCGGTCCGGGCGCGCCGACCTGTGGCGTGACGGTGACGTCGCGCACGATCTGTTTTTGGAAGCGTGTCTCGTTGCGGGTGTCGTAGCCGAATTCGGTGCGAGCACCGGTCTGGTCCACTACTGCGTACAGGTTGAGTGGGTCGTTGTAGGTGTAGTTGATTTCGCCGCGCGGGTTGGCCCCGATCGCGGGATCCTTTTGTTTCGTGGCCCGGTTGTAGATGTCGTATTCGAAGTTGGTGGTGTTGCCACGCCGATCGGTTTGACCGGTCAGATTGCCGACGGCGTCGTAGGCGTAGGACTCGGTCGGTGTGATCGGCGATCCGCCCGCCGGGGTGTACGTCGGATAGGTGATGACGCTGCGCCGGCCGAGCGTGTCGAACGCGATCGTCGTGATGTTGCCGCGTTCGTCTTTCTGATGGGTGTTGTCGCCGAAGGTGTTGTAGCCGACGTCGACTTGCGGGTTCACGTTCGATGGCGCGCCTCCGCCGGATTCGGCGGCGACGGTCGGAGAGATCGTGCCATAGGGGCGCCCGACTTCGTCGTTGAGGTACTGGATTTTGAACGCGTTGGGATTGGCGCCGGCTTCGTTGCCGCGCGGGGGAACCATCGTGGCGCGGAATCCGCGCGAGTCGTAGGTGTAGGAGGTGACGAGATCGGTGGCGCCGTTCTCCACGGTCTCGGTCAACGGCCGGCCCGCGCTGTCATAGCTGTAGCGGACTTCTGCGGTGCCGACGCCGCCGGTCTGTACGCCGCTTTGCGTCGTCGTCGACGTCAGCGGCTGTCCGGCGGCGTTGAGGGTGACGGTGGTGGTGCGCCCGACCCCGGCGAGGGTCGTCGAGGTCAGTCGGCCGGCATTGTCGTACGTGCGTGTCGTGGTGCGCAGCGGTGCGCTGGCATCGGCGGGGCCGCCTTCTTTCAGGGTGAGCGCGTCACCGGCGGCGTCGTAGGTGGTGAGCGAGACCAAGATGTCGCGGGTGGGCGACACGCCGGGGTCGAGCTGATAGTTCTTCGTTACGACCTTGGAGACGCGATCGGCGTTGTCGTAGGTGGTTTCGGTGCGGTGCGCGAGGGCGTCGAGCGTCGCGGTCACCCGCGAGGCGTTGTCGTATTCGGTTTGTGACAGCGTTGTGCCCGACGCCGCGAGCAGCGCGGTCGTCGTGGTCGATCCGGCGTAGACGCCGAGGGATTCGATCTTGGTGGGCAGCACTCGGTCGTTGAAGGTGGTGCGCAGCCACCGACCGGCGGCGTCCTGAGTCAAGATGACGTTGCCGGCGGCGTCGTAGCGGCGTTGCATCACGCCGCTGAGCACGTCGGTCGTCTGATACAACCGGTCGATGGCGTCGTAGGTGTTCGTGGTGCGCCGCAGCGCGTCCGGGGCGACCGACCCGCCGATATCGGTGGCGTCGATCTGTGTCTTGTTGGAGTTGGCGTCGTAGGTGGTGGTGATCTTTTGGCGATGCACCAAACCCGAGACGATGTTGGTCACCGCGGGCCCAGTTTCGGTCAACACGTTGTTGATGGCGTCATAGGTGAACGTCGTCGAGACGCCCGACGGGTACGCGGTGGACACCTGTGTCGAGGTGATCAGTCGGCCCAGCGAGTCGTAGACGATGCGGCGGTCGTCGCCGCCGGTGTCGGACACTCGAGCGAGGTCGCCGTTGGAGAAGTACTCGTAGGTGGTGGTCTCGCCGAGCACGTCGATGTACGTCTTCAGCAAGCCTGCCGGTTGTGTTCCGGCGCCGCCGTAACCGACCTCCGCGCCGGTCGTGTACGCCCAGGTCTCTGACGGCAGGCCAGGAGCGTGGCGCGACTGGATCATTCGCAGCAAGCGTTGCGGCGCGGTGGTGCCGTAGTCGGAGATCGTGCAGTAGGTGTCGGCGTCAGGAAGCCCGTCGCCGGTGGCATCGGCGGTGCGGCCGTCGCAGACCTTGGTCCGGTTGCCGGCGTCGTCGTAGCCGTAGAAGTTCGACTCGCCCGCCGCGTTGGTCGTCTTGATTACGCGTAGTTTGGTGTCGTAGACGAAACTCGAGGTGTGGCCGTTGGCGTCGGTCACCGAGCTGCGCATCGTGGTCGAAGGGTCATAGGTGTACGTCGTGGGCGTCGCCACACCCGGTGAATACTCTTTGATCATCTCGCCGTCGGCGGAGTAGATCTGCTGCGAGGCCTTGTTGTCCCAGTTCGTCTGGATATCGGCGTAGCGTTCGTCGAGGTACTTCGACGTTATTTCAAACGGCGCCGACGTCTGTTGCGAATACTGAAACTTTGAAAGATCGCCGAGGCCGTTCTTGACGGTGGTGATCCGTCCGGTGGTGCCGTAGGTCAGCTCGAAGTTCGTCTGACCTTTGGCGTCGACGTCCTTGTAGATCTTTCCGTTTGCTTGGGCTTGCCACGTGTAGTTATGGCAATACGTCGGACCACGCGGGTCGCACATTTTCGTCAGGCGGACCTCGCCCGGATAGCTGGTCGTGTCATAGGTGTAGGTCCACGTGAACACACCGCCCGCCGGGTTGTTGATCTCCGCCGACGTGATGCGGAAGTTGGTGGTGCCGCCGGTGGTGTTCAGTCGGATCTGGCGGCCCGATGCGATATCGGTGAGCTTGATCTTGCCGTCGGTCGCGATCGTCGAATAGTCGATGTTCAAGACGCGACCGAACGGATCGGTGATCGAGGTGGCGTAGTTGCCGGGGTTCGTCGCCGGCGCCGCGAACGTGTACAACGTGCCGTCGCCGGTGGTGAGCGTCTTCACCGTCGATGCCGTGCCAGTCAACGCGCCGATGTAACCGGGAGGTGGTGCCCAACCGGCGCCGCTACCGGAGAGGTTGGTGAGGCTGTATTCGTCGAAAGTGACCGTCGATGCGATGCCGCCCATAGATGACAGTGCGGCGCGGCCCGACGTGGTGATCGACGAGTCCGTGGTCGACAGCGTCCAACCCGATGGTTCCGTCGTGCCGTCTTGCCAGATCTTGGCTTGTAGCATGTTGCCCTGCGCCCGGAAGCGCAGATTGAAGAATGCGTTTGCTGCCGGAGTGAAGGTGCCTGACGCGAGGCCGGTCTCGACGTTGCTCACGATCTTCGAGATCGAGAACGCGCCCGATGCCTGCACCCACACGAAGTAGCCGTTGGTCAAGATTTCGCCGTCGGTCGAGTTCCATGTCGTCGACCCTCGCAGCCACGTCAGGCCAAATACGCCACCGCTGGTGTTGTCGAACTTGACCTTGGTGAGGACTTCGGCATCGGTGTTATCCGTCGCGGCGGTGCCCAACGCACGGCCGCGGCCCAGACCGGCATTGATCGACATCCGGCCGGCGTTGGACTGGATGTCGACCGTTGCCCCTGAGCCGTGGGACGACGTCGTCCAATTCGTTGCGTTCCATCCCGAGCCGTTGGTGCCGGTGAAGGAGTCCGCGATGATCGTGCCGCCAGTACCGCTGGTGGGAGTCTGACGTTCCCGGCGCCCATCGGGATACTGGAGATCCATGTTCGGGTTCCCAGAGACTTGTTCCCAGCGCATGAAGAACGGAGACGACCAGCCGCTTCCGAACGGGCCTGGTTTCGAATCAAACGTGTTGTAGGTGCGCGGCAACGACAACGCCGGGCCGGTCGAGTTCACCTTCACATCGGTCTCGGTGAACGCCATGTTGCCGACCAACGAGTTGACGCCGCCGAGATAGCCGCCAAGACCGTCATAACCCAACTGCGCCGGCGCCCGCCGCAGCTTGAAGCCCGACGTCGGCGTGGTGATCAACCCGCCGGTGTCCTTGGTGAGGACCCGCCAGTAATAGTCGGTGTTCGCCGACAGCGAACCGCTCGTCGGCGTGAACGACGGCGACGCCAACCACCCCGATGTCGGGCTCGGAGAACCGCCGAATGCGGGATCAGTCGAGAACTCGAACTTGTAGGTGACCGTGTCACCATTGGGGTCCGTAACCGTGTTCACCGACATCGCCGGCGTGTCCGTCACCAACACCGAGTTGTGGATCGGCAAGGGATTCACCACCGCCGGCGGCGGCGCGCCGTTGGTCGTATAAGTCACGACCAACGTCGCGTTGAACGCCTTCTTCGACGGATCTGTCGACTCGTCCCCCGTGAAGGCCACCGCTTGGTTCCACTGCGATGCCGACACCCAACCCGACACCAAGCCTGTCACGTCGATCGTTCCGGAATAGTCGAAGCTCGTCGACCCCCACACGGTCGGATCGACCGTGGTGTATGACCAGCTTGCAGGGTTCGACGTCGTCGCTTTGTGGACGTGGATCGGCGAGTACTGGTTGAGGTTCCACGACGTCACTGCCGACACGTCGATGTGGGCCTCCGTTACCGTCCCGCCGGCGGCGACGCTGTAGTTACTGAAGACCAAGAACGATCGCCAGTTCTCACCGGTGTTGCGGCCACCGAAGCTCTCGGTGAACGCGTTGAGTCCGGGCGACCAGCCGCTGTTGTTGAACACCTTGCGGTCCCCGCCGGCGTCAGAAATCGTGGGGTCCAACACCAACGGAAACGCCGAATCCGGCACCGACGCCAACCACGCGGCGTCCACTCCCACAGTGATCTCCGACGCCTTCACCGACTTCGCGCCACGAACGACGTCGGGCTTCGCTGACGAGCGCTGCGTTGCCTTCGCATCGGCCGCGTTGTGGATCGGGGCGCCGGCGAGGTCGGTCACGAACGGTGCTAAGACCTTCACCTGATCCGTCGTCGCGTCCTCGCGCTCCAGCAGCCCCGACTGCGACGCCGACTCCCGCAACGCCAAACCCTCGACAACAAAGTCGAACGACGCGACCGACGGCCGCGACCGCAACACGATCCGCTCCTTCACCCGCGCGCCAGCCACGGAATACGACAGATCCACACCCGGGATCACGTCGGGATAAGTGACCGACAGGGCATCCTTTGACAACTGTGGCGCAACCGCCTTCGACGCGAACGACGGGAAGAACACCACGTCTTGTTGCCCGGCCCGCGCCACCGACACGCCGGTGCGTACTGCGGGATCCAACGGCGCGAATCGCACGTGCCACGGGCCTGCGGCGTTGACGAAACCACCCGCGTCGTCGGCGACCAAACGGTCATCGATGGGTGCCATCGACCCGTCGGCGGCGGCGAAGTACTTGTCCTGGTCGAACATGCGCACCGACCGCGTGCCGTCGTCGTTGAGCCATGTTTCCGATGACGAGGTGCGCAACTCCACGAGCTCTCGCAGCGGCAGCGGTTTCGGTTCGTGACGATCGCGAGTCGACACCTTCGACCCGATCACGCGCGCCGGTGGCACGAAGCCTGGTCCGTCGATGACTTCGCCTTCGTCGCGTGCCTCGCGCTCTCCTGGCGCCAGCGCGTTGGTCGTGTTGCCACCGGTCAACGCGTCCATGAATCGGTCCCACGCACCCGCCCATCGCGAAAGCGACAACGGATCGAGGCGCAACTCGGGTGCCGCCCGTTTCGGTAGCGACGCCTGCGCCGCCGCACCGTCAAAGCCGGAGGCGATCAGCGCGAACAAGATCAGCACAACGGCGGCGGGTCGGTGGCGACGTGACCGGCGGCGACGAAACCGCGCCAGCGAAGCAGAACCAGGACCCACCATGACCACACCCCGATCACGAACAATGTGGTTGAGTCATCGGACGATGGATCAAATGACCTAAGCGCAACGGGGGTCCGACTCTCGGGCCTTTAGGCCTACTAAGCGGGCCTCAGGTCAAGCCATTGGGCCGTTTGTGCGCACTGCCCGAGGCTCGCGGCGCGAAACCGAGCGACAGCGCGGCGGCCACCAACGCCGCTCTTCCCGAGACGCCCAGCCGATTTTCGATCGCTTGGATCTCGAGCTTGACCACGGTTTTTGACGTGTGCAGATTGCTCACGATGTCAACGGTTCTGGCTCCTTGCGCGATTTTTGCGAGTACGGCGTCTTGGCGCGCCGTCAACGCGGGGAATTGGTCGGCGAGGTCGAAGACGCGCTCTGCCATGTACACGCCTCCGTGCGTGATCGCCGACAAGGCCGCGGTGATTGACGCGTAATCATCCGCGAGGATCGCTCCTTGCGACAGTCGCGTAGACACGTTCGTGACCGCCTGTTTGGCGCCGCGCGGAAACGGCGCCGCAACCTCGACAACGCGTCGGCGCGACACAATCGTGTCTCGAGCTAGGTCGTCGGAGACGAGGACGGCCGACGCGGACGCCTCGCCGACCGCAATCCAGATCGCTTCGTCGAGACTCGACTGCAACAGAGACGACAGTTGTCGGTCGGCGATTGCGAAGAACACGTCACGAGTTCCGATCCCGATGGCCGCGATCGAGGCGTTGGAACTGATCTGGTCGAATTCGTTAGTCACCCTCTACCCCCACGACCGATCTCGGTCCACGCGTTGATCGTGACGCCCGACTGAAACGTGTCGTCGCAGGTATCGGAATGTGGTCCTTACGGCTTGAGCCAGTCCCGGGGGTGAAATCTCAACGATTCCACAACAACATCACACCGCAGGGCGTCGGCATATGGAGCCGACACGCAAACAGACAAGTCGCCGAAAACCCGCCCACACAAATCTCTGGACGCGAACCCGACAGCGACCCACCGGAAGACGCGGCATCTGCACCATCAGTCCAAGTATCGGCTGAGCGCAGGGAGACTGGCGTGCTGCGATCGCGGTACCCGACGGGCAAGCTCGACTACCCGTGTCGAAAAGACCACACCGTTGGATCTGTGCCCCCGCAACGTGTGCACGACCGCGCCGAGATCATCGGACAGGACGACACCGTGACTCCTGCCGCGCAACACATTGTCGAACGCGCTCGCCGCGCTTTCAGGGCGCGGCGCAACCACCTCGATGGTGGCCGCCCGGGCCAAGCAATCATCTCGCGAGCGATCGTCGGTGACCAGAACCGCTGACCAGGTCGGCTCGGTGACAACGACGAAGGAATCACCATCCATCGATGCCACCAACGCCGCGGCGACGGCACTGTCGGCCACGCTCACGAAGACCTCGAGGATGGCCCCATCTCGATCCGACACCATCCCAACGAGCGGCGAAAGCGGATCAGCCACCTGGTCGATTGCCTTACCCATTCGCCAACTCCCCACGACGTGCCGCCGACTGTTGTGCCACAAGTATCGGTGTGCAGTACCACCGCCTTGAGCGCACGCGACGCACTGGTTTGACCCCCGCACCGTCGTATTGAGCGGCTAACTCACATTCAGGACCGTCACTTCAGAGTTCGATTCCCATGTCGATCTCACGCTCGCGTACACGGACCGGTCTGAGCTGGTCGATGCCATGTTCGAGCTGGCGGTACTGATCGCCACGGCTCAGGTCGGCATAGTGCGGCCGCAGGCCAAGCGCGTCATGACCGTCGATGCCATAGCCAGCGCGATACTGCTCGATCCCGCCGACCGTCGTGCGCCAGAGGCGTGGATCGGCGCTGTCGCGTTCAATGCCGCGCAGATACGCCGCCGGGACGCGCTCGAGCTGAGCAACGCGCAGCGATGCGTCGGCGTCGAGCATCGAGCGGATCTCACGGGTGCGGTCGACGAGCCCCGGTCGGGCTGTGTCGCGTTGCGCGATCGCGCGGTCACGATCACAGGTCAACTGCGCGATTTCGCCTCGCAACGTTGCGGCACGTTTCTCGTACTCGCCCACCGAACTGCCGGCGCGGTCGACGTCGCAATGCAAAGAGGCGATGGTGTCGCGGTTGCGGAACCGCGACCACGGACTGTCGAAGCCGTCGAGCCGTGCCTGCGCACTGTCGACACGTGCCCGTCCATCATCGAGGCGTTTGAGCGTGTCGTCGAGTTCTCGCGTCGTCGTGGAGAGACTCCGCTCGACGTTGTCGACCGCGTGCGTGAGGTCGTAGCGTTGCCGGCCGATCGCACGTTGTTCATCCCACAGGTCGCGCAGCGTCTGCGGCGACAACAACGTCGACTGCTCAGGAAGTTGTTGAGGTTGTTTTCGGAGCACGTCGAGGGCGGGGCGGTCGATCCAATCACGGCTCAACCCAGCGGCCAACACGTCGCGCGCTGTCTGGCCGGGTTCGACGGCGACGTAGGCGGTGTTGTTGTCGCGGCCGCGGGTCATCGGCACATAGATCCCACGGGCGTCGACCGGGCCATCGATCAACGTCAATGACCGGTCGACGGTGCGGCCCTGCGCACCGTGCGCGGTCTGCGCGTAACCCAACTCCACATCGCTGGCGACGTAGCCGCTGGGTAGCCGGACGCGTCCGTGCGAACCGGACACAGTAAGGGACCGGTCGCGATGCAACTGCTCGATGACCCAGCGGTCGCGGTTGTGCACCGGATGACCGCGATCGGTAACCACGTCGCGCTCGTTGCGGCGCGTCACGATCTCATCGCCGACATGGAGCCGATACCCACCAGCCTGAAGAGTTCGTTTCGTCGCGAGCTCACCGTTACGTATGCGTACGTCTTGGGCGGCGCGGTTGAGCACGAGCACGGTGTCGTTGGTGGGGGCGGTCATCAACACGTCCTCACCACGCTGTCGGGCCCGGTGCCACGCCGCCACCATCCGATCCTGCAGCTCATCAGCGGGTCCTTCCAGGATCCGGCGGTGTTGGGCGTAGAGGTCGAGGACGTCGAGGTCGCCGCGGCGCAGCCGTAGAGAGGCGTCGCGTTCCCACTCATTCGTGAAGCGATGTACGCGCCCGAGCTCGATTGCACCATGCTCCTCTACGAGATGATTGAACATCCCGCTGCGGCCGACGGCGGAGAACTGCAACGGATCCCCCACGAGCACGACTCGCCACTGCCGTGTGTCGGCGAGCGTGGCGAGTTGCGCCAGCTTCGGTGTCGAGATCATGGCGGCCTCGTCCACGATGATCGTCGTACCGATGGGGAGCGCGTAGGGCGGCCGGGGTCCCCCGACGCGCTGCTGCTCGACCAACAGCTTGTCCACCGTGTCCGCCCCAAGGCCGGTCTCAGACGCGAGCACCTGCGCCGCTGCCGCCGACGGGGCGACACCGAACACCACACGACGCTCGTAGTGGAGCTGCGCCACCGCCGGTTTGAGCGCGGTGGTCTTGCCGGTCCCCGCGGGGCCGACCGCCAACACCAACGGCGCCTCACCGGCGACCCCCGCCGCGAGCTCGAGCTGCGCGTGGTCCAGACCGGTCAGCACCGCCGCCAACGCGACCGGCTTCGCAATGACCGGTTGCGCGAGGCGTTGTTGCGCCCAAGTCGCGATTCGTTGTTCCTCGGCGAGGATCGACGGTGCCGTCAACACACGAGCAATCACAGATTCGGTGATCGGACGACCGTCACGACGCAACACCGCACCCTCAACTACCGGCGGTGAGAGATCGACCAGTAGGTCACGCGTGATCGCTTCCGTGAGGTGCTCGAGCTGGCCGACGAGCTCCGCCGCCGGCATCGCGAGATCGCTGTCGAGGTTGGCGGCCAACTCACGCAGCAACTCTGCGGGCCGCCACGTCGACTGCTTGTCCCCCAACGCCACCAGAGCCTGCTCCGCCACTGTGCGAACGTCGAGCTGGTGCTGTGGGGCTCGTTGCTGGCCGAGCACCTCATGCACCAACTCACGGGGCTCCACGCCGGCGGACCGTGAGATGGCGGCCCACTCCTCGCGCGCCAGCCGCGCCGGCTTCGCGTCCGGTTTCGGCGGACGCGAATCGACCACCGC
>JBDTLT010000117.1:0-16070 GCA_039934635.1 Acidimicrobiales bacterium
GCACGCGACGTCCAGAGGTCGTCGGGCTCGGTGATGTGGGCATCGACATCGATCACATGGAGGTCGGCAAACGGTCGGGTCATCGTGTCATCCCCTCGATCACTTGAGGGCCATCGTACTCACGGCCGTATGAGGAAGTGGACCCGCAGGGTCATGTGGGTGTACAGCCACCTACCCTCGCGCTTCTCGTAGCGTTCGATGTAGTGGCCGTGCCCCGTCACCGGCCCGATTTCGTTCGTGTAGGACGCCGTCCAGGTGCCCTCGGCCGCGGTGGGGCTGGTGAAGCGGATGTCGGGGTTCGACGCATGGTGGATGGTGTTCGCGGTCGCAAGGTTCTTGCTGATGCGCCCCGCGATGGTGTCGCGGCCCCGCATTGTGTTGACGGCACCCTCGCGGTCGGTGGTGAGCTCGGCGTCGTCGGCCCACAGCGTGGCGAACTCGTCCCACCGGTGTTGGTCGATGCACTGGCAATAGCGCGCTTTGAGCCTCTTGATCTCGTCGAGGTCGTTGAGCTGTGCGAGGTCGAAACTCACTTGTCGGCCGTTGCCTTGTGCATTCGCTCACGCGCGCTGTCGGCGTCGGCCGCCCGCACGAGCGAACCCGCTTTGCCGAGACCGAACGCGGGCATGTTGCCGTAGAAGGCCTCGTACTCTCCGGCGCGAACCAGGTAGGTCTCGTGCCAGATGCCGGTACGAGCGTCCTTGCCGACACGACGCCAATAGTTGCGCCAGACCTCGAGGTGAGGATCTTCCTTGTCGCGAGCGAACGCCTCGAGATGCTCGAACGACCGCCAGTACTGCACGATCGTCGGCAGCCCGAGCTGGTAACCGAGCAGACCCTTATCGGGATGCTGGGTCAGGTAGTCGAGCATCGGTTTCATACCGCGGCGCCCACCGAGATCACGGATGGAGCGCAGCGGGTGCAGCGGCTCGATACGGGCACCGATGAGGAAGACGACGAAGTCGCCTTCGATCTCGGCTTTCCAACGACCTTGATTCACCTTTGCCATGGCCTATTCGTAGTCGCGACCGGCGAACAACTCAACTGCCGTCGCTCCCGTGCGAGACTGCCGCATGAACCGTCGCTCCCCCGCCGACTTGTCCCCAAGATCCGTGCTCGGTGTGCCCTTCCTTCCTCCCGGCGCGGTCACCGGCGCAGGCAACCGAGCGCGCGCGTTGGTGTACCGGCTACACGCACGTATGGCGCCACCCCCGGTGCGCATCCTCGAGGGCATCTTCGGCGCACTCGAACACCGGGTGCTCGTGGCGTTGTGCGCGGCGGGCGTGCCCGATGCGCTCACCGGCAAGATTGATCCGGCCGCGCTCGCCGGCAAGATCGGCGCTGACCCGATTGCCCTCGAACGACTGCTGCGATTCGCGGCCACTCGGGGATGGGTGCGCATCGATCGGCGGGGCCGCGTGCGCCCGACCGCGGTGACCGCTTTCCTGCGTCGTGACCATCCCGGCGGGTGGCGGGCGTGGGTCGACTTCGCCGGCGGCGACGAGATCGTCGCCGCGGTGGCGTCGCTGACGATCGGCGCCAAACCGGCCGATGCATTCGCCGCGGCAAACGGACTTCCATTCTTCGACTGGATGGCGCTCCATCCCGAGCGGTGGACCGCCTTCGACGACGCCATGGCCGCGGGTGGGCGCATGCACGCGCTCACGATCGATGCGGCGCTCGATTGGTCGGCGACCCACCGAGTGTGCGACGTCGGCGGCGGCACCGGCCACTTGCTGGCGGCATTACTCGAACTGCAACCTCACCTCTCGGGCGCGGTATTCGACTTGCCCGCCGTCGTGGCGCGTGCGGTCCAGCACGACCGGCTCACTGCGATCGGTGGCGACGCCTTCCACGAAGTGCCGGGCGGTTTCGACACCTACTTACTCGTCAATGTCTTGCACGACTGGAATGACGGCGATGCGGCCAAGATCCTCGACCGGGTCGCCGACGCAGCAACCAGCGACAGTCGCATCGTCGTCGTCGACAATGAGCGTACGGCGTCACCGCGAAACGACCTCGCGGTGAGCGCCGACGTGTTGATGGCCGCGTTGACCAACGGCGGCCGAGAGCGCAGCACTACTGAGTTCGAAGGACTCGGCCGTCGCTGCAGCTTGCGACTCGATCGCACTGTGCGTCTCGCGTCGGGCGACGTCGCCCACGAGTTCGTCACTTCCCGACGCTGATCACCCCGCACGCGATGCGGTCGGCGGCGTTACCCGTTCCTTGCGTCTTCGCGAGCGCCTCCGCACCGGCCACGTACTGATCAGGAGCGGTACCGACGGGCACGTTGCCGAAGTTGTCCGGTTTGGCGTGAAGGATCACGACTCGATTCGCAAGATCGCTGATCGGGATGCGGTCGATATCGAATCGCATCGACACCGTCGAATCGTTGTTGACGAAGACCGATGGCATGTCGCCGGTATGGTCGCCGTGCGTCTTCGACGTCGAGTTGAGATGACCATCCGCGGAGACGAACCATGTGCTGGCTGCCTTGGTCATGTCCGCCACGCAGTCACTGCCGTTCGCAGGATCGTTGTTGGCATGGATGTGAAAGCCGTGAAACGCCTCGAGTGCCGTGTCCTTGGGCATCGCGCTCAGGTCCACTTGCACGCGCGTCTTGTCCTTGCTGACTTCGAAGCGGACTTTGCCGACTTCTACGCCGTCGGCGCCACGCAGGACGGTCGACGCCTTCTTGCTGCCGCCGTTGGCTCCCGCGACACCGGCCGCCAAGAACCCGCCGACTACTACTGCGGCGACTACCGCGATGATCGAACCTGTGCGCCTTTGCATGTTCCCTCCGAGATCGATTGCTGTTTCTCGGTCTGACGAGGTGAACCCTTCGGCCGGTTCAGTCTTCGCGGAAAGCTGTGCCATGTCGGACTGCGCAACGCCGGATCACGCGACGCGATGTAACAGCACACGATCGCCACGGCTGCCATCATGGCGAAGCGCAACTCGTGCTCGCCAGGCGGCAATAGCGCGACGCGACGCGACGCGGCAGCCACCACCGCGACGAAGCAGAGCAGGGCCGCCACACCCGCGAGGCCCGTCGCGCGTGCAGTGCGCGCCGCCGTCAGTTCGGCCGCGAGCACCACCGCCAATGATGTCGTCAACCCGATCCAACACCACCGAGGCGGCGACAACCGATGCGGGTCGGCGATGAAGATCCATTGTGCGGCGATCCAGAGCACGAGGGCCGGCACGATCCACACCAACCGATGCGCAAACCGCCGGCGTACGGGGGTTGGTGACGACGCCAGCGTGACTCCCGCAGGATCGACCAAGATCGGCGCCAGCAGAAGCGCAGTGCACAGCGACACGAGCGTGCGGTCGGTATCGGGCGCGGCGTCGGTTCGCCACATGACGACCGCGACCACCCCGAGCGCGACGACCGAGAGATGCCACCGCACAATTCGTCCCGCTACCCAAGCGGCCACGACGAATCGTCGCTGCCCGAGCGATGGCCGGCTGAATCTGTTCACGGCGTGACGTCGGCACAACGGTTGCGGGGCGCGATCACTGCGGCGCGGCCACTCGGACTACGGGCTGCCACGAACTCGCCCGGCACCGCCCAACCACCGAGTGCGAAAAGGCGCGCCGACGTCGTCGCCGGTTCCATCAGTACCGACCAGTTGGCGGTGAGAACCCGCTGAACTTCGGCGGCGTCGACGTTGTCGCTGAGCCAGGCCGCCGCCAACCAATCGGCCGCCAACAACACCGTGCCGTGCACGGGTGTCGGGTCGGGTATGCGGTACGTGAAGTTCTCGTAGTGGTCGTTGAGATCGACCCAATCACCCATTGCTCGTTCCCGCGCCACTGCGCCGGCGCCGCGAGTTGCCGGGCTCGCTTGTCGGGTCAGCCATCCGGCGATCACTGCCCGGGCTTCACCGGCCGCGGAGCACGTTGTCAACGGGCTCGCAATCGCGATGCGTCCGGCATCGTGGTTGCGCGCCAGGAGTTGGGTCGTCCATGCCGCGCTCCCCGACCCTGCCTCGGCCCACCAGACGGTGTCGGGAAGCCCGACGATCGTGAGCGCGGTGCGGTACGCAAGTGCGATCTCCATGTCGTCGTCTCGCACTTCGCCATAGTCGGCGGTCACCACTGCATCGCGGCCGAAGACGACACTTGGGTCGACCGCCCTCGCAACTTTCGCGTCGACCACCGTGCGGACATCGATCTGCGGACGCATCGACACGGTGACGCCCGTTGCCACCGCCGCGGGCGGCGCCGCGTTCACGACGTTGCTGACAACTTCGAGCAGCGCAGGGCGAATGTGATCGAGTCGCGGCCAAACGCACGTCGTCACCACTCCACTCGTCGCGCAGGACTGCACCTCGACGGGGCGCTCGAGACGCGTTGCCGCGGTAGCAACACCATCGGTGCCCGGCGCCCGAATCTGCGCAAACCCGCTGATCGCGAGAACCACCGTCGACACACCGAGCACGACGGCGACACGACGCGTCCGTCCGCTGCGCAGCAGCGCAACGGCGACCGGCAACCCGATGGATGCGACCACGAATACCAGATGCCATTCGTCGTGACGGATCTCGAGCTCGCGGTAGTGATCCGCGACATCGGCCTCGACGAGGAAGTGCAGCCACCGCCACTGCGGGCTCTGCTGATGAAAGTTGGCCTGCACGATGATCGTGGCAATGCACGCGGCAAACGCCGCGCCCACGATGGGTATCCACCGGGCCACGGCGACGCCGAGCACGGCTGCGCCCACGATGAGCACCGGCCCCAACGCCACTATCGACCAGCGCGGCGTCCCGAACGCACGCGTCGCGGACACGATGAAAACCAGGGCGGTGACGATCACGCCGGCGACGATGAGCGATGAAGTGGCCAACAGGTGCGCGGTGGTGCGCGATTCCATCGGCATGGGGAGGGTGGCAAAGAGCTCGTCGGTGCGATGTCGCCGTGAGCGCAGCACTGCGCAGGCACTCGCCACCAACGCACCCCACGCGAACAGGACGCACACCAGCAACTGATCGCTTTCGGCGGTGCCCAGGTCGATGCGCTCGGTGTGGAAGATCGCCAGTGGCGCGAGCGCCAACATCAGGGCGAAGCCGATGAGCGTGCCGGGGTGGACGTGCAGCCGGTAGGCCTCGACGCGAGCCAACTGGAGTACGGATTGTCGGGGGGACGGCGCGCCGATGAGCCGGGACCGCCGTGATTCGGTCTCGAAGTCGGGATGGCGCCGCCGACGCCACCACATGAACGCACTCACCGCCGCGACCAAGAGTACGAGGATGACGAGATCCTTCATGCGCCGACGACCGCGCCTGAATTGCGCCCGACCAGCAGCAGGTAGGCATCGTCGATGGTGGGGCTCACCAACGTCGCGCCGTCAGGAGGCGTACCGATGTGGCGGCGTTGACCCAGCGCGTCGATCCACGACAGCTTGGCCGACGGGTCGACCTGGTCGACCTGATCACTGACCCACACATGCCCGGCCGCGCGCGCGGCGAGCTCGGCCGGCGTGCCATCGAAGCGAACCGAACCACCGTCGATCACGATCACTCGTTGGCACATCGCCGCGATGTCGTCGGTCTGGTGCGTCGACAACACGACGACCTGTGACTCACGACGGCGGGACAGAACCTCTCGGAACCGCAGCCGCAATTCAGGGTCGAGACCGGCCGTCGGTTCATCGAGCACGAGCAAGTCGGGTTCACCGATGAGCGCCTGTGCAATCGCGACACGTCGACGCATGCCACCGGACAGTGCGCGGATCTTCTTGTGCATCACATCCTCGAGACCGACGACAGTGAGCACCCGTCGCACTTCGGCGCGACGAGCCCCCCGGTCATCAAGTTCCTTCAAGATCGCGATGTAGTCGACGAAGTCGAATGCGCTGAAGTGGCCGTAGAAGCCGGGTTCTTGTGGGCAGTACCCCAGCCGCTGACGGATGGCGCGCAGCGCCGCCGGCGTGTCCGGCCGCTGCCCCAGCAGGCGTAACTCGCCGTTGTCGGCCGCCAGCACCGTCGCGAGGATGCGCAGAAGTGTCGTCTTGCCGGCACCATTCGGCCCGAGCAAGCCGGTGATGCCGGGCTCGAGCCGTGCCGTGACGCCATCGAGCGCCACCGTGCTCCCGAACCGCTTGCGCAGCTCGACGAATTCGACCGTTGGGGTCATGCCAACCTCCCGAGATAGGGGTCGACACGACGCGAACGCGCCGCGAAGACCAACGCGCTCACCAGCGCGACCGCAACCGTCACGAGCTGACCGGCCGGACGGAACACAACGAAGCGATTGAACAGTGCTTCGGCGTGACGAGTCCGAAACAGCGAGCAGGCCACCGTGAGCGCGATCCAGGCCACCGCGGTGGCCGTCGCGGCGCGGCCGAGCGACATCCACGTCGACAGCGCGAGCACCACTGCACTCAATGCCAGCGCCGGCGCCAGCCACAACCACGCGCGAGCTGCGGGGCCGGCAACTCCCAGCGACATGACCGCCGAAGACACGACGCAGACCGCGAGCACCGTCATCGACCGCAAAAGCAACAGACGCCACGGAGCGAACGGTGTCGCTCGTTCGATCTCGCTGGTGTTGCCGAAGGGCGAGCCGTAGGCCACCGCGATCGCCAGCACCGGCATGATCGGCGCGATCACAAGGAAGGGAAGGCTGCGACTCGCCCCGGACGCAACGTGCGAGAGCAGCACGCCGAACGCGAGTGACAGCACCGTCGCCCCGAACCAACTCAGTCGCATCGATGGCGTCGTGCCGACCAAGCGGGCGGTCGGCGCCGATATGCCGAGGCGTTCGAGTACTCGTTCGAGCCACGGCAGTCGCGGCGAGTCGATGATGTCGGCGATGGCTGGCCACGTGCGCTCGGCGAGCGGAGCGGCGAGCTCACTCAGCCGCTCGCGGCACTCGGCGCACCGCAGGGTGTGCGCCTCGATCGACAGCACGCGGGCGTGGTCGAGATCGCCGACGGCGTACTGCGCCAGGAGTTCGGGCGGGGCATGCCAGTTCATGTGAGTTGCTCCCTCAGAAGTGGCTTTGCGCGCATCATGCGCGTCTTGACGGTGCCAACCGGGATGTTCAACAGCCGTGCGGCTTCACGCGTGGTCAACCCGTCGATCAATGTGGCCTGGACGACCATGCGCAGTTCGGGCGAGAGGCGGTTGATGGCCGTCGCCAGGTCGCCGTGCTCGACGTCGAGCAGGATCTGCTCTTCGAGCGACACGCTCAGCGTCGCGGGCGCGTACGCCACGGGCTGTGGTGTCTGTTTGCGCAAGCGATCGATCAGGCGGTGGATGGCAATCGTCCAGATCCACGCGGCGACGTCTCCGGTTCCGCGGTAGGTCGACGCTTTGCGCCAGACGCGGACGAACGCATCCTGGACAACTTCTTCGATGAGGCCTTCGTCGCCACACCGCTGGCGCAGCCGTAGGTGCACCCACGGCGCGTGCCGCGCGTGCAGGGCTTGCAGCGCGCCACGGTCCCCCTCCCGGACAGCCGCCACGAGCGCATCGTCGCTACGAGGGTCGACCGGTGGAGCCATCACCCATCCTGACGAGGCCGCCGCCGCCAGCGGTTCAGGTCATTTTGTAGGGCAGGCTATTTGGCGGCGGTGTCCTTGACGACGCCGATGGTGTGGGTGGCGGCGAGTGTGTCGTCGAGATAGTCGGGTGCCTCTTGGGTCTCGATGAACCAGCCGGTCGGGCACATCGTGAGGATCTCGAGGAAAGAGAACCCCTCGCCCCGCAGCTGCGTCTCGAACGCCCGCGTGATCATGCGGCGGGTCTTGGCGACATTGCCGGCCGTGTTGACCGCGCCCCGCGCCACGTAGCACGCACCCTCGAGCTCGGCGATGAGGTTGCTCAACCTGATCGGATAGCCGTGGTCTTTGGCGTTGCGTCCTTCGAGTGAGTTCTTGGTGCGTTGCCCCATGACCGTTGCCGCGGTGATATGACCACCGGTCTCGCCGAAAACGCCGTTGTTGAGCATCACGCAGGTGATGTTCTCGCCGCGGGCGGCGGCATGGATGACCTCTTGGAGGCCTTCGTTGACCATGTCGCCGTCACCCTGAATGGTGAACACGAGCGTGTTGGGCTTGGCCCGTTTGACGCCGGTGGCCAATGACGGTGCGCGACCGTGCAGCGCCTGCAACACCTCACAGTCGAGATTGTTCGAGAAGGCCGTGTAGCAGCCGATACCGAACACGCCGATGGCGCGATCGATCACGGCGAGCTCTTCGACGATCTCGAGGAGCGAGCGCATGGCGATCGGTTCGCCGCAACCGGGGCACAGGTTGTGCGCGCCTACATCGATCAGCGACGGCGTGAAATCGTCGACGAGCCGGGCATGCTCGGGCGCGGTGTCGGTAGGGATCACCGTCAAGCCCTCGATCTTCCTCATGACGATGCCTCCATGACTGCGGTGATCTTGCGCCGAAGAACGTCGACGTTGTAATCGGGAGCGATGCCGAAGCCCGACGAATCGAGGCTGAGGCCACCGATGAAATCGACCGGCGCCCGACCGAGCACGGCGAGGCGCACGTCGTCGACCATCTGGCCCATGTTGTTTTCGTAGACCGCGACGCGCCGCGCGCCGGCCGTCGCCCGCACGATCGCTTCACTCGGGAAAGGGAACAACGTGATCGGCCGGGCGTAGCCGACTCGCAATCCGTCGGCGCGCATCTGCGCCACGGTGTAGCGGATGTACTTGCCGGCGGTACCGAAAGCGACGACCACCACGTCGGCGTCGTCGCAGTAGCCGATATCGATCATCGGCTCGACACCGGCCACCATGGCTGCGGTCTTGGCCGCGCAACGCAGGTAGTAGTCGGACAAGTCGTAGCCGACGTCGTCGCGTTGCTTGAAGTCACCGAGCGGTGAAATCAGCTTGGCCCGACCAGTGCCACTCGACGAGCCGTCGAGCGCCCAATCCTTGACCGGTACCGGCCCGAAATCGATCGGCTGCACATCGACCGACTGATACGTATGCGCCAAGTAGTAATCACCGAAGACCATCACCGGGTTGCGCCATGTGTCCGCAAGATGGAATGCAAGCTGTGTGAGCTCGACCGCCTCGGGCACGTCCATCGGCGCCAACACCAAATGGCGGTAGTCACCGTGGCCACCACCGCGCGTCGCCTGGTAGTAGTCACCCTGCGCGCGGGCCATGTTCAACACCACCAGCGGCAAATGCGCCAGTGTGATCTCGGCCAACGACTCTTGCATCAACGACAAACCCTGCCCGGTCGAGCCGGTCGCGGCGCGGGTGCCGGTTGCCGCCGCGCCCCACGCCATGCCCACCGCTTCGAGTTCGCTCTCGGCGTTCATACACACACCGTCGACAGGAGGGAGCAGCTTGGCCATGTGCTCGAGCACTTCGGTGAACGGCGTCATGGGATAACCGGCGAAGAAACGACACCCCGCCGCGACCATCGCGTGCGCAACCGCGTCGGACCCCTCTAAGAGTTGTGCGGTCATTCGGCGACCTCGATCTCGATCGGCTTGTCGTACTTGTAGACCTGGAACACGAAATCAGGACAGATCTGCGAGCACGCTTTGCATCCCGTGCATCCGGGCAACAACAACGGATAGCGATAGCCCCGCGTGTTGACCTCGTGCGTCGTCATCACCAACACGTCAGGAGGGCAGGCATCGATGCAGAGGTCGCAACCCTTGCACGCTTCGACGTCGATCACGACGCTGCCCCGCGTCAATACGCTGCGCATCACGCCCCCACCCGTGCAGACCAGGCCGGCGCGACCTCGGCGTCGATTGCATCGAACCCGGCTCGAAGCGCTTGGTGATTGATGGCGACGTGCTTGACGCGATACGACGGCAGCGATGCCTCGACCGCACCGAGCAACGAATCGAGCGACACCAAGCCGGTTGCCTTGGAGATGGCGCCGGCCATGACCATCGACGCGCCCATGATGTTGCCGACATCGACCGCGATGTCGGTCACCGGCAACTCGATCACCTGATAACTCGCATCGAGCTCGCCCCGAAAGATCGTCGAATTCACGAACACGACGCTGCCCGGGCGCAGCTGTTGTTGTACGAATGACCAGTACTCGTGGTGCATGACCATCGCCGCCCATACTCGCGGCACTGTCGGCGGGGACTCGATCGGCCCGTCGGCGACCACCAGCGTGGCGTCGGTGTTGCCACCGCGCATCATGCCGCCGTAGCTGCCGAACATCATCACCTGACGACCCTCGGCGATCGCGCCCCGCGACATCACCTGCGCCGCGAACTGCACACCCTGCCCGCCGATGCCGGTCATCGCCAGCTCACGCTCCGCCATGCACCCTCCCTCGCATCCCTCCAGTCTGCCGCACCGCGACCGTCAGAACCCGTTCCGGCTGTCGAATGTCGCGCTATGTGCGACGTTCGACAGCGAGTTCGAGGGTGAGCAAGGGATCAGGCGCGGGTTTCGGTGCGCGTTCTGCTCGAATCAGGCAGCGATTGTTCTCTGCGCTGCCACCACCGGCCGGTGACGACCATTGCAGCGAGCCACACGGTGCCGAGGCCGATCAGCACCAAGCCGATCGCGCCGGTGACCGCGGAGCCGCCGAAGGCCCAGCGCAACAGCATGCCGGCGACGATCGACAACACGGGAAGAGCGATCATGCATCGCCTCCTTTGTGATCCGCAACGGGAGTACCCGCCGAGGCCGAACGCTACACCTGCAGAGCCCGCAGATCGTGCACATCGCAGGGGCGGACCGGCCCCGTTATGCCCGGAGAGCCCACTTGCGCGAGCGCATCAGAGATCGCGTTGCGCACCGCGGGAACCGCGCCGATCGCGCCGCCTTCGCCGACGCCTTTGTAGCCGCCAGGCCCGCTCGCGGGGGTTTCCATGTGGCCGATCTCCAACACCGGAATGTCGGTGGTGGTCGGGATGAGATAGTCGAGGAACGTCGTCGTGAGCGGATTGCCGGCGTCGTCGTACACGAATCCCTCGTGGATCACCGCCCCGATCCCCTGCACGACGCCGCCCGAAATCTGACCCTCGACGACCATCGGGTTGATCATCACGCCACAGTCTTCGCTGACGATGTAGCGCAGCAATTTCACTTCGCTGGTCGGTGTGATCTCGACTGTGCAGATGTGGCAGGCGTTGGCCCACGTGATGCTCGGCGTCGAATAGCGCGTGATTGCCTCGAGACCACCTTCGGTCTGCGGAGGCAGCTTGGCCGTCGACACATAGGCGAGCTTCGCTACCTCGGCGAACGACACGCCGCGCGAAGGTGTGCCCCGCACGGAAATGCGACTCTGCGCGACCTCCAGATCGTTGGGTGCAGCTTCGAGCATGTGGGCCGCGATGGCCACCACCTTGTCGCGCACCTTGCTGGCGGATTGATGCACCGCGGCGCCCCCGATCACGCCCGAACGGCTGCCACCGGTGCCGCCACCGATCGGTGAGATGTCGGTATCCCCTTCGATGACCGTCACATCGGCGAAATCGACGCCCAGTTCGTCGGCCGCGATCTGCGCCATCGTCGTCGCGATGCTCTGGCCGTGACCGCCGGTACCGAGCGCAACCGTAACGTGGCCGTTGAGTGAGATCTTGACGTGCGCGGCTTCGGTGCCGATCAATGTGCCGACGCCCAACGCGGTCGGCTCGATGAACAGCGACACGCCGACACCGAGCAGCCGGCCCGAGGCCAAGGCTTCGGCTTGTTGTCGCCGGAAGTCGTCGTAATCGAGCATGGCCAACGCTTGATCGAAGCAGCTCTCGGGATCGACCCCCACATACGTCGCGCCACCCGCGTTCTTGAAGGGCAGGTCTTCGACGTGGATCATGTTGCGTCGCCGCAGTTCGATCGGGTCGATGCCCAAGCGGCGGGCCGCGAGGTCCATCATCTGTTCACGAGCGACGGTCTCGAGATTCCATGGCCCGCGATAGGCATTGCGGCCGCACGTGTTGGTGAACACGGCCGCACTCGACCAACCGATGCGCTGCATGCGGTATGGGCCTGAGAACATCATGGCGATCATGCCGCCGATATTGCCGCTTGCCGGATACGCGCCCGCGTCTTCGAGGTGATCGAAGCGAACGCCGAGAATGTTGGCGTCGTCGTCGAACGCCATCGTCACCGTGATGCGGTCAAGTCGCGCGTGCCCGCCGGACACCAGATTCTCGCGGCGATCCTCGACCCACTTCAGCGTGCGACCCATCAAGTAGGCGCCGAGCGCGGTGGCGATCTCCTCGGTGCGCATCGCGCCCTTTTGGCCGAACCCTCCGCCGACGTCGCGTTGCGTCACGTGGATGGAGTGCTCGCCCAGGCCGAGCACCCGGCACAGCGTGGCCCGTACCTCGTGCACCCGTTGGCAGCTACTCCACACATGCAACTCGCGGTCGTATTCCTTCCAGCGCACGATGATTCCGTGGGGCTCCATCGGCACTTGCGACTGGCGATCTTGGCGGATGGTTTCGGTGAAGACGTGAGGCGCCGCAGCGAATATCGCCTCGAGCTCGGGGTGCTGGACGCCGCCGCTCGACATCACGTTGGTGCCCCGCTCGGGATGCACCAAGTTGACCTTGTCCGCAGCTGCGTGCTCGAAGTGGACGACCGGTGTCAGCACCTCGTAGTCGACCTCGATGAGTTCGCAGGCATCCTCGGCGAGATACCGGCTATCGGCCACGACCATCGCGATTGCTTCGCCGGCGAAGCGAACATCACCGTCGGCCAGCGGGCGCAGCGTCGCGATCGGCATCTCCATGAACATCGTGGCGGCGAGCGTGCCCTTGACCGCCGGCGCGAAATCGGCCGCCGTGAACACCGCGTGCACACCCTTTGCCGTACGCGCCGCGCTCACGTCGAGACGCGTGATGCGGGCACGCGCAACATCGCTGCGCACGAACGACACGTGCAACATGTTGGGCAACTTGACGTCGTCGAGATACGTGCCATTGCCGCTGACGAGGCGGGGGTCTTCTTTGCGGTGAACCGATTGCCCGACGAATCGCGGCACACCCGATGTAGCGATCGAGTTCATGGGCGGTCTCCGGTCTCGCGGATGCGGCGTGAGGCGATCTCGACGGCTTTGAAGATGCCTTGATAGCCGGTGCAGCGACATAGGTTGCCGGACAGGCCGACGGCGACTTCGTCATGCGTGGGGTTCGGGTTGTCCCGTAACAGTGCGGTGACCGACACGATGAAGCCCGGTGTGCAGAAGCCACATTGCAAACCGTGGCCTTCCATGAACGCTTGCTGGACGATGCCGAGCTCGCCCTTTCCCCGAGTGAGCCCTTCGACAGTCGTGACGTCGCGGCCGTTGGCCTGCACCGCGAACAGCAGGCAGGATCGCACGGCCTTGTCGTCGAGCAGCACCGTGCAGCTACCGCAGGCGCCGTGCTCGCATCCGAGATGGGTACCCGTGAGGCCACAGTCGTCGCGCAGGAAATCGCCCAGCGTCTTGCGCGGTTCGATGCTCGCCGCATGCGACGAGCCGTTGACCGTGACCGAAACCGACATTTCAGCCATTGGTGGCCTCCGCAGTTGCCGCGGCCACTGCCCTACCGACCAGAACTGCGCCGGCATCTCTGCGATACCTACTTGTTGCGTGCACGTCGTTGGGTGGATCGAGATCGCGCACCGCCAATTGCGCAATTTCCGTGAGTGCGCTGGGGCCGAGGTCGTCGCGACGCAGTTTGATCAACGCCTGCTCCGCCGCTTCGGCGCGGATCGGAGTCGAGCCGACGCCGAACAACGCCACCGCGGCTCGATCGATCGCGCCCGAACCGTCGACGCCAACCGCACACGCGCAGCCGACCATCGCGAAGTCACCGTGGCGTCGAGTCGCTTCGTCGATCGAGAAGCCCATGCGCTTGCCCGCTGCCGGAAATCGGACAGCGACGAGGAGCTCGTCGGGCTCGAGACACGTAGTCCATGTGCCCACGAAGAAGTCGCGCGCCGCCACCGAACGCGCGTGGTTCTTGCCCTTGATGTCGAAGACCGCGTCGAGTGCGAGCGCGACCGCCGGATACTCCGACGCGGGATCGGCGTGGGCGAGCGAACCGCCGACCGTGCCCCGCGACCTGATCTGGAAGTGCCCGATCAACGGAGTCGCCCGTGCGAGCAGTGGCACCGCCGCCGCAACGTCGGACGCGAACTCGACCTCGTCCTGGCGCACCATGGCGCCGATCGTGAAGTCGTCCCCCTGACGCGACATCGACGACAACGACGTCACCTCGTTGAGGTCGACCAGATGGGCGAAGCGAGTGAGGCGAAGGGCCAGCAACGGCACCAGGCTCTGGCCACCGGCCAGCGGTTTGGCTTCGTCGCCGTGCTCGGCGAGCAACGCAACGGCTTCGTCGACCGTCGTCGGTGCGTGGTAATCGAAAGGTGCGGGTTTCACTCGGGGGATACTAGGCAGCCCCGGGAAAGCGGTCTGATGGCCCCGCCACGGCGACGCCGCCGGCCGCCCGGCGCCCCTTGCCTGCTCGTCTTCCGCCCACTATATTCATCAAATGATGTAATCACTCGGTTAATTGGAGCGGGCATGGCGAAATCAGGAACTCGAGGTCGGGGTCGGCCCGCCGCGGTGGACCAAGGAGCCGCGCGATCGGCCCTGATCGCGGCGACTATTGCCGTACTTCGCGAAGAGGGCTTCGTGGGTGCGAGTGCTCGGGCGATCGCGGCCAGGGCGGGGTTCAATTCGGCGGCGGTCTTCTATCACTTCGGGTCCGTCAACGAGCTACTGCTCGCCGCGCTGGACGAGTCGAGCGGGGCCCGCCTCGCCCGGTATCGAGAGGCCACCAGTGAGATCACCGACGTCGTCGAATTGATTCGAACCACTGCGGCGCTCAACCGCGAGGACTACGAAGCCGGTCACATTGCGGTGATGGCGGCGCTCGTCGGCGGCGCCGCTGCAATCCCGGGCTTGGGTCCTGCGATCGCACAGCGGGTGCAGCCCTGGATCGATCTGACCGCCGACGTCATCGATCGGATCGCGAATGCGCATCAGCTTCAACGGTTGGTCAACGCCCAGGCTCTCGCGCGGGCGATGGTGTCGTTGTTTCTCGGCATCGAACTCATGGCCCAACTCGAAGGCGATCGCCACAACGGGCAGGCATTGTTCGACGAAGCCGACGCGATGCTCGGCTACGTGACGCCATTCCTCGCGATGTTGCGGGTGAACCCATGACTGCCATTCTCGAAGGTGCAGTCGCGGATGGCGCGATCCGTCGCCTGCGGGCGCGAGCGCAGATCGCACCTCCGGTCGCCGAGCTGGGCGACGACTTACGGCTCACGTCCCATTCGCAACTGACCCTCGCTGTCGGTCGACCGCTTTTCGTCGTCTCGGCGTACGCGTGGGCGTCGTTCACTGGGCACTGGTTGATCGCCGTTCTCCTTGTTCCGATTGTCTTTCTCGCCAATGTCGTGATCGTGCATGACCTCATGCATCGCTCACTCGGCTTACAGCAACGCACCAACTCGATGCTGCTCGGCCTTCTCGCATTGCTCATGCTCGACAGCGGTCACGCGCTGCAAGCCACCCACGCCGCGCACCATCGACAGTTTCCCGGCCCGGGCGACCCCGAGGCGTACATGGCGACATGGTCGGTGTGGCGCGTGCTGCTCGAAGGGCCGCGCTACCGGTACCGCCTGTGGGCATGGGCATGGCGCTCACAGGCGACGCACCGTGCCACGCTGTTCGTTGAGTTTGCGGTACACGTCGCAATCGTCACGGGTGCGGCCGTCGGCGCGCTCCAAGGATCGCACCGAGCCTTGAGTGTCTACGTCGCGGTTGGCCTCGTCGGGAGTTGGCTGTTCCCACTCATCTCGGTCACCGCGGTCCACGATGCCCACGGCGTGACCCCGTTCCAACAGTCGAAGACGGTGCGAGGCCGCATCGTGCCGGCATCGATGCTCGGAATGGGATATCACCTCGAGCATCACCTCTGGCCGATGATCCCGTCGCATCATCTCGCTGAGACTGCGAGACGTACGCAGGAGATCCTCGATTGCCAACAGGCTCGAATCGTCCGCGTCCCTTGATTCGCGCGTGCCCGACACATGCCGCTCGCGTTCATCCGTTCCACGGTAAGCCGGGTTGTCGGATTGGGGGGATGGTGGTTTCGGTGGTGCCGTCG
>JBDTLT010000118.1:0-16005 GCA_039934635.1 Acidimicrobiales bacterium
TTCGCTTCTTTTCCTTGGCACATTGGCCGACCAAGCCTTCGCCAAGGCGGTACGACGTCGAGATGTGTCGACGCTCGTCATAGCCGTAGCCGGCTTGTAGCTGCAGGATTCGCTCACCACTGTCAGAGGGACTCGTCATCGAGTAGAAGACGCCGTGTTGGGCCGACACGAGTGGTGCCAGCTCCGACAGGATCATGTTCGACACCGTCTCGAGATCACGTTGACCCTGGAGCATCCGCGTGAAGCGCTCCCGGTTCGTCTTCAACCAATCCTGCTCGACGTTCTCTCTGGTGGTCTCTCGCAGATTGCGGATCATCTCGTTCAGGTTGTCTTTGAGCGCCGCAACTTCGCCGCTGGCTTCCATCTGTACCTGGCGGGTGAGGTCACCTTCGGTTACTGCCGTCGCGACTTCTGCGATCGCGCGCACCTGGTTGGTCAGGTTGGCGGCCAGTTGGTTGACATTGTCGGTCAAGTCCTTCCACACGCCCGCTACTTCTTTGGACTGGGCCTGACCGCCGAGCTTTCCTTCGACGCCGACCTCGCGCGCCACCCTCGTCACTTCTCCGGCGAACGCGTTGAGTTGATCGACCATCGCGTTGACGGTGTTCTTCAGCTCGAGGAACTCGCCCTTGACGTCGATCGAGATCTTCTTGCTCAAGTCGCCGTTGGCAACCGCGGTCGTCACCTCTGCGATGTTGCGTACCTGGCCGGTCAAGTTGCCGGCCATGAGGTTGACGTTGTCCGTGAGGTCCTTCCACACGCCGCCGACCTCGATCGTCACCGCCGCTGCCTGACCGAGCTTGCCCTCGGTGCCCACTTCACGCGCGACTCTCGTCACTTCCGAGATGAAGCCGTTGAGCTGGTCGACCATCGCGTTGATCGTGTTCTTGAGTTCGAGCATCTCACCGCGGACATCGGCGGACACTTTTTGGCTCAAGTCACCCCCGGCGACTGCACCTATAACTCGTTGCATCTCGATGGTGGGACGCACGAGATCGTCGATCAAATTGTTGACCGACTCGACACTGCCTGACCAGCACTGCGTCCATCCGCCCAGCACCAGCCGCTGCGAGAGCTTTCCGTTCTTGCCGACGACTTGGCTGACGCGGGCCAACTCCTGTTCGAGGGCTTGGTTCGCAATGATGACGTCGTTGAGCCCATCGGCAACCTTTCCCGCCACACCCGTGCAGTCGAGAGGCATTCGGGCCGAAAAGTCGCCTGCTTTGACCTGCGCCAACACCCGCAGCAACTGCTTGGCATCGAGAGCGTCATCAGGGTCGCCGATTGCCACCGCGGGATCGGACATTGCGCACTCCAGAGGAGATCACGACATCGCGGGCGCAGCTGCGTTGGACATCTGGTCCTCGGCATTGAGATCGGCAGTTCCGCGTCGAAGATGATGCATTCAGACCGTCTTGGACAGAATCTCCGCAGCATGATCGAGCGCGATTTCGGCATCGTGCGCCGCGACGGGACGACCAAAGAGGTAGCCCTGTGCACGCGTGCAGCCGAGCACGAGAAGCGCCTCGCGCTGGAGTTCGGTCTCGACCCCTTCGGCGATCGTGGTGAGCCCGAGCGTGTCGGCCAGGCTCACGAGGGCGGCCACGATGGCGGAGTCTTCGAGGTCCCGGCCCAATCCGTCGATGAACGAACGATCGATCTTGAGTACGTCGACCGGGAAGCGCCGCAGGTACGCCAGCGACGAATAGCCGGTGCCGAAATCATCGACGCCGAGATGCAGACCGAGGTCTTTCAGCGTTTGCAGGATGGTGATGGTGGTCGCGGCGTCGTCCATCAACACGCTCTCGGTCATTTCCAACTCGAGATGCTCCGGCCTCAAATCGGCATCGCGTAGCGCGGAGCTGATCACGTCGGTGAGATCCAACTGCCCGAGTTGTCGGCCTGACAGGTTGACCGACATCGTCAGGTCAGACCACCGCTCGTCGCGCGTCTGGAACTGCCTTGCTTGGCGGCACGCCTGGCGGATCACCCACGCGCCGAGCGGAACGATCAGCCCGCTCTCTTCGGCGATCGTGATGAATTGATCGGGAGCGACAAGGCCGTGTGTCGGGTGCTGCCATCTCACCAACGCCTCGTGTCCCAATACCCGAGCATCGACAAGCGACACGATCGGCTGATAGTGAAGACGCAGGCCGCCGTCCAGGATGGATTGCCGCAGCATCATCTCGGTATCGAGCCGCCCGACTGCCTTCTCGCGCATCGCCGCGACATAGACAGCGCACCGGGTGCGCCGTTCCCGCTTTGCGGTGTACATCGCGGCGTCGGCATCCCTGAGCAACGTCTCGGGGCTGAGAGAGTCGCTGGTCGCGAGCGCGATGCCGGCACTCATCGTGACGACGAGATCTCGGCCCTCCCAGGCCAACGGTTCTTGCATCGACGAGCAGATGCGATCGGCAAGACCGACCGCTTCGTCTTCGCCGGCCAGACCTTCGCACAGCACAACGAACTCGTCGCCGCCGGTGCGCGCCAGAGTGTCTTCGGGGCGGACGAGATCGGCGAGGCGCGCCGCGACCGCGATGAGCAGTTGATCGCCGGCGGCGTGACCGAGGCTGTCGTTGAACACCCGGAACCGGTCGACGTCGAGGTAGATGACGGCGACGGTCGAGGGTCGTCGAGCGAGGCGAGCCAATGCCTGCGTCAGTCGGTCGAGGAGCAACAATCGGTTTGGCAGACCGGTCAAGGGGTCGTGGAACGCTTGGTGGAGCAACGTATCTCTCGCGGCACGCTGCTCGGTGATGTCCTGGGCAGTACCGATGAGACGTTGCGCACAACCGTCGTCGTCGAACTCGACCCGTCCCTTGGTGCGCACCCATCGGACCGTGCCATCAGCAGGCTGCACGCGGAACTCGATCATGAACGGGACGTGTTCATCCAACGCACTCTGAAACGCTTTCAGCGCCGATGCCCGGTCGTCTCGGTGCATTCGATGCAACAGCGCACCGAAGGTCGGCTCGGTGTCGTCGTCGACGTCGAACACGCGGTAGAGCTCGCGCGACCATCGCACGGTCGATGTCGTCATGTCCATGTCCCAGCTTCCGATGCGGGAGATGGTCTGAGCCTCGGCCAATGAAGTCTCCGCGCGCTTTCGTGACACCGCGTGGCGGATACAGCGGGCAAAGAGCTTGCTCTGCAGTGTGTTCTTGATCACGTAGAAGTCCGCGCCCGCTTCGAGTATGGCCATGCCGTACTCATGATCCTCAGAGCCGGTCAACACGACGAGGGCAACGCCAGGCGCGCGTGCTGCGAGCATTTCCACTGCAGCGATCGCACGGCGCGAGTCCGACCCTTCGAGGTCGAGCACGGCGCAGTCGGTGACACGGTCCTCGAGGCGCATCATGGCCTCGTCAAGAGTTCGCACCCGCGCCGTGTCGAACTCGTCGGGAGCGATCTCGTCCAAGCGAGCGTGGCACCGCTGCGCCTCCGCGTCGCTGACTCCGATGAGGAGCACCGTGGTGCGCCGCAGGATCGTGTGAGGCACTACGGGCACCGGCTTCCACTCTCAGCGGATCTCGAGACCCACCACGCTCATCGACCTGGGCCGGGGCAAGTGAAGCAAGGGACCGAGATCTATAGAGAAATGTGGAAGACCTCGGTTGACGGGAGCTCACCCTGGGTACAACGACTCATCCCACAGAGAGGAACAACGTGGCAACCACATCATCTTCACGGAGCACAGGCATCGGTGTCGGAGGCGCACTCGTCATCGCCGGCATCGTCATCGCCTTGTTCTGGAGCCTCCTCCTCGGCATCATCGTGGCCCTTGTCGGCCTCGTTGCCTTCGGTGGATTTGCAAAGGGCAAGTGGTACTGAGCCCATTCGGCCCATGAACGTGGCGGCGCCGATTCGGTACCGTCTCGACTTCATCGGCGAGCGGCCGCGACTACAGGGCGTGCGTGACCGCGCGGAGCACTTGTGGCGCAGCCCGGTCGTTCGCGCCTACGTCCCGGGCGTTGTCGCGACGACCGCGGTACTCACCGCCATGTTCGCCATTCGTTGCTTCGTCTGAGCTCGCCACAACAGCTCAGAACACCCCTGCCGCCGAGCGCGCATCGATGACGCGAAGCTGGTTGCCCGACTCGACCGCTGTACGCACCGGCAGCCGGCCCGGGCCACCGGGTACGTGCTCGATGAGCAGCCGGGTGAATTCGTCCGCGGTCACGGGTTTGCTGAACAAGTAACCCTGTATTTCGTCACAGTCGCGTGCCGCGAGATACGCGAGCTGCTCTGCGGTTTCGACTCCCTCGGCCACCACGCGCAGCCCCAGGCTGTGCCCGAGCGCGATGATCGCCTTCACGATCGACGCGTCGGCCGCGCTCATTGCGTGTATGAAGGACCGGTCGATCTTGAGTACGTCGATCGGTAGACGGCTGAGGTAGCTGAGCCCGCAATAGCCCGTGCCGAAATCGTCGATGCTGCAACGCACGCCGATCGCGCGCAGCTCATTGAGCTCCGCCGCGGTGACCTCGAGACTCTCCACCGCGGCGCTCTCGGTGAGCTCGAGTTCCAGTGAGCGAGGGTCGACGCCGGTCATGCGCAACGCGCGGGCGATGTAGTCGGCCAAGCCGCTGCGGAGCTGACGAACCGACACGTTGACTGACATGATCAGAGGCGGAAGCCCGCTGGAGCGCCATCGCTGCAACTGTTCGAGAGCGGCCGCAATGACGTACTCCCCCATTTGCACCATCAGGCCACTCTGCTCGGCCAGCGGCACGAAATGTCCGGGGAACAGCAGGCCCTTCTCGGGATGATTCCAGCGCACGAGCGCTTCGGCTCCGCAGATCGAGCCGCTGCGCAGGTCGACTTTGGGTTGATAGTGCAGGATCAACTCGTTGCTGTCGACTGCGAGGCGCAACGCTGATTCGAGCGCAAGCCGTTCATGGGCCTGGGTGAGCAACGCCGGGCTGAAGATCTCGACGGCGTTGCGGCCCTGGTCCTTCGCCCGATACATGGCGGCGTCCGCGCCTTCGATCAGCGCCTCGAGGTCGGGGCCATCGTCGGGATAGACGCTGATCCCGATGCTGGCGGTGATCATGATCTGCTGTTCGGCAATGGTAACCGGGGCCGCGAACGCGGCGAGCAGTCGCTCACCGACGAAGGCTGCGGCCTCGATGCCGGCGACGTGGGGCAAGAGCACTGCGAACTCGTCGCCACCGAGTCGCGCGACCGTGTCCTCCTCGCGGACGGTCGTTTGCAGCCGCCGGGCGACTTCACGCAGGAGGATGTCGCCCGCGCTATGGCCCATGCTGTCGTTGACCTTCTTGAAGTGATCGAGGTCGACCAGCAACACCGCGACAGGTAGCTCGTGGCGGCGGGCGTGGGCGATCGCGCGCGCAACGCGATCGGCGAACAGCGTTCGATTGGCCAGGCCGGTGAGAGAGTCGTGCAGTGCGCTTCGCTCGAGCGCGCCGCGTTGCCACAAGAGGTGGCCCACGTAGGCAGCCAACACACCCGAGACCATCCCGGCCGCGATGGCCGCGCCCGCGGTGATCACCGTGCCGCGTCGAGCGCAGAGCGCGACGAGGATCGGGGTCGCCAACATGCCGATCTCGATCAGTACGAAGTGGATGGTGCTGAACGTCGGCGGGTCTTCCGCGAGCGGCTCGGCCAGCCGCCGCATGCTCGGATCCAAGGCGCCCGCCGCCCAGAACGTGAACGAACAAACGAGCAACACGCGCACGACGCCATCGGGTACTGCCCACCCGCTGAACGTGCCCATCGCGGCCGCCATGTGCGCGCCCAACAGATACGCAACCGCCAGGACCACCGAGCGTGAGACGAACAGCCGATCACCGGGTAGCACGAGAACGCGCACCGCGATGACGAGCATTGCCGCGTCCAGTGCAGGCAGCGCCAAGATCGCGAGTGCGTACGGCGAAGCGAGCTGGTTGTGCCATTCGGGCGCCAGCACTGCAGCGAAGCCGAACCCGACGACAGTGGCCACCATGCCGGCCTGCGCCAGTACGTCGGCGCTGCGATGCGGCAGGCGTGCGGTCAACAACCGCAGGAGACCGAGTGCGAGCAACGGGTAGGCGGCCACGGCGATCAGCGCCGCGAATCCACCGTGGCGGGGCGCGGCACTCGTGCCTGCACTGGTCGCCGCCAACACCGCGATGCCGGCGCCGAGCAACCACCAAGATCGCGACGAATGCGACTTGCGCGCCGCGTCACCTTTGAGATGCATGCGCACGCCGACCAACACCGCGGCCACCGCGAGACCACCGGCCAGCGGGGCGACGCCGTCGCGGCCCACGCCCTGCATGCCCCAGAACAGCGACACCGTCAGCAGCGCGCCACCGCCGATCACCAGTACGCGCAACAGCGGCACCCTCCAACGACGCGCTGATGTCGCGACAGATCCGCCGTCTGGAAGCGGTCTGACGACCATGATCCCGCCCATGGGCCCGTTCATCTGCATGAACATCGGCGCGTCGAGCGCCGCGAATGAGTGCCAACACCGGGCTTTCGTTAGGAATCACGTGAGGCAGGTGGGCCGTTCGGACCACTGACGGGGCCAGCCGGGCGTATTTCGGCTGACCACGGGCCCCGCACTCCCCCGCTCGCTCGGCGAAATACGCTCGGGCCGCGTGACCGACGATGGTGCAGAAGGGCGAGAAGTTATGGCGGGCGAGACGATGGTGTTCCTGCATGTGGACGGCTTTTACATGGCACCCATGCAGGCGTGGGCAGAGGCGGTGGGGGCAGAAGTGCCAGAGATGCGTGTCGTCGTCGCGGAACTGGGTGCCGACCCGCGTCCGCTGCTGGCGTCGGCGTCGGCGGTGTTCGGGATGCTCACCCCCGAGCTACTCGCGGCCACACCGAATCTGCGGTGGTTGCAGGCGCCGGCCGCGGCGCCACCACCGTCGTTCTTCTTCCCCGAACTCATCGACCATCCTGTCGTTGTCACCAACTTGCGCGGTGTCTACCGGGACAACTTGGCGAATCACATCATGGCGTTCGTGCTGTCGTTCGCCCGGGCTCTGCCGCGCTACGCCGCGGAGCAACTGCACGCGCAGTGGCATCGAGATCTCGACGACATCGGCATCGTCGACCTCGCCGCGACCACGATGCTGCTCGTGGGCGTGGGCGAAGTGGGCGCGGCCACGGCAGCGCGTGCGCGCTCGTTCGGTATACGGGTCGTCGGCGTCGACACATTCCCCGAGCGGGTGCGCGCCGACGTCGACGAGTTGCACCACATCGATCAGCTCGACCGATTGCTTCCCGCGGCGGACTGGGTAGTGCTCACCGTGCCGCACACACCGGTGAGCGAAGGGATGATGGACGCGTCCCGCTTCGACGCGATGAAGAGGTCCGCCCACCTGATCAACATCGGCCGCGGCGAGACCGTGCGTCTCGATGATCTCACGGATGCGCTCGAGCGCGGCGCTATCAGCGGCGCCGCAATCGACGTATCGGAGATCGAACCACTCCCGTCCGATCATCCGTTGTGGCGACTGCACAATGTCATCATCACTCCCCACGTCGCCGGCTTTGGCAGCGATACCGACGCGAAGCGCCAAGAGGTCATCGTGGAGAATGCCCGGCGTTTCGTCCGCGGCGAGCCGCTGCGCTACGTCATCGACAAGTCGTTGCGCTACTGAGCCCGCGACCGCCCGTGACAGGCGCCGCGCCACGTCGTAGCGTGGCGTCATGACCGTCGTGCGGCTCCATGCCCAGCCGATAACTGCCGGGTTCGGTGCGGTGCTCGAGGGCATCGACCTCAGCCACGACATCACGCACGACGACGCCGCGGCGATCCATGACGCCGTCGTGACGCACGGGGTCGTGGTCGTGCGCAATCAACCCATCGACGACGACCAACAGCTCGCGTTGGCGCGCCACTGGGGCGAGTTGCAGGTGTACGCGCCGTTTCGTTGCGCCGGCATGGATGTGCCGCTCGAATGGGTCGAGGACAACGAGGCCAGCCCGCCGAAGGCGTTCCGTTGGCATAGCGACATTCCCTGGGAACCGCGCCCACCCAAGTTCGGCATGCTCTCGGCCAAGGTCGTGCCCGACGCGGGCGGTGACACGGTTTGGGCCGATACCGCAGCGGCGTACGATGCACTCTCGCCGACGATGCAGCAACTGTTGTGCGGCCTGCAGGTGCACTACAAGATCGAGGCCAATGCGATGGAACGCATCGCGGGCCTGGTCGACGTCGAGTCGGCGGCGCGATTCAAGAATGCGTATGCACGAGGGGTCGAGCACCCCCTCGTTCGCCGCAATCCCGACTCCGATCGGGTCGCACTCTTCATGGCGGGCTACTGGATGGACCATATCGTCGGTATGCATCGTGACGAGAGCGACGCGCTGTTGCGATTCCTGCACGACCACGCGGTGCAACCCCGCTTCCAATGCCGCTGGCGCTGGGCCGTCGACGACCTCGTCGTATGGGACGAGCGCCGCACGATGCACCTCGCGCTGCCCGACCACTATCCCCGGCACCGCAAGCTGCGCCGTTGCACGGTTGTCGGCGAAGTACCCCTCGCCCCGACCTGACGAGCCGGCGCAGGCCGCGTCGTTGCTCGGCCACGATGCACCCTGCACGCGACCCGTCGCGCGCCGTACTGTTGCGGTCCATGAGCCGAACGGTGATCTGTGTGTCGCACGCAACCGGGGCCAACGGGACGGACTTGGGTCGTCTCGTGGCCGACAAGCTGGGCTACCGGTTCGTCGACGAAGAAATCGTCACTCGGGCAGCCGAAAGCCAAAACGTGAACGTCGACGACTTGGCCGACGTCGAGCGGCGCAAGTCGCTGCTGTCGCGCATCGTGCGCGAGATGGCGGTCGGCGCCGCCACGGGGCCAGCCGAGATGTTTGTGACCGCCTACGCCGCCGAACCTCAACCGGCCAAGAATTCACTGCGCGCCCTGATCCGCCAGTCGATCAACGAGACCGCCGACGAAGGCAACGTCGTGATCGTCTCGCACGCCGCGTCGTACGCACTCCCCGATAGGGACGACGTGTTGCGGGTGTTGGTCACTGCCTCTCCTGCAACTCGCGTACGTCAACTCATCGACGCGAACGGTCTCGACGAGAAGCAGGCGACCAAGTCGATCGGCTCCAACGATGCGGGGCGCGCTGACTACCTCAAGCGGTTCTACGGCATCTCGAACGAGTTGCCGACGCACTACGACCTCGTGGTCAACACCGATCGCATTCCCGCCGATCGGTGGTGCGAGATCGTGGTGAACGCCGCGGGGCTCTAGCGGCCGAACCCGTGGGACGACCGAAGATCATGCCGGCGTCGCGAACCATCCATTGAGGTCGACGACGACGTCGGTGGGCGCAAGCGAGTAGAGGCAGATCGTCCCAGTGGCTGACACCGGCGCGAGTACCGCGTTGGCGACCGTTCGACCGGCGGCATAGTTGAGTGACGACACATCCTCACGTGCTCCACACGCGAAGACGGTGACATAACCGTCGGCGTCGGCGTTCGTGGCGGTGACATTCAACGACACCGCCGCCACGCCCGAGGCCGGGACGATGCCGGCAAGATCGTTGACGTGGACTTCGAGCACATATGCGCCGCCGATCTTGATCTTGGCGACCGAGCGCAGTGCGTCGCCGCTACCGGCGCGCGTGTCGAAGAGCCGCTTCGGACTGACGCCGGTGAAGCCTTGTGACGCTTTGAACCAACCGTTGATGTCGACGACCAGATCGGTCTGCGCGACCGCAAAGAAGCAAACCGTCCCCTGGGCAGAGATCGGAGCAATCACGGCGTTCGCGACCGTTTGCCCCGCCACATAGTTCACGCTCGAAACCGCCTCGCGCGTGCCGCACGCGTAGACGGTGATGAAGCCGTATGCGACCGGATTGGTCACCGTCACGTTGAGCGAGACCGAATCGACACCGACGGCCGGCACCACGCCGGCGAGGTCGGTCACCTGGACCTCGATCATCGCGCCGGAGTCAATCGGTGCCTTCTGCACCGCGCGCAACGTCTGATCGCTGGCGCCGAGGCGAGTATCGAATAGGCGCTTGGGACCGACGGCCGCGAATGCCTGCCCCTCGGGCAACCAACCATTGATGTCGACGATGATGTCGGTGGGTTGCGACGCGTAGAAGCAGACGTTGCCTTGCGCGGACACGGGCGCGATCACTGCGTTGGCAACCGTTTGCCCCGCCGCGAAGTTCACGCTCGAGACCGCTTCACGCGCGCCGCAGGCGTAGACGGTGACGAAACCAGAAGCTTCGGAGTTGGCGACGGTGACGTTCAACGACACCGCTCCGACACCGGTCGCGGGCACGAAACCCTCGAGATCGACCAAGCGGACTTCGAGCACGTACGGGCCGCCGACCTTCGCCCGATTGACGGTGCGCAACAAACCGGGTGACTGACCGAGCCTGGTGTCGAAGACACGATGCGGGCCCACCGGCGCGAACGCGGACGCTGCGGGCAGGCCCGGCGGCGTACCGCCGGGCGGGATCGTGCCGGTAGGAGGGGTCGTGCCGGGCGCTGCAGTGATGTCGAGCGACAGCGTGGCCGTGCTGATATTGCCGGCGAGATCGGCGACCGACGCCGAGACCGTGTGCGTTCCGATGGCTAACGCATTCGGTGTGATGTTCCACGACCCGCCGAGTTGGACGAGCGTCGTCCACGTCTGGCCCGCAACCGTCATCGTCACCACCGAACCGGGGGCGGCGGGCGTCGAACCGATGATCGTCGGAGTCGTGTCCGTCGTCGAGATCGCCGCGCCACCCGCGAGTGTCATCCCGGGCGCGATCGTGTCGATCGTCAGCGACTGTGAAGCGACACCGCTGTTGCCCGCTGGGTCATCGATCGATACCGCGACAGGATGGGGTCCGTCGGCCAATGTCGCGGATGTCACCGACCAAGTGCCGTTTCCCTGCACGGTCGTCAGCATCGTCACCCCCGACACCGTCACCGTCACAGCCGCACCGGGGTCGGTCGACGTGCCGCTGATCGTCGGTGACGGATCGTTGGTCAACGCCGTGTTGCCCCCCGCGATGAACACGACGGGTGCGACCGTATCGATCGTCAACGTTTGCGTAGCACTGCCGGGGTTGCCCGCTTCATCGACTACCGATGCAACGACGGTCTTTGTCCCATCGGACAGCGGCGCGGCGGTCACGTTCCACGTGCCCGCGGATTGCACAAGTGCCGTCAACACCTGACCGTCGACCGTGACCGTCACTACGCTCGAGGGTGCAACATCGGTGGTTCCCGCGATCGTGGGCGATGCATTGCCGGTCAGACGAGTCGGTCCGCCGACGATGCCCACCACCGGCAGTACCGTGTCGATCGTGAGCGATTGTGTGGCGGTGCCCGGGTTGCCGACAGCATCGACAACGGTCGCAACCACCGGATAGACGGCGTTGGGCAGAATCGCGGCAACGACCGACCAAGTGCCGTTCGCCTGCACGGCCGCCAACAAGACCTGCGTCTGAATGGTGACAGTGACCGTCGCGGGCAGATCGATGACCGCGGTTCCCGAGATCGTCGGAGTGTCATCGGCGATGTTCGCGACCGAACCACCGTCGATGGTGACGGCCGGCGGCGACGAGTAGAACTGATTGCTGTTCGTGGTGATTGCCCCGGTCAACGCCAACGCCCGCCCGTTGAACGACGAGTTCGCACCGACGCCGATGGCGGCCGACGTCATCAGAGTGCCCGCGAACTGCGCTCCTGCACCCACTGCTCCTGCGCCATCCACTCGCCAAAATACGTTCTTTGCTTGAGTCCCGTTGGTCAGCACGACTTTGGCGCCGGCCGCCATCGCAAGCGCGCCTCCGACCTGAAAGATGAACACCGCGTTGGTGTCGCCGTCGCCGTCGAGAGTGACCGTGCCGGTGTTGGCAACGGCAGCGATGTTGGTGTGCACGCCCGGATGCAACGTCAGGCCGATCAAGTCACCGGCAAGCGCGAAATCGCTCGGGCGATTCGTCGCCTCGTCGTACGCGGTAACGATTGCGGCGTGCGCGGCCACTACTTCAGGCGCGCCCGACGCATACAGGTGGCCACGGACGAGACCGGGCGGGAAGCCGGTGACGGCGCCGGCCGCGGCCAACACGCCGACGTCACCGCGCACGATGGTCGTTGGTCCGGTCGCAGTGTTCCCGATGGAGTCGCCCGCCAGAATCGCAAATGGTGCGGCGAGGCCGAGATCGATCGGGGCCACTGACACGGCGTTGGCCGGCGGCGCCGAGATTGCGCCGAGCGACAGGGTGACGGCAATGAGTGCGATCACAAAGGCGAGCGCCGTCCACCGCTTGACGGTGATGACGTTCTGACGACGCAATCGTCGAATGCTGCACGCGCGCAATGGCCTCGAAGCCGAATGGGACACGACGTCTCCTCTAATGTGAGGAGAGGTCGCGTCGAGCCTTGCGACTCGGCACGATGCAGTGCCATGTCCGGGCGTCCCCCCTCCGGGGCACCACCACTTATCGGCCGCGTCGCCGCAATTCTTTAGGCCAATCGGCAAATCGTCGTCGCCCGTTTCGGGGGTTCCCTCGTAGCCCGACGCAGTGACCTTCGACCCTGGTCGGTGCCGCTTCGCAAATCGACCATGGGCCGGTGGCGCCGATGTCGTCGGCGTCGCTCACCGGCCGGTCGTCGACGCAGCCGCAACGGACATGGAAAGGGGCTCGTTGTGGCCTTCGTTCGTGGATTGTCGAACATCCGGCGACGGTGGATCGTCACGTTCGTATTCGTGTTCGTGGTGGGCGTAATTGCCGCATGCGGTGACGATGGCAACACCAGCGCACCTTCGACCACCAGTTCTGCGTCTACGTCCGCTTCTTCGCCGACGATGAGCTCGACCACAGGCGTTGTCCCGTCGACAACGGTGTCGACACCGACCACGACCACAACAAGAGGCGCGGTTCCGGGCGCCGTCGAGGTCGTCGCGACGAGGCCAGGTGGCGGGTCGCGGGAGATCGTTCTTCGTTGGAACGCCGTGAGCAACGTGACCGGCTATCGCGTGCTTCGCTCCGATGCCTCGAGCGGCCCGTTCTCCGTGAACGCTGACTTGAACATCACGACCGGCAAGACCACCGCGGGTACCGATGTCATCAACATATTGTCCCAGCAATACTCCTATAAGCCCGTCAGCGTTGCCTTTGGCTCGCCTGATGCGTCCCCTTGGTTCGAGTACATCGAAGTCATTTCCGGTGGTGCCGTGCGCCGCTACTTCCGAGTGATCGCGTACAACGCCAACGGCGACGCTCCCGCGTCGGTCGTCGTCTGCGGCGACCCGCCCGGGCATCCCGCCTGCTGAACCCGACGCGTGACTCGGTGGTCGCGTCGTTCTCGCAGCACCAACTCGCGCGCGACCTGGCCTTTTATCCAAGTTGTGCTGCCAGAACGGGGTCTCAGGTTCCCGCGCCCGGGAGTACCCGGTAGGTGTCGTCTAGCGGGCGCTATGCGCTGTGCTGACGACCGTTTCTGCAGGTCGCCGCGCGAGCGTAACGGTCACGTATATCGCCTCGACGCGTGGCGCTGAAAATAAACCTCGCGCAGACTTCAACGGCGGTGCGAGTGGGGTGCGAGCGAGGTGAGAGTGGCCTGAGGGCGCGCTGTCGGACACTCCGGTCATCAACTACGCCGGCCCCGCAAGGCAAAGGGTCAGCGACGAACTCCAGGAGGCAGTAATGACCGTAATCACCCAACCTCTACGCCCACCCCCTCATCGCACACGACGCAATTTGACCGTTGGCCTCGTCGCGGGGTCACTCCTCATGCCGATCGCTTTGCTCGCCCGCCACGTCGTCGACGACGATGTTCGTCCGGCCGAGAACGCCGTCGCGCACGAGGCGTCGCTCGATTCCGACCTCGGCAGCAGCGTCAGCCCTGGCAACTCGCCTGTGCTGGCACCAACGCTGCGGCTCGTGGTGAACGAGGCATCGTCGATCGCCTGCGCAAGCTTCGCCGACGCATGCGTCTCCGCCCAAACCTGGGTTCCCGATGCCATGGGCATAGCACCACCGCTGCGGCTCGTGGTGAACGAGGCATCGTCGGTCGCCTGCGCAAGCTTCGCCGACGCATGCGTGTCCGCACAAACCTGGGTGCCGGCGGGCTAGCTCGAATGTCGCGAAGCCGGTACGGTCGAAGGGCGTAGCGTTGCAGATATGTCCACGACTGTGCGGCTGGGCGTCTTGGGCGCGTTTGAGGTGCGCCGCGCAAACGAGCCTGTCGTCATCGGTTCGACGAGCCAGCGCCGCTTGCTCTCGGTGTTGGTAGCTCATGCGGGCGAGGTTGTATCGGCAGATCGGCTGGCTGACATCGTGTGGTTGGGCTCCCCGCCCCCTTCGGCGGCGGCGAGTTTGCAGACTCTTGTGTGGCGGTTGCGCGTGTTGTTGGACACTGATGTCATCGTGACGACGCCGCCGGGGTACGCGTTGGGTGCCACATGGGTGGATGCGCACGAGTTTGAACGATTGTTGCGAGGTAAGTCACTCGACGAAGCGCTCTCGTTGTGGCGGGGCCGACCCTTCGCTGAGTTCGCGGACGAGGATTGGGCCCGGCCGTCGGTGGTGCGGTTGGAGGAGTTGCACGCGATGGCGCGTGAGCTGCAGGTCGACAAACTGTTGGCGTCGGATCGCGTAGACGAGGCGGTTGCAGCGGCGGAAGCATTGTGCGCGGCGGAGCCGTTCCGGGAACGAGCGCACGGCGTGCTCATACAGGCGCTGGCAAAGCAAGGCCGTGCGGCGGAGGCGCTCCGCGCGTTCGAGAATTTCCGTCGGTTCTTGGCGGAGGAGTCCGGCCTGGAGCCATCCGCGGCATTGATCGAGATCTCCCGGACAGTGTTGGCGCAGGAGGCAGACGATGCGCCGAGTGGCGCAGAGTTGCGCACGGGGAATCTTCCTGCCCAGCAGAGTTCCTTCGTGGGCCGCGGTCGCGAGGTCGCGGAGCTCACGGTCTTGTTGGGTGAGGCACGGATCGTTTCTTTGACGGGGGTCGGTGGAGTTGGCAAGACGCGACTGGCACTCCAAGTCGCGGCGGAGGTGTCGCCACGGTTTCGCCATGGCGCTTGGATGGTGGAGTTGGCGCCGGTTCGTGACCCGAAGGTCGTCGTCGACGCGATCGCCGCGGTATTCGCGATCACCCCTGGGCCGGGCGTGGACGTAATTGCGATGCTGGCCAGGTTCCTGCGACACCGAGAATTGTTGTTGTTGCTCGACAACTGCGAACACCTCTTGGACTCGCTCGTCGAGTTGGTGCGGGCCTTGGAACGCGTCTGTCCGAAACTCGTCGTGCTGGCCACGAGCCGGGAAGGTTTGGGGATCGCCGGCGAACGGATCATCGGAGTTCTGCCCATGCCTCTGCCCGCGTCCGACGATCGCGACGGCGTGTTGCACAGCGACGCCGCGCGCCTTTTCGTTGAGCGCGCGGTGGCGGTGAAGTCAGACTTTGCCGTAACCGACGCCAACGCGGCTGCGATCGCCGAGATAGTTCGGCGCCTGGACGGAATTCCATTGGCGTTGGAGCTGGCTGCATCCCGTGTCCCGGTTCTGAGCCCCATACAGCTCGCGCAACGGCTCACGCAACGGTTCCGTGTGCTCGGAGGTGGCGAGCGAGGCGCGATCGAACGTCACGCGACCTTGCGCGCGGCGATCGACTGGTCCTATGAGATGCTCGACAAGAACCAGCAGCGGCTACTGGTCCGCCTCTCGGTGTTTGCCGGCGGGTGCAGTCTCGAGGGCGCCGAAGCGGTCTGTTCCGATAGCGATAGCGATGAGGTGCAGGTTCTCGATCTCCTCGCTGCTCTGGTGGCGCGTTCGCTCGTAGTGGTCGACGACGTGGCCTGGGGCGAGCGTCGCTATCGGTTGCTGGAAACGATCCGCCAATACGCTGAGGAACAACTCGACGCCGGGCAGCGCACAGAGATCTGCCATCGACACGCCGGCTTTTATGTCAACTTCGCGGAAACCGCGGCCCGTCAGTTGCGGGGCCCGGACCAGTTGCGCTGGCTCCAACAGGTCGAAGTCGAGCTCGAGAACCTCAGAACCGCCATGGCATGG
>JBDTLT010000119.1:0-15722 GCA_039934635.1 Acidimicrobiales bacterium
CTTGGCGCTCACCAAGAACGATCCGTTCGAGACATACTGCGCGATCTGAACGACAGCCCCTTTTGTAATGGTCGACATACAGCCGGGGACGACCGTTTCCTTCGCCGTCGACAACAGCCCGAATTCGTGGCCGCCGGTGCTGACCAACCTCGAACTGCTGACGCATCAGTGACAAACGGCACACCCACACCCAACGGGCTCGGATCCATTCCACCCACGGTGGGCCGATAGACAAACATGTCCGAAAGTCGGCGATTCGCGACGATCCCATCGCTTGACGGGCTCCGGGCCGTAAGCATCGGATTGGTATTTGCGGGACACGTAGGTTTCGAATTGATCCCGGGCGGGTTCGGCGTGACCGTCTTCTTCGTGCTGTCCGGCTACCTGATCACGACCCTGATGCGAATCGAATACGACCGGGCCGGTGCAGTCTCACTGAGCAATTTCTATCGACGCCGCGTCTTTCGTATCTGGCCGGCCTTTTACGCGGTGCTATTGGTCGCGGCCGTGCTCACGTTGACCGTCGGACTCGGCGGCGGGTCAGTCGACGGCTTGCCGCTGCTCGGCCAAGTGACGCATGTGTTCAACTACTTCGCCGTCTTCTACCACGGTACTCAGGAAGCCATGTGGGGTACGGGCATCTACTGGTCGCTGGCCATCGAAGAACACTTCTATCTCATGCTCCCGCTCCTTTTCGTGATCATGAACCACTTCGGGCTGCCGTACCGGCGCCAGGCAATGGTGCTGACCGCCCTCGCCGCAGCAGTGATGGCCTGGCGGTGCGTGCTCGTGTACGGCTTCCACGTCAGCCAAGCCCGTACGTACTACTCGACCGACACCCGTGCCGACTCGCTTCTGCTTGGCTGCGCGCTCGCGCTCTACCGCAATCCGGTTATCGACGAGGTGCGGGAAAGCAGTCGGGCGATAGGGGGCGCGGCCATCGCGGGGGTGATCGCCATACTCGTCTCGTTGCTCTACCGTGACTTCGAATTTCGTGAGGCCTTCCGTTACACGATCCAAGCCGCGGCGCTCGTGCTCATCATTCGTTACGTCATCTTGGCCCCGCGGTCCCCCGCCGGTCGTGTGCTCAACGCCCGGCTCGTCGTGTGGATCGGCCAGCTGTCGTACGCCTTCTACCTCGTCCACCAAATCGTCGTCTTCGAGGTCCTCAAGCACATCGACGGCAAGGTGCCCGTGGCCGCCGTCTCGCTCGTTGCGTCGGTCGCCGTCGCATTTGCGTTGCAGCATGCCATCATGAATCCGGCCACCCGATTGCGTCAGATCCTCGACGCTCGGCGCGCGAGCCGTTTGCCCACGCCCGCGTCGACAATGAGTTGATCGAAGGGTTCCGTGCGCTTACCGCCAATAGAACGAGGCGTCGCCACGACGCTCGTGCGTGAAGAGCTATCCGAAATTGACCCTATGGCGGGTACGGGCCTGCTATTGGCTCGGCTACTGCCCTCGGGGAGCGTGCCGAGGCTGCGCAGCATGTTGCTCACCGCGTGTGGGTTCTCGATTGGTGGTGGGACGCTTTTGGCCGCATCGTTCACACTCACCGGTGGGCGAGAGGCGCGTCGGAATCTGAAGATTGGCCGACGTTGCTACATCAACCAGGGATGCGTGTTCGATGCACTGGCGCCCATCGAACTTGGCGACGATGTCGCGTTGGGCCACGGTGTGCTGATCACGACCGCGGCCCACCGGATTGGGACGGCCGAGCGGCGAGCTGGCCTGGTCGAGCCAAAGCCCATCCGCATCGGGCACGGCGCCTGGCTGGCATCGCGTTCGGTCATCCTGCCCGGCGTCGAAGTCGGTGACGGGGCGATCGTGGCCGCGGGCGCCGTCGTCACACAGTCGGTGCCTCCGAATGTTCTCGTTGCCGGTGTGCCCGCGAAGGTGGTCCGCGAACTCTGACGCGACGTGCTCGCGCCCCGCGAGCGTCTGTGCGGGCGCGTGCGCTGGATCACTGCGTGTTGTAGTCGTACTCCAGGCGAAGGATCGCGTTTGCGGCGACCGGAATCGTGCCGCCACCACATTCGAAAGCCCAGACGTAGAACGCGTTGCGGAAAGGGGAGTACGCGAGCCCATTCGGCAGATATGGGATGCCCGGACCGACGCTGCGCCACGTCGCGCCATGGTCACTGGAGACGATCACCGAGCGCGCGACCGCCGCGAGTGAGCCGTTGGGCAGTTCCACGAGGTAGGGAGCACCCGAATTTAGGGTGTTGACATTGGCAACGTTCGTCCATGTGACGCCGCGGTCCACACTCTTGATGAGCCCGCCGGGGGAGGTGATCCAATACATCGTCCCGTCTGACTTGGCGACCAGCGGGCGGCCCTTCACCGAGCCCTTGTACGCAAGGCTCCAGGTGTTACCCCTGTCGGTCGTTCGATAGATCCCCGCATTCGACGCCTCCGCCGTACCCAGCAAATACGTGCGGCTGTCGATGACCAACGGTTGCGAGGTGAATCCGACATCTTTCGGCAACGAGCCAGAGATATCGCTCCACGAACGCCCGCCGTCGCTCGACAGGAAGACCGCCGTCTGTTCGTGGCCACCGGACAGCAGCGTGAGGCGTTGCGGGTCGGATAGATCGACACTCACGGCATCGGAATGCTTCACATCGCCGAGTTGGCGGAACGTGACGCCGTTGTCGTCCGTGCGGTAGACGCCGCCACCGTTGTAGATGCCGCTCTCCCAGAACGTATTCGGACGGTCGGGGTCGTAGACGATCGACGAGCCCCGGTTGATCACGGTCGCCGACCCGCCGCCGACACCGAGCGGAGTCCATGTTTCCGCGCCCTTCTCGCTCGCAAACATCCCGCGCAGCGCCACGCTCACCGTCAACATGTCGCGATCGGGCCTCACCGACACCAGTGAGAGATTTCCGCATTCTGACGGGAGGCCCGTGAGGTTCGCCGTGACGGGGGTCCAAGTGCCGGTCACCGGCCGCAAGGTCGTGGTCGACGCGAGGCTGGCCGGCGCACTGGTGGTCGCCTTGGTCGACAAGGTGGTCGAGGTCGATGTCGAGGAGGTCGTCGAAAGGGTGATCTTGGGCGACGAACCGCCGCACGCGGCAAGGCCGAGCACCAGTGATGCCGAAAACAGCGAAACTGCATTCAATCGCATAGCTCGACGGTACCGACAAACGCGGCGCCGGGGAAGGTCCCTCCGACTCACCGCGTCACATAATGACGATCGGCGCTACCCGATGCGGTTGGCCCATTCGACGACCTGACGCAACTTTCCCGCAGATTCACCCCACGGGATCGACGGACTTGATCGAGTTGACGACGTCCTCGACCGAGCACGCGGCGAGCACCAGCTTGTCGACGATCACGAACGCGGGAAACGCCTCTTCCAGCGCCCCGAGGAGTCGCACCGAGCCGAGCGAGTCCCACGCAACGATCTGATCGCGCGACATCGTCAGGTCCACCTGATGGTCGAACAGCTCGGACAGAAGCCGGACGACGCGGGCGTTCACATCGTCGCCCGGCGAGATCTGGTCCCGGTCGGCGCCCCGCAAGGTCGGTCTCGCCGGATTGCCGGAGACGTGTGCGCCGGCGGCGACGCGCCCGCTCACGACGCTGCCTGCGGCCACGACGGCTCCGTCAGCGATCACGGAGCCGGGCAGGACCACGGTCCAGCTCCCGAGCACGACATCGTCACCGATGTGAATCGAACGAGGTTCCGGCCGCGCGGCAAGGTTGCCGGCCACGTGGAAGTCCGAATCGATCACCGAGACGAACGCCTGCATGACGACGTTGCTACCGATGGTCGATCGGGCCCCGCAGTAGATCCCACAACCGTGCGCCATGCGGAGGTTCGATCCGATGGAGAGCCGAGCGCCGGAATCGACGACGATGTGCGACCGAATCGGTTCATTGAGGATCTGGAGGCCCTCGCCGACCACCAGCGCGCCTCGTCGTTCGATGCGGGCGGAGCCCACAGCACCCAAGCCACTGCTCCGGTTGCGCCGTCGCAGCATCGCCGTGCCGAGGCGACTCACGGAGACGACCGATGCAGCCCCGCCCGGTGGTCGAGGGTGATGAAGTCCGGGAACCGGTACGGGTTCGTGAGATCGAGCGTGTACCGCAGGCCGGCGTGACCATTCGACGAGTGGGTCGCCGGTTGCATTCCAGCGGTTGCGAAGAAGTCGAGCGTCGGACGGTTCTTGGCCGTTTCGATGGGCTCCGCCACCAGCGTGTCCGCCCCGAGTGATCGAGCGGCGTCTGCCACGACGGCGAGCATCGCTCGTTCGATCGAGCGCCCCATCACTCGGCAGCTCATCACGAAGTCCACGATGTGTGCGTGCGGACCTCTCCGTTCGACGCTGGCCACGCCGGTCAGCCCTGAGCTGCCGAGACGGTCGGCCACGCTGAAGACAATGGTGCGGCGGCCGTGGCCGGCGGCCCATGCAGTCAGCTCGTCCTCGGTGAGTCGACGAGTGCGCAGGTTCATCTGGTTGGTCTTGTTGACCAGCTGCGCCGTGCGGAGAAGGTTGTCCGGACCGAGCTCGTCCACTGTCACCGTGATCTGCAGCTGTTGGAGCCACTCCTCGAGGTTGTCGGTGGTCCGCGTCCTCGCTCGTGCCCTTTCCTCCGCGTACATCGCAGTGCGACGTTCGTCCTCGGCGCTCAGACCGGCGCTGTCGAGCGCCGGGATGGCGTTCAACGCGGCCACGTACATCGTTGGATCGGTCGGCCACTCGGGCACGAGCACCTCGGGCAGCGCGTCTCGAACCCGTGCCCGCTCGAACGGATTGTCGTCGATGAAGACCACCGATTGCAGACCGAGGTTGAGCTCTTCGACGAGTTCGGCGATGTTGCCCGCCTTGTCACTCCAGTTGATCCGCCAGCTCACGAAGTCGTCCTTGCGCAACACCATCTCGTCGTGGCGTTCCAGCGCCGTCATGGCGACCGCCTCGTCGTTCTTGCTGACGATCGCCAGCAGCACGCCTCGTTCGCACAGGGCTTTCAGGGCACGCTGGAAATCGACGAATGCTTCCCCTTCGGCGTCGTGACCACCGAGCCGGAGAGACTCCCATCCGACGTCACCGACGATGCCGCCCCACATCGTGTCGTCGAGGTCGACCACGATCAGCTTGCGGGACCCTTCGTGGATCACGGCGAGGGCTTCACGGATCGCTCGCGCGGCATTGTCGAACACCGAGTCCGAGAACGGGATCTTGCCCGAGTACCACGTGCGCGCGTTGTAGGCGCTCGGACCGACCGCGCCCAGCCAGCGTTGCACGTCGAGCACGTAGAGGCTCTTTGCCTCCTCGGCCAATTGCATCAGGCGACCGTTCATGACCGCAAGCGCCCAACTGATCCCACCGGCACCCCCGTCGCGCAGGCCCAGGCCGCGATACCACGGGGGCGCAGACCACGTCACGAACAGGACCGTGCGGAACTCGCCGAGACCGGTCGTCACCAGGTCGAGAAAGGCGTCCACATCGGCCAGCAGCGCCTCCCGAGACGTTGTTCCACCTCGCATGAGATCTGAGAAAGCTTCGCTGACCGCCTCCGGAGACGTCCACACGACGGCGACGTCGCGCCGACCTACGGGCACTGCCATGAGCGACATGAGCAGCTGCCCGAAGGGTGAGACGTCCGCCTGCACCGATGGCAGAGGCCCCGGCTTGGCTAGTTTCATGGCCAACGAGTCGATGGTGAAGTCGGACAACAACCACCCACCCAGCTCCACATCGCTGCGGACCGGAGCTGGCTCGACCGGTGTGTTCGTCGTGACCGCGTGGCCCTCGACCGCTGCATCGCTCGAGCCGTCCAACCTGCGGACGACGCGCGCTGGCGAACCGGCGACGACCACGCCCGGCGGGATGTCACCACTCACGATGGTGCCGGCCGTCACCACGGATCCACGCCCGATCCGAGTGCCGGGCATCACGACAACTCGTGTGGCGAGCCAGACGTCGTCGTCGATCCGGATCGGGCCGTGCGCCACGGTGTCTGGACCGGTTGCCTCATCCGCGTCGGCGATGACACAGTACGGACCGATGCTGACGTTCGATCCGATCGTGACGCTCTCGCCGGCTGTGATCGCAGTGCCGTAGTTGATGGAAACCCGGTCACCGATGCGCATCGTCGCCCCCGCCCCGGCGCGCAACGCCACCGGAGCTTCCGTGCAGTCCAGCCGAACCTTCCTGCCGATCGACATTCGGCCATCGTTGTGGACGACGGGACGACCGCGAATCACCTGGGTGAAAGCACCGACCGAATCGGTGTCACGCAGCAACCAACGGGCCCGGAGCGCGCGCGTGAGACGGATCGGCAGCGTCTGAAGCGATCCGAGCCGGGACGTCACCACGAGGGGAAGTCGTCCAAGGTTCACACTCGAGCCTCGAGATAACCCTGCACCCCGGCCATATTACTGGTCCGCAGGCGACGTGCACCAGGGCCCGGCGAACCGTTCACCTGCACCGAGGACGCCCGAGAATTCGGCGCCAGTGTGCGAGAATCGGACGATGGATGCGGGACGTCGAACTGGGCCGCGACTCGGCTTCGGCTGCGTCGACCTCGGGAGTGCGACGCGGGGCAGCTCCGTGAAGCGCGACGTCCGCCTCGTCCATGCCGCGCTGGACTCCGGTCTGACCACGTTCGACACGTCCGGCGCGTACGGCAACGGCGCGAGTGAGCTGATCCTCGGTCGTGCGCTCGCCGGCCGGCGAGCCGGCGTGACGATCTCGACCAAAGTCGGCTACCAGTTCGTCGAGCGGTCGCTGCGCCAGCAGTCGATGCGTCGGGTGCTCGCCCCGTTCGTCGCTCGTGCCCGCGCTCGAGTGGCGCCCTCGTCGTCCCACCGGAGTTCGAGTACGAGCGCCTACTCGGCGCAAGACTTCTCTGCGCCGGCAATCACCGCCGGGCTCGAATCCAGCCTGCGCCGGTTGCGGACGGACCACATCGATGTGCTCCACCTGCACGCTCCGAGGTCAGTGCTGCCAGCCGCACAGGCGGCCGTCGAGCAGCTCGTGGCGTCGGGCAAGGTTCACCGCTTCGGCATCGGCGCCGAGCACGTGGACGTCGCCGCCGCGTGGATGGCCGAGACACGGGTGGACGTGCTCCAGGTCCCTTTCGGAGTCTTGGACCCCGAAGCCGCCACGGAGATCTTCCCCGACGCGATCCGGAGTGGGGTCTCGATCTGGACCCGTGGGGTACTCGGTGGCGGCTACATCGCCCTCGCCATGCAGGAGGACGCAGATCCAGGCTCGACGTTCCTGCGGAGCGACCCGAAGTGGCCATTGATCGAGGATCTTCTCCGGACGGCGTCCCAAGCGGGCGTGCCGTTGAGCCGGCTCGCCCTCGACTATGTGCGTTCGTGTGACGGCATCGAGGTGATCCTGATCGGAATCCACTCGACCGAGCACCTTGCTCGAAACCTGTCGGTGATGTCGGGTCCGGCAGCCGACGCGTCCCTGATGGAAGCGACGCGAGCGGTGCTCGAGCGCTGGACAAGGCCCGATGCAACGCTCTGAACGCGCGTCCCAGCCCGAGCATGTCGTCGTAGTGGGAACTGGTCCGTGCGGAGCCATGGCTGCCGCACAGCTGAGCCGGCACGGCGTTGCCGTGACGGTTCTGGATGCGGGCCGTCGAGTACCCCGCGGACTGATCGTGCGCGCCGCCGGAAACACGGTGTTCCGGTGGCGGGAGAAGGGCCTCATCGACGACGATCGCCACGAGATCATCGACGGACACGACGTCGTCTGGAACTCGAGCCGATCGCTCGGTGGGCTGTCGAACTACTGGACGGCCGCGGTGCCCCGCTTCGCTCCTGAAGACTTCACCGAGGGCGGCGCGGTGGACGAGCGATTCGTGTGGCCCGTGCGTTACGAGGACCTGGTCCCGTACTACGAGCTCGCGGAGCACGAGCTGTGCATCACCGCTGGATGCGGTTGCGGGCACCTCCCTGCGAACGTCGCCCGCTATCACACCGCGCCGCCGGACGACTGGGAACAGGTCGCCCATGGCGTCCGTGCTGCGGGTGCCGGTCTCTGTCCGATCCCGATGGCGAAGGGCAAGCCATGGATGATCGCGGCTCGCGGCACCGAGTTCTCCAGCTACCCGTGCGTCCTCGAGCGACATGTCGAACAGCAGCGGATTCGCTTGATCCGCGGAGCGATAGTGACGCGGCTCAACTGGAACTCCGCGACCCAGCGCGTGGACTCCGTGACCTACATCGATCGTGAGACCAACGAGCTGGTGACCATGCCCGCACGCGCCGTCGTGCTCGCGGCGGGAGCGGTCGACTCGACCATGGTGTTGTTGCGTTCGGTCTCATCCGATTTCCCCGACGGCCTCGGCAACTCGAACGGTCTCGTGGGCCGGTACCTGCACGACCATCCCCGAGAGTGGTGGGTAGGGGTGCCGAAGCGACCGATGACCGCGTTGGCGCATCCGCTGTACATCCCGCGGGGTCAGTACGACTCGGCGCAGGCGCTGTGCGCCTCGTCACTCACGCTCGGCCTCGCCCACTGGTCACACCGCCCGCGGACATGGCTGCGCGCCAAGGTGGATCGTTTCGGTGTGCAGGTGTTCGGCACCATGATTCCCCGGCCGGACACGGGAGTCAGCCTGCCGTCGCGTCCCGATGTCAGCGATGGCTATATCCGGCCGACCATCGTGCTGCGCTATGACCAGCCGGCCATGAACACGCTGAGCGACGCACGAGAGCGCCTGGTCGAGACCCTCGCACTCGGTTCGCTCGAGGTCAGCGTCCCAGGTCCGTTCCACGAGGTCGTTCCCGGGTCTTCGGTCCATTTCGGAGGGACGATCCGGATGCACGACTCGCCCGAGCACGGAGCGCTCGACCGCTGGAACCGGCTGCGTGACGCCCCCAACGTCCGCGTTGTCGACCTGAGCTGCTTCACCACCGGTCCCGAGAAGAACCCGACACTGACGGCAATGGCATTGGCGACGCGGGCTGCCGCTCATCTTGCCGAAGAACTGAGCGCAGGATGAACCTCCTCCGCCGGAGCCAGTAGTCCTGCTCTTCTCCCCGGTCGCGACGCTGGGGCCTCAGTCCCACGACGCGTACCCTCGCCGGCTGTTGCGGAGTGAACCCGCGAAGCGGTACGCCGAGTACGAGAGCGGGAACATCTTGAACGTACGCTCGCGGGCGCGGCCGGCACGGCTCGTGCTGTACCAGTTGGTGTAGAACTCGAATTCGCCGTTGTTCACCTCGAACGGGTCTCCCTCGGGAGCGCTTTTCTCACCAAAGGTGAACGACAGCAGCGGCCGTGCGACCTTCGAGTTGTTCGGCATGCCCCGGTGCCACAGGTGGGACTTGCGCAGGAGCACGTCGCCGGCCTGCATCTCGATCCTGGTCGACTTCTTGTACTGGCGCGTCAACGCATAGTTCCAGAACGGCATGAACTCTCGATTGGTGCCCGCCAAGAGGTCGATGGCGCCGTTGGTGAGGGTGGTGTCGACGACCGCCAGGTTGCAGATGAGGAAGTCGTCGAGATAGGCGCCATCCATGTGGTAATGCTGCGCCACGCTGCCGGGCATGTTGAAGTTCATCGTGACCCGCATTCCGTTCGGTCGGCCCGTTCGGATCGCGTGCACGGCCTCGACGACACCCGCCGCGTTCAGCTCGTCCCACGCGAAGCGCGCGCTGCGCCCCGGGAAGCAGTTGAGATGACCCGTGACCATCCCGCCGCCCTTGAACTTCGGCGCCTTCTCGAACGCTTCGGAAACGGTGCGGGCGAATTCGGTGAGCGGTTGTCGCGAAACCACATCGCGGATAACGGCGTAGCCCTGTTCCTCGATTCTCTGTTGTAGGGCCGCAACGTCGTGGGATCTCACCATCGGTTGGTTCATCGGCGTTTCTCCTCGGGTCGGCCTGCCTGGGCTCATGCCGTCAACTCTGCGTAGACGCGTTCGACATCACGGGCCATGCGCGCGAGGCCAAAACGTTGCAGTACCAACGCGCGGCCGCGCTCGCCCATGAGCGCGCGTCGTGCGGGGTCGGCGAGCAGTGCGGACAAGTTGGCGGTGAGGGCTTCTTGGTCGCCCATGGGGGAGAGCAGCCCGGTGACGCCGTTGGCGATCACCTCCGGCGCGCCGCCGTTGTCGAGCGCAACGACGGGCAGGCGCATCGCCATCGCCTCCGCGAAAACGAGACCGAACGGCTCCCATTGGGAGGGCATCGCATAGATGTCGGCAGCAGCCATGAGTTGCGGCACGTCGCCGCGCTGACCGGCGAAGATCACGCTTCCGTTCAGGCCCAGCTCATGGGCCAGGTCCTCGAGTTCACCCCGAAAGCCGGGTTGCATCTCGCTGCCGACGACCAACAGGCGCGCGTCGGGGTGCTGGGCGCGGATTGCGGGCATGGCCTCGATCAGCTGGCGGGGCCCTTTCTCCTCGAAGAGGCGGCACACCGTGAGCACGATCGGTGCGCTGGGTGCGACGCCGAACTCGTGGCGCACCTCATCTCGCCCACTCCCGGGTGTCCACCGGTCGGTGTCGATCGCATTGAGAACGACGTGGATTCTCTCGGGGCGATGACCGCTGTCGACGAGGGTCGTGGCGACGAATTCCGAAATCGCGATCAGCGCGTCGGCGCGTCGCAACGACCACTTGAGGAGCGGGCTCATCCATTCGCCGTAGCCGACGTGCACGTGCACGATGCAGCGGGCACGCGTAACCCGCGCGAGCAGCACGCACAGCGCGGCGTCGCGCGGTCGGTCGCTCGTGTGAATGAGCTCGATGCGGCGGCGGCGCACCATACGGGCCAAGCGCACGAAGCTCGTGAGTGCGGGCAGCGTATCGATGATCGTGCGGAGACGGTTGCGGCCCACCGACGCCGACAGCTCGGGACCGAAGTCGATCGGAATCACCTCGAGGTCGCGCACCGCCCGAAACGCTTCGTAGCACGGTGTCCGCCGATCACGTGGCCCGGTGACGCACGCCGCGATCGTGTCGAATCGGGCGCGGTCGACGTGGCCGATGATTTGCGCGTGGATCCACGTGTCGGCGCCCAGCGGCGCCAGCGTCGGGGCGTTCACGAACAAGATGCCTGTCCGTTGGCCAGGTGCCCTGCCCATGATCTACGACCGCTTCACCTTTTGCCGCACGCCCCTGACGAGTACGGCGCCGGCGGGCCCGATATCGGAAAACGCAAATACTCGGAGGATCAGAAGTGCCGCGCCATAGACGAATATGCCGGCGGCGCCGGCCGCGATGAGTTGATGCGGTGCGAGCAGTTGTACGACAGCACCCATTGCGATGCCGGCGATGACCACCCTTGTTACCTTTGAAACAAAGGGTCGGCCGAAGGTCTTTCGCGGTAACGCGCGGAGGATCAGGATCATCAGCAAGACTTCGGTTACTAGCTGCGCGATGTCTGAACCGATCGCTCCGTTCCCCGTGTGTCGCTTGAAAATCGGTATGAGCACTACGTTCATCGAAATGCTGGCGATTGCCGCCACGGTTGTGTTGAAGAGCAGCCGCCGCTCGCTTCCCAGCGCGATGACGGCCGTCCCGAGGAGAATGTCGGCGGCCACTATCGGCTGTTCGAATACGAGAATTCGCATGAGTGGTATCGAGTGCGAAAATGTGTCGGACCATCCGAGGACATCCGGTATGCGTGCGGCCGCGCCGAACACCCCTGCCGAAATAGGGACGGTGAGCGTCACCGCCGTCAGCAGGGTCGTCGAGAGCGTCTGATTGAATGCGAGAGGATTGCCCCGCTGCCGACTGAGTGTCGGCATCAGGGGTGTCGCGAGCAGCGTCGGTATGAACACCATGACGGCCGGAATGCGCATGGCGGCCGCGTGCCAACCGATCGCCTCCGGACCGGCCAAGACGTTGAGCAAGAGCTTTGCCCCGTCGGCGTAGACCCATGTGGCAACGCTCAACCCGATGAACGGCAGCCCGCCCCGCGCGAGTTGACGCCAAACTTTACGATCGAGCCAGGCGCGCTCGTACTTCCACTGCGCGAGGTGCCAGTTCACGACCACCGAGGCTGCGAGCATGGCCAGACCCGCGAGCGAGGCCCCGATGAGCCCCGTACCGAGCATGAGCGCGATGATGGATGCAAGCACGGCAAGGCTCGTGAGAACCATCATCCATGCGTAGACCGCAAAGCGTCGTTCGGCGATGATCTTGCAGCCGATGACGGTCGCCGGAGTCGACAAGACCATTGCGACCAGCGCGATTTCACAGACCCTGAGTTGGAGTCCCCGCATCCCGACGACAAGAAGCACGGCTTCGACGATGACGGCGACGACGACGGAGGCGAAGAAAATCAATACGAAGGCGGCTCCGGCAAAGCTGTCTTTGCGCGTGCCGGCTCCCAACTCGCGCACGATGATGTTGGACACTCCGAGGCCCGCGAAGAGGCCCGCGAGCGCGGCAATCGACGTGGCTACGGACGCGAATCCCAACTCACGAGCCGTCAGGTAGTGAGGAATGAATGCCACGCTCAGCGCGCTGATCATCCACGTGATCGGCTGCGTGCTGAACAGCGCCAGTGAACCCCGGATAACCGTCCGACTGCCGTCGTCGTTGCCGGCTGCGTCGGCGATGCTATTTCCGGACTCGACCTCACGAGCATCGGACGCCGGTGGGTTCGGGCCCTCGAGGTCGTCGCGGCCACCAGACGAGATCATTCCGGATCGAGCAGCACCGTTTTGATGGTCAGCCGCCGAGCGCTCGCGGGGAGGAAGTTCGCGGTCGACATCCTCCTGCGACCCAGATCCACGTGCCATGAATGATGCTCAGTTTCTTCGAAATCGACTCGATCGCGTCAGCCTGATCATCAGGTGCGACCGAACAGGTGGGTCAGATTCGTAACCCTGTCGGCTTGAACACGTCATAAAGAACCGGAATGTCGATAATCATCAGCGCCATCATCGCCACGGCGCATGCGATGACCGAAGCCATGAGCTTCTTCTCTCGATACAACTTCTCGGGGTTCACGACCGCGCTTTCGGTGTCGAAGGCCAAACCGAGGTACATCGCCATCACCAGTGCGACCAGTGGGAAGGCGATGATCAGCTCGAGCCGATACCGCATGATGAACGCGCCGAGAAAGAGCATTGCCGCCGCGCTGTAGAACACGATGCAGACGAGGAGTCGCTCGAGCGTGTAGTAGCCGAAGGATTTACGGTAGGCAGCTGCCCGCGCCGGATCACCGATGTCGCGGTATTCGGCATACCGCTTCAACGCCATGAAATAGCAGCCGACCATCCAGTAGCTGATGAGCAATGAAGTGGGCGGCAACTGGGTGGTGCCCGTCATGTACCAGCCGGCGAGCATCCGCAACGGGTTGTTGATCGACTCGGAGAGCACGTCGAGATACGGCTTGTCCTTCGAGCGGATCGGCGGGATGTTGTACAAGCAGCCCATGACCCACAGACCAGCCATGGTCAGCCCGAACTGGACGTTGATGGGAAACGAGATGCCGATGCCGATGATGGCGAGTGCGATCCACTGCACATACGCGAGACGGACGTTCACTTTGCCCGACGGCACGGGTCGGAGGCGCTTGATCGGATGCGACAGATCTGATTGCGCGTCGAGCACTTCGTTGATCACGTAGTTGCTCGACGAGACGAGGCAGACGGCCACCATGCCGAGCGGCACCGTCCACCAGGCGCGGTTCGTGATATGCGTGACATCGCTGGTGAGTGCGATTGCGATGCCGGGCAGCACGAAGACCTGTTTGACCCAGTGATCGATGCGCATGATCGCCACGTGCCCACGCAGGGTCGGGCGAGTCGCCGGCGTCTGCGGCACGGGCGTGGTGGTCGGAGGAGCGGTTGTGGTGGTGACCGTCATGATCGGGCGCACTCCGTGAGCAGTTGGGCGAATGCGGTGATCGAGACATGGTCAGCGGCGTTGGTGCCAGCGCGTGAACCGATGATCACGCAACTCACGTCGGACGATTGCGCCGCCGCGGCGTCGGTCTCTGGCCGATCACCGACGTAGAGCGCGTTCGCAGCAGCGACACCGAGACGCGCGAGGCAGACCTGTAGGCCTCGTGGATTGGGTTTGAATGCGCCGACGTCGGAATCCTGCGCGCTGACCACGACGTCGAAGAACTGCCGGATGCCCAGCGCGGTGAGCTTGTCGTCGGCCGGGTAATCCGAGACCACACCCAGACGAACTCCGTCGGCGCGTAGCGCCGCGAGGGTCTCGACGAGTCCCGTTCTGCGATAGCGAGCGAGAACCCGCAGCGGTTCGTGCTCCAGCCAACGCATCGTGATGCGTTCGACTTCTTCGGTCGCCAGACCGGTGCGGCCGGCGGCCACTGTGGCCTGCTGCAGTGCGGGATCGACGCCCTTCGATTCGCGCAACTCTTCTTGGGCGCGGCGGTACGCGCGTATTACTCGCGCGACCTGCCGGCCCTGCAGCGGGTGCAGCGCGTACGCGCGGATCAGCCGCAGCAACATGGCTCGCCGCAGGCGGGACTGGTCATACATCGTGCCATCGACGTCGAACACGACGGCTTCGATCGCGCCGGTCACCGCGTCACGCGCCTCGTCTGCATGCGCCGCCCGAGGAGGGTGTCGATGCCGTAGGCCGCCATCACCATGAGTGCCGGGATCACCGGGACCGAGTAACGCCCGAGCGCGAGGAGTGGTGCCAGCAAAAGGTTCAGGTACAGGATCGCCGTGAACACGACCCACGTGCTGATGCCCTCCGACCGGGCTCGCCGCCATCCGATCAACGCCAGCGCCCAACCGCCGACGGCGAGGACGAGGGCGAGCAGAGAGTTCTTGAAGCTCGTCAGCTGGTACCAGAAAGTGAACAAGCCGACGACGGTCTTGCGGGCCACCGGGCCGGGCTCATGGATGAGTCGCCGTTTGGCCTCTTTGTTGAGGATCTGATCGGTCTCGTAGTCGTCGGCTTCCCAGACGGTTCCCGCCTCCGCGGCAAGGCTCTTGAAATACTCGTTCGATGCGTTCTCGGCGCCGGTGTACGGCGGCTCGGACAGCGTGATGTACTTCGTCTCCGAGAAGATGAAGCCCCGCAAGAAGGCGTCGCTGGTGCCGCTCGATACGGGCACGAAGTGGCCGGTCACCTGGTAGTTGCGGACCGTCCACGGCAGGATCGCGAGGCCCATCACCGCGAACAGCGCGAAGAGTGGCCGCCACGGAGAACGGATCGCCGATTGGTTGGCGCGAGCCGTGGAGCGCCGTTCGAGCAAGAGGCCGACCACGAAGGCCAGCGGGAGAAACAACACAACGGACTTGGTGAGGGTGCCGCCGGCGGCCACCACTCCGACGAGGGCTCCGTTGAGCAACGTCGGCTGCTTGCGGAACCGCAGCATCAGCCATAGCAACAGCGTGTAGAGCAGCGTCAGCTGGGTCTCGAGGTGCAGCGTCGGCACGTAGCGCAGCAGCATTGGCTGCATCGTGCACAAGAGGCCGGCGATGACGCCGGTGCGCAGGTTGAACAGGCGCCGGGCGATGTCAAAGGCCAGTGTGGCCGTTGCGGCGAACATCACACTTTGCACCACCAGCACGACGGTGGTGTGGTCGCCGAACGCGGCAAAGAGACCGCCGATCGCCAACGGGTACAACGGCGCCCGCCGGTGGATCAGGGAGCCGAACCCCTCGAACCCGTGGCCATGCGCGATGCTCTCGCCCATCTTGCCGAAGTAGTAGGGGTCGATGTCCTGTTGCACCTGGTGTTGCAGGTTGAACAGCACGAGCACCATGAACAGTCCGGCCAGAAAGGCCAGGCCGAACACCACG
>JBDTLT010000120.1:0-15640 GCA_039934635.1 Acidimicrobiales bacterium
GAGCGGGCGACGGCGGAGCGGGAGGTGGCGGAGCGGGAGGTGGCGGAGCGGACGAAGGACGCGTGCGGGTCGCGCGTCAGTCGCGCACTGCCCGGGCGGGTACGGCTTCGGTCTGTATCAGTACGCCGCGGTTGAACTTCGGTGGACCGAGGCCGAGCGTGGTGACGGCGGCGAACGCGCAGAACGCGCCCAACATCCACCAACACGACCGGAAACGATCGATGCCGGCGACGCCGTCGCCGATCAGCACGAGGATCAGTGCCACGCCGACTGCTTGGCCCACTTGACTGGCGGCGCGCGTGACCGCGGTGGCGATCGAGAGATCGGCGGGCAACACGTCGCGCACCGCCGCGGCCGAGATCATCGGGAACGCGAACGCCACGCCGATGCCGTTGAGCGCCGCGCCCGGAAACAGGTGGTCCCAGTACGACGGTGTCGAAGTCATGAACCAGAGATACCAAGCCACGCTGAACGCCATCAGCATCGTGCCGGGCAACGCGGCGGCCCTTTCGCCGTAGCGCGACCCGTACCGCGCTGCGATGGGCGACGCCAGCGAGGCGAACAGCGGTGCCGGTGTGATCGCCAGGCCGGCCCGCAGCGCGGAATAGCCCCAGACTTGTCGCACGAACAGCGCTTGCGTCAACTGGATCGAACCACCCATCACGCCGAGCACCACCGACGTCCCCGTGCCCACCGAGAACGAACGGGCGCGGAACAACTTGGTGGGGACGACGGGTTCGGGATGATGGAGCGAGCGCACGATGAGCAGCACTGTCGACAGCGCGGTGCCGACGAACGCCAACACGGTTGCGGGCGAGCCCCAACCCCAGCGGTTGCCTTCGGAGATCGCGAGCACGATGAGGCCCATTGCCGCGGTGGCGAGGATGGTGCCGACGACGTCGAGCCGCGCCTTGGTCGCCGCCGGTGCGCTACGCGGCAGATAGCGCCGTCCCAAGAGCCAGACGCCGACGGTCAGCACGGCGGGTCCGGCGATGGCCCATTGCCATCCGCCGTTGTCGATGATGAGTGCGCCGAGCGTCGGCCCCGACGCGCCACCGATGGTGGTACATGCCGACCACAGCGTGATGGCGCGGACGCGCTCGTTCGACGGTGTCACTTCGAGCAACAGGCCGATCGACGCGGGCGCGTTGATCGCGGCACCCGCGCCTTGCACGACGCGTGCGGCGATCAACAGGGTGAATGTCGGCGCGATCGACGCGACGATGCCGCCGGCGGCGAAGAGCGCCAGCCCGAGGTTGTAGACCGGGAGGCGACCGAAGCGATCGGCAAAACGACCCGCGGGCAACAGGAGCGCGCCGAAGACGATCGCGTACGAAGTGATCACCCACCCGATGGCACTGAGCGAGTGGCCGGGGAACGACTTCGCGATATCGGTGAGCCCGACATTCACCGTGCTGAAGGTGGCGGTGTTGAGCCACGAGCTCAGGCCGGTGACGAGCAGGACGAATCGCCAACGTTTGCGATCCGCGTCGATTGCCCCCACGCGCCTCACAGTAACCTGTTGGCCGTGTCCGACGATCTTTCGCTGATCCAACAAGTGCTCGTGCGCTACGCCAACGCCATCGACGAACTCGATTTCGCCGCGCTGACGAATGTGTTCACGCCCGATGCCCGAGCCTCCTACGGTGGCGGGCCCTGGCTCGAGGGCGTCGATGCGATCATCGAATACATCAGCCCGTTGCGGGGGCATGCGGCATCGTTTCATTTCATGGGAAACATGCAGATCGACGTCGACGGTGATCAGGCGCGTGCGACGACGCGTTCGCTCACACATCTCATCGCCGCCGATGGTGTGCTCCACGCCCGGGCCCTGCGCTATTGCGACCAGCTGATTCGCACACCGGCCGGTTGGCGCATCCGTGAACGGGTGCACACTGCCCAATGGATGTGGGAAGGTACGGCGACCGTCTTCACGCCGGGCTCGAGATGAGCCGGGTGGGCGCAACCGCGGCGATTCGACGCAACTACGAGGGAACGACAGCGTGCAGCTCGACATCTTCTGTGAGCTAGAACGAGCCGACCCGGCGTGGTCTCGCGAGGGCGAGGCCGGCTTGATCGCGGACTCGCTGGCACAGGCCAAGCTGGCCGACGCACTTGGCTATGGCTGCTGGTGGACCGTCGAACACCATGGCTGCGGTGAGTTCAGCCTCAGCTCGACGCCCGAGCTGTTCAACCTGCTCGTCAGCCAACACACGTCGCGGATTCGCATCGGGCATTCGGGAGTGTTGGCGCCGTTCACGATCAATCATCCGATCCGCGTTGCCGAGCGCGCCGGCTTTCTCGACATCGTCAGCGGCGGGCGCCTCGAGATGGGCTGCGCCCGGTCCGGGTTCGGCGAAGTGCGCAACTACCTGCTCGACCCCGAGCTCATGCGACCCCAGCTGCGCGAACTGTTCCAGATGTTGCCGAGGATGTGGAACGAAGAAGACTTCAGCTGGAAGAGCGATCTTCTCGAGATTCCCGAGATCAACATCGTGCCCAAGCCGCTACAGCGACCCCATCCACCGCTGTGGCAGATGTGCATCAGCCGCGAGTCCTTCGAGATGGCCGGTTCGCTCGGCGTCGGCGCCATCGGTACCACGTTGCTCGAACCGATCGAGAGCTTGGCCACGCTGCGCGACGTCTACCACGAGGGCTTGCGTTCGACCGAGAACCGCGTGAGCGACGTGGTCAACGACCAGTTCGGCATCTTCACGTTCGTGCACTGCGCAGAGTCCAAAGAGGCGGCCATCCGCAACCGCGCCGGCGAGGCAGTGCTCTGGTACATCAACGCCGTACCGCGGGCATTCCGCACGCCGCGCCGCGTGATGATCGACTCGTTCCGCAACCGCTATTCGCCCGGCGGCGCGCTCGCCGCGCTCAACGCCGGTGAAGTCGTCGACGACGAAGTGTGGGACATCGACGACCCCGTGCCGGTGATCCGTTTGCTCAATCGCCAACTCATGGGACTGCCCCTCGACCCTGACGAGGTCTACGAGGTCTTGGCACCGATGGACGCCGTCATCGTGGGCGACCCCGACGTGTGCTTGGCCAAGATGGCGCGGTTCGCGGAGATCGGTGTGCAGCGGTTGCTGTGTTTCCAGCAGTTGGGTGGCCTGGCGCAGCCGCACGTGCTCGACAGCATGACGCGCCTGGCGAAAGAAGTGATGCCGCACCTGTAGCACGGGCCTGAGCGGCCCTTTGCGCGGGAGAAACGAGGGACTCGTGGACGTGGACGATGTTCGATTCAAGATCGCCGCGGCACGCCGCATGATGTATCGCGAGGGCGTCGACAGCCAGACCGCCGGCCACGTGAGCGTGCGCGTCGTCGGCGAGGACGCGTTCTGGGCAACGCCATTCGAATACTTCGACGAGACATTGCCCGACCACGTGATCAAGGTGTCGTTCGATCTCGAGTTGCTCGAAGGCGATTGGTTCGCATCGCCGGCGCTGGCGTTCCACGCCATGACCTATCGCCGCCGGCCCGATGTCAACAGCGTCGTGCACCACCACGGTCACTACACCTCGGTCATCTCCGGTGCGGGCCGGCCGGTCGGGCAGCACAATCTCGTCGCCACGCTGTTCTGGCAGGATCAGGCGCTGTCGTTCGATTCGAGCAACGAGTCGTCCGTCAACGACGAGTCGCTCGTCGCCGCGTTGGGCGACAAGAACGTCGTGCTCATCCACAACCACGGTTGCCTTGTCGTCGGGCCGACGCTCGAGGTCGCCACGATCAAGGCGATCCTGCTCGAGAAAGCCGCTCGCTACGACTTCGACGCACAGATCGTGGGCGGCAAAGAATCCGACATACCCGAGCGACTCGACTCGTTGAAGTTCAACCTCGAGAAGTACATGTTGCCCGAGATGTGGGCGGCGCACTTTCGCCGGTTGCGTCGCAGCGACCCCGAGCTGTTCGAGTGTCTGGGTGCCGCTACCTGATGGCCAATGCGTTGGGCGGGCTGGCGACACCTTGGTGCAAGTTGAGCGGCGCCGAGGTGAATAGGCACGTGTAACGCCGGTCGGCGTGGCACGCGGCGGCGAGCGCGTCGAGGTCGAACAGCTCACCGACGACGAGGCCCAGCTTGGCGATGATCGCGCTGTGGAGGAACCACTCTTCGGTGTGTTCGAGTTGCTCGCGCAGCACCGACAACGCCATCGGTGAATGCAGCGCGCCCGGAGGCATCACTTCGAAGCCCGGATTGTCGGCGGCAGCCGCCGCGATGTGCAGGTTCCACAGCATGCGTGCCGTGTCGGTGCCGGGGCGCAGGCCACACGACGGGGGTACGCGGTGGGTCGCGTACTCGGCGCGCTGCTCGTAGGACAGCGCGCGGTACCAGGCCAACCACCCGGTGCGGATCAGCAAGATGTCGCCGACCTCGACCCGCACCCGTTGCTCGGAGAGCGCGCCGAGGATGTCGTCGGGTTCGATCGGATCAGGCGCTCCTGCGTCGAGAGGGCGACCGTCGCGCTCGCGGTACTGCGCAACGTCGACGAGCACGGCCCGCCCCACGATGCCGCGTCGCGCCCAGTGCTGCACGCCATGGTCGGCGTCGGCGACGCCGTTGTAATAGCCGTACGCAAAATGGCGCACGTGGCGAAAACCGTCCCACTGCGTGGAGCTCTGCGTGTTGAACGCGTCGATCTCGTCGTCGTGTCCGGTGCCGGTGTCGATGACGACATGGTGGACGCTGCTGCGACCGAACAACGGAGGGTCGGGCAACTCGAGTTCGAGGTTGAGGTTGAAGACCTGGCCGTCGACCGCGCTCTCCATCGCGGAACGTACCCGTTCGGGCGTCAGCAGATTGAGGCAGCCGAAGACGTCGTCGTCACCCCACAGTCCCCACGACGAGCCCGGCGGCGCGCCTTGCTGCACGGGCAACTCGTCGAATTCGGGCAGCTGCATCAGGGCGTGCCGAACTTGTACAAGCTCTGCGCGTTGCCGGCGAGGATCGCTTGGCGTTCATCGGCGGGCACACCGGCGAATTGCGCGTTGATCGACTTCCACGAGTAGGGCCAGTCGGAGACGATGTGCGGGTAATCGTTGGACCACAACATGCGATCGACGCCGATGCGATGGCGGTTCTCGATGCCGTACATGTCGGTGATGAACGAGAACCAGAAGAACTCGCGGATGTAGTCGCCGGGAAGGCGGGCCAACTCTTTACCGACGAGCGTTGCTTTCTCGTGGCGCAGATAGTTGTCGTTGGCCTGGTCGACGAAATAGGGAACCCATCCGCAGTCGACTTCGGTCATGGCGAAGCGCAGGCCGGGGAAGCGGTCGAGCACGCCGCCGAAGATCAACTCGAGCATGCGCCCGGGCGCGTCGTAGAAGTGCACCGTGCCCGGCAACTTGTTGGCGACCAATTGGAACGGCATCGCATCACCGAGCGACACGTGGATGGCGATGGGTTTGCCGATCGCCTCGAGTGCGGCCCAAACCGGATCGTCATCGGGCGACAACACCGCGTCGCCGTGCGGGTAGCAGCTGAGGTTGAACCCGACGATGCCCGGTAGCGCGCCCGCGCGTTCGACCTCGGCCACCGCTGCGGCGACACCCCGGTTGGGGATGCCGGCCATGCCGCCGAGCCGGTCGGGCGCGTACGAGCAATATTCGGACAGCCAATCGTTGTAGGCCCGCATCATCGCGTGATGGAGGTCGGCGTCTTTGTTGGCGACGACCGCTTGCCAAGGCCGGTTGGGGAACAGCACCTCGGCGTCGACGCGGTCGAGATCGAGTTCTTCGAGCCGCTTCGCCGGATCCCAACCGCCCGAGCGCATCTCGTCGATGTGCATCCAGTCACGCATGTCGGCCGGGCGGTTACCGGCGCACACGGTGAAGCCGAAGGCGATCGGCGTCGGCACGCCCTCCATCACCCACGCCGCGCCTTCGTCGAGATGCACCATGTGGGGGACGCGCTCGCGGTACTTCTTGTCGACGCGCGTGGTCCACAGGTCGCCGGGTTCGGTCAGGTGGCTGTCGGCCGAGATCAACTTGTAGTCGGTGCGGCTGCGGTTGTCTTTGGTCGGCGCGGTGAGCGTCATTGGTTCTCCTCAGAATCCGTAGAGACGGGCGGCGTTGTCGTGCAAGATGGCGCGCTGGTCGGCGGCAGGGATGTCGCCGAGCTCTTCATCGATGACCTTCATCGAATCGGGCCAGGTGCTGTCGCCGTGGGGGAAGTCGGACGACCACAACAAGCGGTCGACACCGATGATGTCGCGCGCCAGGATGGCGGTGCGATCGCGCATGAATGTGTAGTGGACGTTGTTGCGCCAATAGTGGCTGGGAATCTGCTCGTTGTGTTGGTCGGTGAGCAGGTTGCGCGAGCGGGCTTTGGCTTGGACGTAGTCCATGCGCTCGATGAGGTGCGCCGCCCAACCCGCGTCGTTCTCGACCGACACGAGCTGCAGATCGGGGTGTCGGTCGAGCGCACCGGCGAAGATCATGCCGATGATCATGTGCTGGACGACCTGGTAGCCGAGGAACGCCTCGGTAGCGGTGCGGTCGGCTTCGAGCCGTCGCGGCGTGGCGACGTGCAGGCTGATCGGCATGGCGAGTCGGGCGGCGGCCGCCCAAAACGGGTCGTAGCGCGCGTCGTGATACGGCAGGCTTGCCCGCGGCGCGGCGGCGATCATGGCGCCGACGAGCCCCAACGAATGCGCCCGGTGCAATTCGACGAGTGCCTGATCGAGATCGTCGAGCGTGATCACCGCGACCGCCTTGAAGCGATCGGGGCGTTGACGGCAGAAGTCCGCGGCGAATGAGTTGTACGCCCGCACGCACGCGCCGGCGAAGATCGGGTCTTCGATGGTGAAGAAGCGCATGGCGACCGTGGGATAGAGCACTTCCGCGAACACGCCGTCGAGCTCGATCTCCGCGAGACGCGGCTCGACCTGCCAGCCGCTCGCGGGGATATCGGCGTAGCGACCGTCGGTGGGTGTTTCGCCGCCCTTCCAGCGCACGCCGTGCATCACGCCGACCGGGAACATCGGCGCGCCGTCGCACACGACGACATCGGTGCGTTCTTGTACTTCGACGTGCGGTGCGCGATCGCGGAACTCGGGCTCGATGTAGCGCAGCCAGAGATCGGCCGGCTCGGTGAAATGCGAATCGGCAGAAATGATCGGATATGTCCGCATCGTCCCCCTTGCTCCCCGCTCTGAAGAGCCGCTCGGGCCCTAGATCTCCGTCTCGCGGACCTGTAGGTCGTCGATCATTTGTAGCAGCCGCGAGGTCGCTGCGGCGTCGTCGAGAGGGAGTCGAGGCCGCCGCGGGATGCCACCCGGCAAGCCGAGCAGGCGCAACGTCGCTTTGGTCGCCTTGATGCTGCCGCCGTCGCCGAGCAACTTGTCGGAGAACCGCAGCAGCCGGCCGTACGCGGCCATCATTGCGGCCAGATCGCCGGCGCGGTAACAGTCGATCACCTCGACGCACAAGCGCGGCACCACGTTGGCTTCGGTCGTGAGATAGCCGGAAGCGCCGACGGACAGCGCACCCAGCGCCTGCGTCATCAGGCCGGTGTGTATCTCGACTCGCTCGTCGATGCTCGTGGTGAGCTGCGTGAGGTAGTTGATGTCGGGGCTCGTGCAGTTGATGCCGATGACATGGGCATAGCGTTCGCACACACGCGCCATGACGGGTACCGGCACGAAGTAGCCCACCGAGAAGTGGGTCGAGATGACCGCCGGCACGGTGATGCTCGACAACACATCGTCGAGGTAGCGCTCGATCTCGTCGTTCGAGGGCTTGCCGACATGACCGATGTCGAGTGAGTACACCTGCATCGCATCGACGCCCACCTCGGCGCACAACTTGCCGAACGCGATCATCTCGTTCGCGGTGCGCGGCTCGACGCCCATCGCGCGGACGGGCACGCTGCCCCGTAACTCTTCGACCGCGATTTCGAGCACCCGGCGCAGCTCGTCGGAGGACAGCGTGTAGGCCTCGCCACTGCCGGCACCGCCGGCGTAGACCCCGATACCGGCTGAGTTCATACGTTGCAGGTGGGCCCGCAGCGCCGGCTCGTCGAGACGCTCGTCGTCGTCGAACGGCGTAAGGCTGATCACATACACACTCGGAACGCGGGGCATGAGCCTTCTTTCAGATCGTCGCACCCAAGCGGGCGCCGTCGAGGGTGGCGTGCAGCATTCGCCGCGGTGCGAGCGCGTCGCCGATGGGCTGCGCGCCGTCGACCACGCCGAAGAGCTCGAGACGGGGGCGGCGACCGCAGGCAAAGATCAAGGTGTCGACGCGCCCGAGCGCAGAGAGCGCATTCGTGAACGTGTTGCGCACGATGAGCTCGCCGTCGCGTATCTCGTGCAGAGCGGTCATCGCTCGAATCTCCACCGACTCTTCGAGCAACCGCCGCGTGAGTGCGTAGCGCGTCGCGTCTTCGATGCCTTCGCCGTGCACGATCGGCTCTGACAGCAACGTCACTCGGCGTCGCCCACCCCCACTCGCGACGTCGGCCGCGATCAGTGGAGGCAGATGATCGTCGCGTCCTCCGACGATTACGACGTGGCCACCGAGGTCGGCCTCGCCGCGCAACAGTTGCCAAGCGCTGAACGAAGGGATGCGGCCGATACCGGCGACGGATGGGATCCACTCCGTCGAACCGGTGGCCAGCACGACGACATCAGCCGCGAGCGAACTCAGTTCCTCGGCGTCGACGCGATGATCGAGCACGACGTCGACGTCGGTGAGATGCGCGGCCAGTCTTTGCGAGTAGTTGGCGAACTCGGGCCGGTGACGCCCGAGGTCGCGCAGCGCGCCGCCGAGTGCCGGCTGCTCGTCGTACAGCCGCACTTCGTGACCGCGGCGAGCGGCGAGGCGCGCACACTCGACGCCCGCGGGACCGCCGCCGATGATGACCACGCGGCGCGGTTGCGCACCGCGGCCGCGGTCCAACTCGGCCTCGCGACCCGCCGCGGGATTGACCGCGCACGAGACCGAGCGGCCGTAGTGGCATTCGTTGCCACCGATACAGGTGTTGACCAGTTGGTCTTGGCCGAGACGCACTTTTTCGACGATGCGGGGATCGGCGATGAGCGCTCGAACCAACGCCACCATGTCGGCGCTGCCTTCGGCGAGGATGCGCTCGGCGTGGCGCAGGTCGACGATGCGTCCGGCGACGATCACGGGGATGCGTCCCTCGACCGCGGCTCGCAGGGCTCGGGCCGCCGCGACGTTGGGGCCGGGCTCGGTGTAGGCCGACGCGACGTACGCCATCTTGGCGCCTTGGTCGAGGCCGCTGTACGTGCCGCCGCTGACATTGAGATAGGCCACGCCGCGATCCGCGAGCAGGCGGGCGACTTCGCACATCTCTTCGAGATTTTCGTGGCCCGAGACCCGTACGCCGATGGGGAACCCGGCGTGGGTCGCACCGTGGATCGCATCGAGGATCTCGGTGAGCAGTCGCAGGCGATTCTCGAGACTGCCGCCGTAGTGGTCAGCGCGATGATTCGTGCGCGGTGACAAGAATTGATTGAGCAGGTAGCCGTGCGCGCTGTGCACCTCCATGCCATCCATGCCGGCGGCCAACGCGCGCCGCCCGGCCTCGGCGCACGCGGCGACGAAGTCGGCAAGTTCGTTCGTGGTGAGTGCGTGCGTGACTTTGCGCCGGTACTCGTCTTCGATGATCGAAGGCGCGATCGCCGGCTGGAACGTGTCGTTGTGCTGGCTCGCGCCAAGGTGGAAGATCTGGCCGATCGCCTTGGCCCCGTTGCCGTGCACGACATCGACCTGCTCGGCCATCGACGGGATCATCGTGTCGTAGTACGCACGACCCTCGGCGGTCAGCGGATGCGGCGGGACCGCGTCAGGATCGGCGGCAAATGACGCGACGAATGGTCCGGGACCGAACGGGAAATTCATCACGCCGTGAAACGCGTGCAACCCGACGAGACCGACGTCGCGTGAACGCTCGTCGAGATAGCGCAAATAGCGCGCCTGCGACAAGCGCGGCCCGTGCACGGCCATCATCACTCGGTTGCGAAGTGTCACTCCGCCGATATCGATCGGCTCCAACAGTTGCATCAATCCCCGCTCGGTCGAGGGCCGCTCGGGCCCTGCGTGGCATGTTAAACTCTGCTGTTCCCAGGGGAGGGCGGCGTGACGAGAGATGCACGGACCCCTTCCGTGTGGGTCGGGCTCATGGGCTCCACGTTCTCGCAGTCGTTCCGGCAAGTCGGCCAATGGAACACCCGCGTCATCGAAGCGGGGGCGGGTGCACCGTTGTTGTTGCTGCACGGGACCGGTGGTCACTGTGAGGCCTACTCCCGCAATCTTGCGCCATTGTCCGCGCGCTTCCGCACGATCACGTTCGACTTCGCCGGTCACGGTCTTACGACACACGCGACGCAGGATCTCGAGATCGACGACTACGTCGATCAGACACTTGGTGTGATGGATGTCCTGGGCATCGAGCGCACCAACCTGTCGGGTGAATCGCTCGGCGGTTGGGTCGCGGCTCGGCTCGCGGCCCGTTACCCCGGTCGCGTGCACCGCATGATCCTCAACACGCCTGGTGGGACGCTGGTCAACGCGGCGGTGATGGACCGCATCCGCACGCTGAGCCAAGCGGCGGCCGATGATCCGAGCGAAGAGCGTATCCGTGCCCGGCTCGAGTGGCTGATGGCCGACCCGGCGTCGGTCACCGACGAGCTCGTCGATATCCGGCGCACGCTCTATTCACGGCCCGGGTTCGCACAGTCGATGCGCCATCTGTTGTGCCTGCAAGACGTCGCAGTCCGCACCCGCAATTTGCTCAGCGATGAAGAGCTGGCCTCGATCACCGCACCGACGATGGTCGTGTGGACGAGCAACGACCCGTCAGGGCCGGCCGCCGAGGGTCGAGCAATTCGTGAGCGAATTCCGGGTGCGTCGTTCCACTTCATCGACGGTGCGGGTCACTGGCCACAGTGGGAGCAAGCGCAAGCGTTCAACGATCTCCACCTGTCTTTCTTGGCCAGCACGGCCTTCTTGGGCAGCCCGGGTTCCTTGGGGGACAACCGATGATCTACGGAGAAGAGCGGCAGACACTCGACGCAGCATCGATCGGCGGGGCCTGGCGCGCCGGCTTCGATCGGCTGGCCGAGCTCGCGCTCGAATCGCAGGCACTCGATCCCGGCGTGCGCGAGATCGGCCTCGCGCTCACGTTCGCGGGGCGCGGCATGACACGAGAAGCTCGCCGGCACGGCCAACGCGCGCTCGACTGTGGATTGACTCGCCCGCAGGTCGTCGAGGCCTTGATCACCGGCTTGTTGCACGGCGGCTACGGGATCTTCTGGGAATGTGCCTGGATGATCGACGACGCACCCGCCGCGCCCTGGGTGGGCAACCCGGAGGCCGCGCTCGACGATCCGGCAACGATCAGGGCCTACTTCGAGGATGTGTGGGGTGGCGCGCTGCCGCCGTGGTTGCAGCTCACCGGCGATGCCAGCCCCGAGCAACTTGCCGCCTACTACCAGCTGCGCACCGACGCCATGGGCGAAGGCGCGCTCGCCAAGAAACACAAAGAGATCATCATCATGTTGATGAGCTGCGCCGAGCACTACGACTTCGGCATCGACGTGCATGCGCGCGGCGCGCTCGCCGCCGGCGCGTCCCGAGCCGAACTCATCGACGCGGTACGCGCCTCGGTGATCGCGGGGGGCATCGTTGCCTGGGTCGCGGGCTTCGGGCTGGTCAATACCGCATTGAACGACGCCGGCGCCTGAGCCCGAGCAGCTTTCAGAGGGGCAAGTTCAGATCACTCGACAAACGCGGCTGCGCATGCCGTCCCCGTCAACCACGCGGGCTGTGCTTCGTAGCCGTAGACCTCGAGGGCCGCGCCCCACGCGGCTGCTGCCGTGATCCACGCGCGGATCTCATGACCGCCGTTGCCTGCGTCGCGATCGATGTCGGCGTCGGAGAGATCCAGTAGCGCTTCGAGCGATCCGCGCGCGAGATGATCCAGGAACCATTTGTCCCACGCGGCGTTGACGCGCCCGTTGTTGGTCGCGGCAGAAGCGAGGATCTTCGTCTCGCGCGAGGCCTGCACTTCGCGCGCCGTTGCTCGGCCGTCGATGACGAAGCGACGCAGTTCGTCGTCGATCTCGCCGTGATCGGGGTCGGTGGGCGGCAGCCAGTGCGACAGCCCTCCTGAACCCACGATGAGCACCCGTTCGCCGGCGCTCTCCCGCACGGCAACACCGATGGCGTGACCGAGGTCGGCGCAGCGCCGCAGGGATGGCCGGGCGGGACCCGTGCACGAGAGCATGATCGGTACGAGCGGTAGGTCGAGTTGCGGGGCGAACAACACATACGGTTGCGTGATGCCGTGGTCGACGCCCATGTGCAGCGACAGGGCAGGGTCGAATCCTTGCGCTTGCAACGATGCGTGCATCGAGCGGGCCAGCGGTGCTGCCGAAGGGAGATCGTCGCGTGGTGTGAGGTAGTCACCGAACGAAGTGATGTGGTCGGTGCCGATGCAGAACGCCGGCATCACGTCGTAGAAGAAGTTGCGGTAGTGGTCAGGACCGATGACGACGATGGCTGTCGGTCGCGCGGCCTGCGCCGCTGTCCGCACTCGTATCGCCGCCGCGAGGAATGCACCATCGTCGACGGCGAATTCGCGACTATCCCAGAACGGCGAGTGCGACATCGCCACGGCGCCGACGATCGTGCTCACAGTGCGACAGTACCTTGCGCGTCAGTATCAGGCGTGCGCCACGACGACAATGGTCGCGTCGTCGCGGAGTCGCGGCGCGAATCGATCGAGTTCATCGACAATGTGGCGCAGCGTGACGGTCGCCGACGCGTCGGTCGGTGCGCTCGCCAGTAACTCCTGTACCCGCGACTCGCCGAAGAAGCCGCCGGACGCATCGCGGGCCTCGGTCAAGCCGTCCGTGTAGGCGACGAGCGTCGATCCGGGCGGAAACACATCTTTGACGGTCTGCCAGTCGACTCCGACGATGGGTCCGACGAGCGGGCCCGTTCCCGGCAGCGGTGTCAGCGAGTCCCCGGTACGGAGCAGCGCGGCGGGATGTCCCGCGTTGGCGTAGGAAATGACGCCGGTATTGGTCTCGATGCGAGCGACGAACGCGGTGAGAAAGGTGTCCTCGAGCCCGGATGCATTCGAGAGCAGCCAGCTCAAGGCCTCGCCCGGTGGGAAGTCGTTGCGCAGGGCCGCCCGCAGTAGTTCCTTGCACTTGAGTGCGAGGATGCTGGCTTCGACACCGTGCCCGGCGATGTCGAGCAACACCAGACCGATGGTGGTCGGCGACAGCAGTGCGACGTCATAGCAGTCGCCGGCCGCCACACCTTGGGCGGCGCGCAGGCTGCTCGCGACCGTCCAACCGGGCGGGAACTCGCCGAGGGCACCGGCCAGCTCATTGCCGAGCTGCACGGTGAGCAAGGCGTTCTGCTCGATCACCTCCCGATTGCGGATGGCGTTGTCGCGTTGCTGCCGCAGCGTCTGTTGCATCTGGTCGACCGCAATGCTGACCGATCGCAGCTCTCGAGGCCCGTTGACCGGAACCTGCACGAGTTCGCCGGCTTCGAGGCGCGAGACCGCCTCCGTGAGCGATTCCAACGGTTGCACAACCCAGCGGCGCAACAACAACGCGCTCGCCACCGACACCGACCCCGTGCTCGCCACCGACGCGATCAGCGCCGCGACGGCCTGGCGCCGGGCGTTCGTCGCGGCATTGGTGGCCTTCTCGGCCTGGGCCGCGATATCGGTGGCGAGTACGTTGACCGCGGATCGCAGCTCGTCGAATTGGGCTTTGCCCGTTCCGATGGCGACGAGGCGTGACGCTGCCTCCTGGCCCTGTTCGCGGCGTGCGGTGATCTCCGGTTCGGCGTTGTCGGTTCGCCACCGATTCGCCAGGGCCGCGACGGTAGCGACCTCCCGAGCGAGCGGTTCATGCGATTGCAGCTCTTTCGAAAGCGTGGCCAGAGCGTCGTCCTCGGTCTTACGGCCGCTGTCGTAGGGGCCGAGGAACGAGGCCTCACCGCTGATGACGTATCCCCGCTGCGCCGTCTCCTGATCGCTGTACGCGGAACGGAGTCGCTCGATGACCGTGAGGTCCGTCAACAGGCGGCGGCGGTTTTCCGCGTCCGTGTTGTAGCGGTCGAGCGAGAGCAAAGTGACCACGGCACCGGTGAGCACGATGACCAGGTACACGAGACCCAGCGCACCCAGTTGGCGCCGTACGCCGGCTCGTGCCCACCGACTCGCCCTCACCATCGGTGAACCTACAGCCGCAACCCCCGTTTCCGTACGGCGAGACCGAAGTGCGACTGCCGCAAGGACCACGGCGTCTCGGCGGTCGAACCGCCTCGCGTCAGGCCCGCCCGGCGAGCTCGGCCCAGACGGTCTTCTCGTGCGCGTTTGCCGTGACGCCCCACCACGTGGCGCTCGCGCTCACGATGCGCAACCCGCGACCGGCGTGCGTGCCCTGACCCGGCCGCCGCAACACCGGCAAACTGTTGGCCGCGGTATCGCTCACCGCGATGTAGACGTTGCCGGCGGCGCAGGCGAGGTTGACGCATACCGCGTCGCTCGAGCTGTACTCGATCGAGTTGGTCACGAGCTCGCTCACGATCAACACGGTGTCGTCGATGTGATCATGGTGGCGCCACTCGCGCAACGACGACTGTACGAAACGGCGCGCTGCCGCGGGACTCGACGACGATGGCGCGAACTCGGCAGTCGTGCGATGGCTCGACCAGTCCCACGGATCCGCAGTCTCGTCGATGAACGCACCCGCGGTGCGCGAGAACCAGCGCCGGGCCGCGTCGACACCGAGTGCGGGCAGCGACGCCGGTGGCGTGAACGCAAGGGACATCACCGCGTCGCGGTTCTGGCCGCGTACCACCGATGCAAGTCGCCCGAGACTCCAGGCGCGCGTGATGTTGACCGCGAACACCGCCCGGAGGTCGGCTCCGAACGATGACAGCAGCGGCCGATTGATGGCATTGGTCGTACGTAGTTGAACGGGATACGCCGCGGCGGCATTTTGAAAGTCCGTGAGGACTTCCATCGGAGCCGACAAGACGATTGCATTCACGACGCGCCGTCCTCGGGCCCTTCGAGTTGCTCGGACAACATCGTCAGTGCCTTGCGAAGCAAGCGCGATACGTGCATCTGACTGACACCGACACGAGCCGCGATCTCGGACTGGCTCAGATCTTCGAAGAATCGAAGTTCGATGATGCTGCGCTCGCGCTCGGGCAGGGTCTCGAGCAGAGTCCCGACGGTCATCTTGTCGATCGCTACCGAAAAGTTGTGGTCGTTGACGCCGATCTGGTCGGCAACGGTGGGCGTGCCGTCGTCGAAGGTGGCATTCAGCGAAGCCGGCCGGTATGCCCGCCGAGCGTCGATGGCCTCGAGCACATGGTCGACGCTGCGGCCGACGCGAACCGCAACCTCCGAAGGAGTCGGCGCACGATGGAGTTCGCTGTAGAGCTCGTCGGTCGCTTCGTTGATGCGGGGGATGAGGTCTTTCGCCGATCGAACGACGTGGGTGCCCCAGGTGCGGTCGCGGAAATGCCGCTTGATCTCGCCGAGAATGGTCGGGACCGCAAAGCTCACGAACGGAGAGCCGCGATCGGGGTCGAAGCGTTCGACCGCCCTGATGAGTGCGTAGTGCGCGATCT
>JBDTLT010000121.1:0-15597 GCA_039934635.1 Acidimicrobiales bacterium
CGGCGCGGGCAGGTTGATGACGGCCACCTGTGGTTTGTACATCTCGTAGATCTCCATCAGGTTCGGACCGCTAGTGAGAAAGTCCCATCCCTGGTGCGCCGATGCATAGATGGCCGCCCCGATCAGCGCGCCCACATAGAACGACGCGCTCAGTCCGGCGGCCGCGGCGAGCGCTTCCGATACGGCACCGGCGGCAATGATCTCGCCCACCGTCACCGCCTCGCTGACCTGTGCCGCCTTGCCGAGCTGATAAATCACCGCGGCGATCGCCCCCGGATCGAGATCGGCGGGATGCGGCAGTCCGAGCGAATCGAGGGAGTGGGCGAAGTCTTCGCTCCAAGTGGTCATCGTGTCCTCGCATTCCCGGCCGCGTACGGTGGCGCGGTGTCTTGTCGCAATGGTACGCGAATGAGCCCCCGCGGCGCGGGGGCTCATTCGGGGCTACGACTACGCCGCGGAAAGTAGGTCCGCCTACGCCGCGGGTAGTGCGAAGTAGCCGAACTGATCGGCGACGAGCTCGGTCTGCGACTCGGTGTAGAAGCACACCTTGCCGCCGGCACCGATCTTCGCCTTCACCGCGTTGGCCCGGTCGATGCCGCGCACGAAGTTGAGATTCGACACGAAAGGCAATGGGTTTCCGCAAGGGAACACGGTCACCCAGCCCCGACCACGGGCGTCGGTCACGGTCACGTTGAGCACCACGGACCGAGCGTCGGCGGGTACTCCGTTCACGCCGGCGATTTGCACTTCGATCACCTGGCGCGCACCGAGCGGGCCGACGTGGCGATCGACGACACCGGTGCCGTCGCGCGTGTCGAGCACGCGTGCCGGCTCGAGGGGCGTGAACACGGGCCGCAACGCACCCGTGAACGGATCGAAGTAGCCCTCGATGTCCATGACCAGATCGGCCTCGGCCGGGCTGTAGAGACACACCGCGCCGTTTGCACCGATGCGGCTCGTGACGAGGTTCGCCACGTCGACGCCGGAGGCGAAGTTGATGTTCGATGCATACGGCCGCGCACTGCCACACGGGAAGACGGTGACATAGCCCGGCCCGTCCACGTTGGTCGCGGTGAGGTTGAACGAGACGGCTGCTGCATCGAGGGGAACGCCGGCGACACCGGTGACGGTCACGGGCAATGTCTCGCCCGCCGCGATCTTGCGGGCGATGCCACCGGGCATACCGGTGCCGGTGCGCGAGTCGAGGATGCGAGCGGGGTCGACGGACTCGAAGTGGTAGCCGGGGGCGGATTCGAACCCGTCACCCCACCAGCCGTTGACGTCGCCGACGATCTGCGTGGTGGCCGAGGTGAAGATGCAGATGTGGCCGTTCGTCCCGACTTTGACCGTCACCTGATTGGCGAGGTCGACGCCGCGTACGAAGTTGACGTTCGATGCGTACGGTCGCGCGGAACCGCACGGCCATACCGTCGCGTAACCGGCGCCCTGCGCCTGTGTGATCGTGAGATTGAGCGTGACGGCGCCGACGCCGGTGTCGGGAACGCCGCCGACGCCGGTGACGTCGACATCGATCACCTGCGCCGCGCCGAGCGGGCCGACATGGCTTCCGGCCACCCCTGTGCCGTCACGGGTGTCCAGGATGCGAGCGGGGTCGAGCGGGTGGAACGTGCCGGCGATGGGCACCGCGGCACCCGCCGGTGCGGTCGCCGCCGAGGCGAGCGCCACGGCACACACCGCGGCGATGATGAATGGGACAACGATTCGCTTCATGGAGATCCTTTGTTCGAGGGTGGTCACACCGTGACCGCGAGACATGTGGACAGGGCGAGGGAATTGTTCGCAAAGTGTGAAGGAGGCCCGAGCGGCCTCGTAGCGCGAGAGGAAAGGTGGGCTCATGTCATCGCTGCTCGACCCGTCGTTCATCGACACCCGCTTCGACAGCCGGGCGCTCTCGTTCGAGAACCCCACGGGCGCGCGGGGCGCGGGCGGCACCACCCACGGCGGGCGCAAGGGCGCCCCGAATCGACGCCTCGAGCAGGGGGAGCGCGTGGTGCTGGCCGACATCGATGGCCCGGGCACCGTGCGCCACGTGTGGCTCACGATCCCGCCGTCGCGACCGGAGGTCATGCGAGCGCAGACACTGGAAGTCTTCTACGACGGCAACGACAAGCCGAGCGTGTCGGTCCCCGCGTTGGACTTCTTCCTGCTGCCGCACGGGCGTCCTGCGCCGGTCACGTCCGCGCTCGTCGCAGTGCAAGAAGGCCGAGGCTTCAACAGCTACCTACCGATGCCGTTCGCCAAACACTTGCGCATCGAATACACGAACAACTCCGATCGTGCGATCACGCTGTATTACCAACTCGATCTGACGCTCGACGGCGGTACCGATGAGTCGACCGGCTATCTGCACGCGACGTTCCGCCGCGAGAATCCCACGGTGATGCGGCGCGATTTCGTGATCGCGTCGGGCTTGCGCGGGCCGGGTCGATTCGTCGGTTGTTCGGTCGGCGTGCGAGTGCTCGATACCGGTATGTGGTACGGCGAAGGTGAAGTGAAGGTCTATCGCGACGGCGACACCGAACATCCCACTATCTGCGGCACTGGCCTCGAAGACTATGTGGGCACCGCGTGGGGACTGGGCGCGCACGCCGCGCTCTACGGCGGTGCACCACTCGACGTGCGCCCGCCGGGCACCTCGTCACCGACGTTCGTCGGCTTCTATCGCTGGCACTTGCTCGATCCGATCATGTTCCGCGAGGAGCTCACCGTGACCATCCAACAGATCGGTGCGATGGTCTTCGCCGCCGAAGACGTCGAGGCGAGGCAGGCCTACGAAGCCAGCCATCCCGTCGCGGGTAACGGCTGGACGCAGATGGGCTCGATGTCCATCGGCATCGTCGAGCGCGTCGACGACTACTGCGCGACCGCATTCGTGTACACGACCGAGCCACAGGCAGTCCCGCGTGTCGATGTCGTCGGCGCGATCGCTGACATCGGTCGCGCCGACTTCGAGCCCGTCGATCCGATGGAAGCCTTCATGGGCTGAGAGAAAATCGTTGGCACGGGGTCGCGCCAACGGGCACTCTTACCCGCTCGATCGCAATCAGAGTGTGACCCGTGAAGACATGGCTACCAATGAATCGGAGGTCCGACAGGAACTGACCCTCCAAGACGAAATCCAAGCGTTCGCAGCGCGTGTCGACGCCCTGCCTCTGCGTGTGTCGTTCAACGACCAGAGCAACGACGAGCCGCGCTTCGGTGCCTTCTTCGCCGCGTGGCCGTACATGACCGGCGAGTACCCGTTCCACCGGGCAGTGCACGTCTCGCCGGTGCCGGCCGAGGCCGTGCTGCCGACAGGGTCCGCAGTCGTGCGCCAGTCGATCCAAGCGAACAACCGCCGCTCGTTGATCGTCGGGGTCGGCTACATCGCCAATGTCGCGCAATGGTCGAGCGGTTCGCTGCACGCCACCATCTGTGCCCGCACCGACGAAATCGCCGAATCGCTCGTTCGCGAGTTCGAGAGCCATCGCGTCGAACAGACGACAGACCTCAGCGTCGTGGACGTGACGTTCACGTATCTCGGCGCGATGGGCGCCAATCGCACCGTGCGGCGTATCGACGTCCCGCGCTGGCCCGACATCGCGCGCAACTACGTGGCGCCGGTGCGCGGGGCCGTCGAGGACATCATGGCGATCAGTGCAGACATGGGGTTCAAGGGTCGCCTCTTGTTGTTCCACGGTCCGCCGGGCACGGGCAAGACGACGCTCATCCGGGCGATCGCGTCGGCCTGGCGGTCGTGGTGCGCCACGGAGTTCGTCATCGATCCCGACGAACTCTTTGCGCGACCGGCGTACATGTTCGACGTGATGTTGGGCGACGACGATGACGATGACGACAAGCGGTGGCGCATGTTCGTCTTGGAAGACTGCGGTGAGTTGCTCCGCGCGGACGCGCGTGGGCAGTCGTTGTCGCGTCTGCTCAACATCGCGGACGGAGTCATCGGACAGAGTCGTCGGTTGCTCATCTGCATCACTACCAACGAGCCCATCGGCCGACTGCACCCCGCAGTCGTGCGTCCGGGGCGTTGCCTGTCGACGATCGAGGTTCGCTCGTTCACCCGGGGCGAGGCCGCCGCGTGGCTGGGGCCGGTGCACCGGGCACGCGACGAGATGACCCTCGCGGAGATGTACGCGATGCAGAGCGGTGAAGCGATCGCCGTCACCGACAACGCGCCGCGCCTCGGCTACTTGTGATCCACGAGTGGCGGGGCGCGGCGCTAGCGTCGCGGCGATGGACGACATCGAAGGCATCCGCCGCTTGGTCTTCATCTACAGCCAGCTACTCGACGACGGCCGTCTCGACGACTGGGAGGCACTGTTCACCGACGACGCCGTGTTCACCGTGTGGGGCAACACCTACTCGGGCCGCGCCGCGATCCGTGAAGGTATCGGCGGCATGACGAGCGAGTACCCGGGCAAACACGTTGCCTTCGCAACCGTGGCCGACTTCGACGGTGACGAGGCGTGGGCATGGACCGATTTCACCTCGTTGGCCGATGCCGGGCCGGGCCAGTGGGGCCGCTCCTACATGGTCGCAACCGTCGCGCGTTACTACGACCATCTGGTGCGCCGCGACGGTGGGTGGCTATTCGCCCGCCGGCAGATCAGGATGGCGGGTGAGCCGTTGCCCGATGGTGCGCGGCCGAGCCCTGCTCGCTGAGCAACGAACGCAGGTGCGGCAACGTCTCTTCGCCGAGTAGGGCGATCTGCGTCCGCACATCTTCGGCCGACAGACCCGCTTGGAAGACGCGCAGATTGATGGCGTCGCAACGGCCGCCGACGATGAGCCCGTGCAATCGCTCCGCGAGCTCGATGCCGTCGAGCGCCGACACGAGTCCTCCGCCGGGATCCCAGTGCTCCTGCAGATCGGCGGGACCGACCGCACGAAAGCGCGCCATCTGCGCGGTGAGCGCGTCGAGCGGCGGCGGGCCGAGCCATACCCGGCGAATGAGGATGCGCGGCGCGGTGCCCCCTTCGTCGGCGTGTTGATCGGAGAGTGCGCGCGTGCGTTCCAGCGTCTGCAGCGAGTCGTAGACGAGGCCGAGCCCGAGCCGGGCGGCGCGGCGGACGGCGAGCGGGCCTTGCGCGGCGACGACGAATGGAATGGGCGCAGTCGCGAGCGCCGCGACGCCGGGGTCGTCGGCCACTGGCCCGTTTGCGTGACCGGCGAGCGCGGCCGCGACTTCGGGCAACGCCACCTTGAAGCGGCTGCGCATCTCGTCGAAGGGCACACCCGCCATCTCGAAATCGAGCGGGAATGCGCCAACCCCGACGCCGCACCCGACTCGGCCGGGAAAGCGATGCGACGTCCACGCGAGGTCTTCGACGAGCTGTGTCCATGGCCGTAACGGCAACAAGATCGGGCAGGGGGCTGCCCATAGCGACGTGGTCTCTTCGAGCGCCCACGTCGCGGTGAGCAACGGATTGGGAAGGTAATTGGGGAACCCGCCGTGATGCTCTTGCGTCATCACTCCGTCGAAACCGGCCTGCTCGGCCAACACCGATTGCGCCACGATCTCGGCGACGATCGCGGGAGGCGCGAGGTCATGGGGATACAGCCGCAGCGAGATCGACCCGCGGGCGAGTGGCGCTGCGGCCACTACACGCCTTCGAGACGGCCGTAGGTGATGCAGAAACCGAGCGCGGTGATAATGACGAACGCGCTGACGAGAAAAATGGCGACCGCGACATGCCACAGTGACCGCGTACGCGAGCTCGCGATCGGCGCCGGCATGTACCACCGCGGCAGCAGCGCGAACTCTTCGTTCGTGCCGGCGAGCGGCACTGCATCAGGCTCGAGGTGTTCGTGCGGATCTGCGGCGAGCGCCAACTCGGTCAGCTCGTCGAGGGTCAGTTCGGCGTCGATCATCAACATGGTCAGAGGATAGCTCCCGACCATCGGAGTCGTCAGGCGGGGGGCGCACTCGAGGCGCGGTGGCACCGTCGTTCGGCTAACCCCCCGAACTCGCTGTCAAACGTGGGCTATTTTCCCACGTTTGACAGCGAGAACGGGGGTGGAGAAGAACACGGGTGGTCAGGCGGGGGCGCACTCGAGGCGCAGGTCGGTGTCGACGATGAGGCGGAACCGGCCGCGTGCCGTCTTGTCGATGCGGATCGGCGCCTCGCGCTCGTCGAGGCGCCGCTTGAGCAGAATGAGCCGGCTCTCGAGGTTGTCCCTGAACTCCGGTAGCTCGAGAGACGGATCGAGCCGGATCTCCTTGTTGGTGAACTCGTCGCGACCGTCGCGGTCGTAGTGGCCCAGCAACGCCCAGAAGAGTCGGCCGGCGACGCCCTTGATGAGGTACTCGCCGTTCAAGAACGTGCTGCCGTCGACCGCGAAGTACTTGACCCGAGTCGCGGCAACAGAGCGGGCGGGAGCGCTACGGGCACGACGAGTCGTGCCCGCGTCGACACGGTCCGACCCGGTGCGTTCATTGGCCGAATCGATCTCGATCGCGCTGGCGATCAGTGTTGCCGCGACCGTGAGCAGCGATTCGTCGTCGGCGCTGAAGGCCAGCTTGCGTTCGCTCTCGATCGCAACGATGCCGACCAACTGGCCGAGGACCATTGCCGGCACCGCGACCTGACTCTCGGCGCGGGCGAGCCCCGGCAGTGGGATCACATGACCCGGCGCCTCACCGATGTGTTGCTCATACGAGCGGCGAATGGTGCGCGCGTACGCGATCATGCTGCGGAGGTTGCCGATGCGCATCGGTTCGCACCGTGTGGCCGCCATGCCGATGATGCCCTCGCCGACGCGTACCTCTGACCCGACACCCTCGCTGCGGTAGCCATGGCTGGCAATGGTGTAGAGGCGCTCGGCCTGCTCGTCGATCAGCAGCAGCAGCGAATGCTCGTATCCGAACAGTTCGCTCAAGCTCGCCAATGACGTGCTGACAAGGCTGTTGAGATCGGGACAACGGGCCAGCCGTGAGCTCACCTGCGAGAGCTGATACGCGACCCAACCGCCGTCGCGTCCGCTGATGGTCATCGACGCGCCTCGGCCTCTTCTTGCTCGTGTGCCGCCGCGCGCACGAGGTCGAGCTCGACGACGCGGTAGACGTCGGCGCTGCGCAGCTTGAACACGCCCTCCATGCCGGTGAGCGCGGCGATGGCATCGATGTCGCGGCGCATGCGTTCGAACAGCGGCCCCCGACGCTCGGTTCGTTCGTACTGCAACACGAGCCGGTAGCTGTCGTAGGTGAAAGGGTCGACGACACAGATGCACGCGCGCGGGTTGACCGCCAGATTTTGGACGGTCTTCGAGAAGAATTGATTCGACAGCGCGACGTGCTCGTCGTCGACCATGTGCACGCGCGAGAGGTGCGTCACGTTAGGGGTGCCATCGGCCGCCGCGGTCGCGATCTCGGCCGGGATGAGGCCTTCGAAACACGCGGCGATCTGACTGAGGGGCAGCAATGCGTCGTCGGTGTTCACGGCGTTGCCTTCGACGACGTGAGGCACTTGCCCGCCTCGGGCCCGGGGGTCTGGTCGAAGATCTCGTCGACGGTCATGACGCAGGCAACGACGCCCGATGGCGCGAATCGCCAGATGATGGCTTCGGGGGTGTCGTCGATCTCGTGGAGCGTGCGTACGCACTTTGCGCAGAAGTCGTGGAATAGGGCACGGTCGGCGTCGGTGGCCGCTTCGACCACCCGCGCGATGCCTTTCACCTGCACCGAACGCAGCGTGCGGAAATGCGTGGCGGTCAACGCGATGCGACCTGTGCTGCCCAGATTGGCGGCGCTGATACGGGCGTTGGTTGCGAGCAGCAGCCGCAGCTGCGTGCCCCCCTCGAGGACTTGCACACCCCAGGCCCGTGTGGCGTCGGGCAGCCCGTGGGCATCGACGGTGCCGACGATCAGCGAGCACGGCGACTCCATCAATTCGACGCTGTCGGGATCGATCACCAGCACTCCAAGAAACCGCGAGCGGCGGATTATCGCGCCAAATCGGGTTAGTGAGTATTTAGGGATTTCTCACGCGCCTTTCAGGAGCGGGCTCGCGAGAACTCCTTCATGATCGCACCGTAGAGCAAATCCACAGTGCGGCCGGGACGCCCGGCCACCAAATCTGAAGGAGTCCGTAATGTCAAGCACCACTCTTCCGCAGCTAACCGTCGAGACCGCTGGGCTCGAGAGCGTCACCCTCGATCTTTACCGCGACGTCCACAAGGGCATTCGCTATGAGTTGTTCGGCGTGACGCTCGCCGCCGGCCAGGTCGACCCGGGCGACCGCGATGCCGTTGCCGCGGTCTCCGGTCGTTGGCGCAACCTGGTCGGCCTTCTCATCACCCACGCCGAGCACGAAGACGAGTTCGTGCAGCCGGTGATCGAGCTGCATGCGCCGTCGCTCGCCGAGGTCATCGCCGTCGCTCATCCCGAGTTGGAGGCACAGATGGCCGCGCTCGAAGTGCTCGCCGAGCGGGCCACCGACGCCGGTGTGTGTGAGCGCCGCCTCGCCGTCCATCGCCTGTACCTGGGTCTCGCCTCGTTCACCGCGGCGTACCTGCAGCACCAAGAATTCGAAGAGCTCCGGGTGATGCCGGCCGTAGCCGCCGCCCTCGGATTCGGCGAAGTGCTCGGCATCCACGGTGCCATCATCGGCAGCCTCACGCCGGAGCAGATGGCGCAGTCGGGCTCGGTGATGCTGCCGGCGATGAACGTCGAGGACCGTGTCGAGTTGCTCGGTGGCGCACAGGCCGGCGCGCCGCCCGAGGTGTTCGCCGGCATGATGGGCCTCGCGCAATCCGTGATCAGCGCGGCCGACTACGCCCAGGTCGCGACCCGCTTGGGCGTCGCCTGAATTCATGTCGCCTGAATTCATATCGCCGTAACCGTCGCGTCGAAGCGCCCGCCTACGGTCACCTCCGGTAACGAGGAGGTGGCCGTGAGCGGGCTCGGTGGGCTGAACAAATCGCCGAACGGAGTCGTCGTCGGGCTGGTGCAACTCCAGAACCCGGTCGTCGCGACGCCGGCGGATCTCGAAGCGCAGACCGCGCGGGTGTGCGCCCTCGTGGGCAAGGCCCGTCACAACAACCCGGCGATGGATCTCGTGGTGTTCCCGGAGTATTCGCTGCACGGCCTGTCGATGAGCACGGACCCCGCAATCATGTGCGATCTCGACGGCCCCGAAGTGAAGGCGATACGAGCGGCGTGTGTGGAGCACCACATCTGGGGTTGCTTTTCGATCATGGAACACAACCCGCGCGGCAACCCGTACAACAGCGGCATCATCGTCGACAGCGAGGGCGAGCTGCGGCTGTACTACCGCAAGCTGCATCCGTGGGTTCCGGTCGAGCCGTGGGAGCCGGGTGATCTCGGCATCCCGGTATGCGACGGACCCAACGGCAGCCGGCTGGCGTTGATCATCTGCCATGACGGCATGTTCCCGGAGATGGCGCGCGAGTGCGCGTACAAGGGCGCCGAGATCATGATCCGCACGGCCGGCTACACCGCGCCCATCCGCCATGCGTGGCAGATCACGAATCAAGCCAACGCTTTTTGCAATCTGATGGCGACCGCGTCGGTGTGCCTCTGCGGCAGCGATGGCACGTTCGACTCGATGGGCGAAGCGATGGCGGTGAACTTCGATGGCGTTCCGATCGCGGTGGGCGGCAACCGACCCGACGAGATCATCACCGCCGAACTGCGCCCTGATCTGGTGCGCGAAGCGCGCGTCCATTGGGGCGTCGAGAACAACCCGTATCAGTTCGGCCACCGTGGCTACGTCGCGGTGAAAGGGGGCGCCGGCGACTGCCCCTACACCTACATGCACGACCTCGCGGCCGGTCGCTACCGGCTGCCCTGGGAAGACGACGTCGTGCACACCGACGGCACGGCATGCGGATTCTCGCCCCCCGATCGGCTTTTCGGGAGCTGAGCCGGTTCGCCCGCTCTGCTGGGGCCGCTCGGCCCGGGCGCCACGTTGACGAGACCCATCGATGATGTTCGAATGACCCCTCGACCGAGGGGGTAGCGGTGGCAGGCGTATTGGACGGCCAGGCAGCGTTGGTGACAGGTGGTGGCGGCGGCATCGGCGGTGCGTCGGCCGAATGGTTGGCCCGCGACGGCGCCGCGGTGATGATCATGGGGCGCACCGAGGCGACCCTCATCGAATCGAAGAAGCGCATCGAGGCGGCCGCGGGCGCCGGTGCACGCGTCGAATACTTCGTGGGCGACGGGCTCGACGAGGCGTCGGTCGCGGCTGCCTGCACGGCGACGGCGGCGCTCGCCGATCGCCTGTCGATCGCGGTCTCGGTCGTCGGTGGGGGCACGATGAAGCCGCTGTTGATGTTCACCGGTGACGAGCTGGCCGACGATCTGCGCAAGAACATCGTGTCGGCGTTCCTGATCATCAAGTACTGCACGCCACTCATGACGACCGGTGGTGGCGGTTCGATCGTGTGCATCTCGTCCGACGCGGCGAAGGTACCGTGGCCCTTCCTCGCGACCTACAACACGTCGAAGTCGGGTGTCGAGGGTCTGGTCAAAGGTGCGGCGCTCGAGCTCGCTCATCTCAACATCCGTGTCAACGCAGTGCGTCCCGGTCTCGTCAAGACCGCCGGCACGGCCGACGGCCTCTTCAAGAACGAGCCGGTGATCAAACAGTTCCTGGACGAGAAGCCACTGGGTCGCACTGGCGTGCCCGACGACATCGCGGCAGGCGTGCGGTATCTGGCTGGGCCCGAATCCAGCTGGGTGACGGGGCAGAGCATCGGCATCGAAGGCGGCAACGAGCTCACCAAAGCGCCCTATCTCGAATCGCTCGTGCGCAAGCGCTTTGGCGATGCGCCGATCGATGAGGCGCTCGCCGGCCGCATCCCCAGCTAACGCGTCACCACACCCAGCGCGTCACCACACCCAGCGCGTCACCACACCCAGCGCGTGGCGCGCTGGGAGAACTCGTCCTCGCGCTCGATGATGCCGAACGCGCGCTCGGGTAGCACTTCGAAAATGGTGTTCTCCCGCATGAAATCGGCGAGCGCCGTCTGCTTCACCGGGTCATCCTCGTACTTGCGCACGTAGGCATCGACGAACGGATCGGCGGCGCCTCCCGAGATCTCACGGGCGGTGCCTTCGAGCGACACGCATTCGACGGTGTCGTCGATCGCCACGACGATCTGTGGGTTGTCGCGAAGGTTGCGCCGCTTGCGCGATGTCGGCGCGCACGAGAACGCAAACCGTTCGAGTGCCGGCATCCACACGCCCCACACCGGCAGGGCGTGAGGACGCGCGTCGGCCGACGCGGTCACGATCCAGAAGTTGCGCGACGACGAGAAACGCGTGTCGGCCCACGACCAGGGCAGGACGCCGTCGAGATCGTCGGGCACTCCGTACGCGGCCATCGCCGGACGTTGGGCATCGGGCATGGCGGAGATCGTAGAGCCCGAGCCCGAGCGCGAGCGCGTCAGCGTGATCCGGCGTAGGTGTCGAACGCCGGGCTGATGGTGTCGGTCGGGACCGTCGTCAGAGGGACCGCGATGTCGGCCGGTGTGGGACAAGCGGCCGCCGCGAGCGGTGCGAGCACCTCGAGGTCGAAGCCGTAGAGGGCGGCGGCATTGGTGCCGATCATGCGGCGCACGATCGCGGGGTCGACGTTCGCGAACGTGAAGCGCAGACTTTCGCGCGAGTAGGGCCACGTGCCTTCGCGATGCGGGTAGTCGCTGCCCCACAGCACACGGTCTGCGCCGATGCGATCGAGCTGCGCCAGCTCGGGTGGCGCGACAAAGCTCGCACCGACGTAGCACTGCCGCGCGAAGTATTCGCTCGGCGACAGTGTCAGGTGTCCACCCCCGAGCGGATCGCGTACGAGCGTCCCGTAGCTCGCGTAACGATCGAGCACGGCAAGGTGGTCGGGCACCCACCCCGCGCCCTGCTCACTCATCACCAACCGCAGCTTCGGATGACGTTCGAGCACGCCGCCGAGAATGAAGAACGTGAGCGCGCGATGCGAGAACCATCCGACTTCGGCGAGAAAGATGATCGTCGAACCCGGATGGCTGCCGTAATGGGGCGCGGCGCTGCCGCCGTGATGGTTGAGCGTCATGCTTCGTTCGTCGCAGGCGCGCCAGATGGGGTCGTAGACAGGGTCGTGGTACGGCGGCAACGGGTTGCCCGGCGGTAAACCGGGCAGCAACACACCGCCGCGCAGGCCAGCCTCGTGCGCCCACCGGATCTCGGCCGCGCTTTGGTCGATGTGGTGCAGGCTGATCTGTGCCATCGCGGCGAACCGATGCGGCGCGGCGGAGACCCAGTCGGCGGCCCAGCGGTTGTAGGCGCGCAGTCCCTCCCACCGAAGGTCGACGTCGACGCGCTCCTTGTCGACATGTGCACTGTTGAACTCGCCGCGGGCGAACGGCGTGAGCGTGTTGGGATAGATCACTTCGGCGACGACACCGTCGGCCTCGAGGTCGCGGAACCGGTGGGCGATGTCGAAGTTGCGCGTATCTTCGTTCGAATCGAGGCGCAGCTCGCCGTGGGCAGTCGTGGCGCGCCACCACGCGTCGAAATCATCGTGCAGCCGCCGAGGCAGGTATGGCCTGAAATCGGGCGTCGCAGCACCGGCGTGACCGTCGCAAGAGATGACCACATACGGATCCATGCGTGCCCCCCGGCATGATGGTGGTCTGCAGATGGTATCCGAGACGTCTCGCCTATTCTGCCGGCAGGGCGTTGCGGGTCGACGAGGAGGCCGGTATGGAGATGCAGTCGTACGAACACGGGGCGCCGTCATGGGTCGATGTCGGCTGCCGCGACACCGCGGCCGGCGCCGCGTTCTACTCCGCGCTGTTCGGGTGGGACCTGCAAGAGGGTCCACCCGAAGTGCGCGGCTATGCCATCGCGCATCTGCGCGACAAGGCCGTTGCCGGCCTCGGGCCCGTCCCTGATCCGAGCGTGCCGCCGTCCTGGCTCACGTACATCAACGTGCACTCTGCCGACGACGTCGCGGAGAAAGTGACGGCGAGCGGCGGTCACACCTTCATGACGCCGATGGATGTGCTCGACGTCGGCCGCATGGCGGTCTTCGCCGACCCGGTCGGCGCGGTGTTCGGCGTGTGGGAGGCGCGAGGGCACATCGGCGCGCAACTGATCAACGAGCCGAACACGTTCTGCTGGAGCGAACTGCTCACGTCCGACGTCGAGGCGTCCAAAGCGTTCTACGGAGCGGTCTTCGGCTGGGGATCAGTCACGCACGCGCATTCGCCCGAGGTACCCGACGCGATGGCGTACAACGAGTGGCAACTCGGCGGCGCGTCGATCGGTGGGTTGATGCTGAAGCCGCCGTTCCTCGCCGCCGAAGTGCCGTCGCATTGGGTCGTGTATTTCGCCGTCGTCGACGCTGACGAAACGGTGGCCAGGGCGAAGGCACTCGGTGCCACGGTCACGGTGCCGCCGACCGAGATCGAGCCCGGCCGGTTCGCGGTGCTCGCCGATCTCGACGGCGCTTCGTTCGCGGTCATCGCACTCAAACCTGAACTCGCCGGTTAGCCGATGCCGTAGACGCCACCGGCGCGCGTGCCCACGAAGATGCGGCCTTTCCACACGGCGGGAGTGGACTCGATGCAGCCACCGAGCTCGACGCGCCACAGTTCCTTAGGCTGCACGCGCGTATCGCGCATGTCGTAGCCATGTAACACGCCGGCACAGTCGCCCATGATGAACACGTCGTCGACCACGACCGGTGACTGCCACGTGGGCCTCGGCAGCATGAAGGACCACTGCATCTCGCCCGTCGCGCGATCGAGCCCGAGGACCTTGCCCTCGTCGGTCGCGTAGATCACGATGTCGCGATAGAGCGCGGGCGTCGCCCATACGCCGGCATTGTTGTAGGGGCGCTCGTCGCGCTTCCACACCAACGGGTCCGCGCGCGACGGATCGAGCTTGATGATCTGACCGACGGCGCGCGAACGATCGTTGAGCCGTTCGTACTCGACGCCGATGTACAACATGCCCTCTTCGTCGATGACGATCGACGCGTCGGTGTCGTCACCGGTCCAGTAGCGAAATACGCGTGTCGGTGCGCCACCGGTGCGCAACGGAGTGAGATCCCACCCTTGCACGAGGCCGCCCGAATTCGAGAAGTACACGGTGTTGCCGTAGACCGCGACGGAGTTCTCGATCGAGACGTCGGTGTCGTGCACCGCGGCGAGCAACTCGGCATCCCATCCCGGTGCGTTGAACACCAGTTGCGGATCGACGGTGACCTTGCCGTCGGGTCCGTACGCCCGGTTCAGCTTGAGCACGTGGAACTGGCTGTTCTCACCGCCCTCGAGGAGGAAGTCACCGATCATCAGCGGCGAGCCGTCCCAGTCGTCGTTCCAGAGCGTCGGCTTCACCGCGTTCGCGTTGAGCTTGTACAGCTCTACCGGCTTGTCGCGATCGATGGCGAGTACGCGGAGGTAGTTGTCGCGCGAGCCGGTGTACACGAGCGGAAACCCGTCGGCATCGATCGTCACCGACCCCTTGATGATGTCGCCGGTGGGGAAGTCGGGCAGCAACCGCTGGCCGTTGGTGGCGTCGAGGAAATGCACGGCGCGGTCGTACGCGCCGAACACGACCCATGTGTGTCCGCCGCGTTCGAAGACCGACGGTTGACCGGTCCAACCCGTGCCGCACCAGATCTGCTCGCCGCTTTGATCGATCGAAGGCGAACACAATCCGCCGCTCGGAGGAAAGCGCCACTGCACGGCCGGCGCGGTGGGCACGGGCCCCTTGCCGTAATAGGTGCGTGTGGGATTGCCGCGGAAGGTGATGAGGCCGTCGACCTTGTCGCCGTAGGGCTTGCCGACGAGGAACGGGTCGCTCCAGCCGGTGAACGGCGGACGCGTGGTCGTGGGTGCGGGGGCAGTGGTGGTTGCGCCCCGCGCGGTGGTGGTCGAGCCCGTCGCCGCCGGATCGTCCTCGACGGTGCGTCTCTGTTCGGCGGACACAGTGTTGTCGCGGCCCGTGTCGTCGGCACCACCGATCACCACTGCCAGCACGGCTACGACCGTCGCGGCGATCAACGCGAGGATCGCCCGACTCCGAAACGGCATCGCGGCATCATACGAGTAGCGGCGCCCCGGCCGAGGCGCAGACGCGCGCCGGCGTGACGCGCCTTGTCAGACGCCGGCGAGGGTCGCGGCGTAACCACCCACGATGTCGGTGACATCGACGAAGCCCTTCGAACGAAGCAGTGACGCGGCGATCGACGATCGATAGCCGCCGGCGCAGTAGACGACTGTCGGGACCCGCGGGTCGAGCTCGTCGATTCGATCGAGCAGTTGCGCCAGTGGGATCGGCCGAGCGTGCTCGAGCATCCCGCCCTCCTGCTCGGCGGCGGTGCGCACGTCGACGACCTGAAGCGATGGGTCAGCGGCCGCCCGCTCCGCGAATTCGCACGCCGTCGAGCGCGGCGAGGTCATCGAGAGATCGGGTCTGTCCATGAGTGCCTGTTCGATGACGGCAAGATGACCGACGACGTTGTCGAAACCGATGCGAGCCAGACGAACCTTGGCCTCGGTCTCGTGTCCGCTCTCGGCGATGAGCACGATCGGCTGGCCGGATCGGATGACGGCGCCCGCGTATTCGGCGAA
>JBDTLT010000122.1:0-15388 GCA_039934635.1 Acidimicrobiales bacterium
GCGTAGAGGTCGAACACCTGGGTGATGGCCCAATCGATGTGCGCCTGATGCTGACCCTTTTCGATCCAGTAGATCGCCACGTAGCTGCCGGCGTCGACGGGCTCGGCGACGTTGCCGTTGGTGGGCCAGCGCAAGTTCTTGAGCTCGCGTGGCGCAACCCAGCGGCTGCCGGCGTACAACCACGGCCCGATCATGCAGCCGCCGTAGAAGTGGTCGCGTTCGTACCAGCGGTTGTATTCACGCTCGAAGCCGCGCACGGGGTCGACCATGGTGAGCAACATGCTGCCGACTTTGACGGGGTAGTCGTCGACGCCGCCGACCACTAGCGGATAGTTCTCGACGAGCGGTTGGCCTGCCATGAGGGATCCTCGTTTCTCGATCTGATCGGGGTTCAGCGTACGCGAGACGCGATGAAGTCAACGATTCGTTGCGTTGCGATTCGGCCCATCTCGGCGGGGAACGCGGTGAACCCGTGGATGCTCTCGGGATACACCGCGAGCTCGGTCTCGTTGCCCGCGGCGTGCCAGCGCGCGGCCATGAACAGCGAGTCGTCGTAGAGGTAGTCGAGGGTGCCGACGGTGAACAGCGCGGGAGGCATGCCGCGCAGGTTGCCGTAGAGCGGAGAGATGTCGGCCACCTTGCGTTCGGCCGCAGGTGTGGTCGGCAGGTAGAGATCGCGAAAGGCCACCCGACCGAGGTCGATCTGGCTCGGCGTGCCCGACAGGTCGTACACGCCGAATTGCAGGTTGGCCGCCCGGAACTGGGACGCGGCATCGTGGCGATCGCGCAGGCGTTGCAACGTCACCGCGACGAGGTTGCCGCCCGCCGATGCACCTCCGATGGCGAAGCGATCGACCCCCCATTCGCGCTTGGCATTCTCGAGGATCCACACTGCCGCCGTCTCGCAGTCATCGGGAGGGGCCGGGTAGGGGTGCTCGGGTGCGAGGCGATAGTCGATGCTCACGCTCACCGCGTTCGCGGTGTCGGCGATGGTGGCGTTGAGCGCATCGCTCATGGTCGCATCACCGATGAAGAAGCCGCCGCCGTGGATGTCGATGTAGAGCGCGGTCGGCGTGCCCGTCGTCGGCATGATCACGCGCAGCCCGATGGTGGTGCCGGGCACCGGCCGGGTCGTGGCCTGAACGGTGGAGTCGCGCGCGAACAGTCCACCCATCAGTGCGTTGAGATCACGGGCCTTGGCGAGGCCCTCGGGAGTGCTGAGATCGCCGCCCGCGCTCGCGGCACGTTTGTTGAACTGCTCGTTGAACGTACGCATGTCGCCGACGTGCGCATCGAGCGCGGGGTCGTAGAGCTGAGCGAAGTCCATGGTCACCGTCCCTTGAACACGGGCGGACGCTTTTCCATGAAGGCGCGTCGACCTTCGATGAAGTCGTCGCTGCCCATGCAGGCGTTCATGGTGTCGGTCCACATTGCTTCGTCGCGCTCGGATCGCGCCCGCGCGACTTCACCGACCGCAACCTTCGACGCCCGCACGGTGAGTGGAGCGTTGCCCGCGATTTGCTTCGCCAGCCCGCGTACGTGTTTGTCGAGATCGGCCTTGGGCACGACGCGGTTGATCAGCCCGATGCGAGCGGCTTCGTCGGCGTTGACATGGCGGGCGGTGAACAACAGGTCGCTCGCGTGGGCCGGCCCGACGAGCTGGTTCAAACGGTCGATGGCGGCGATCGGATAACAGACGCCCAAGCGGGCCACCGGGATGCAGTAGACCGAATCGTCCGAGCCGATGCGCATGTCGGCTCCCATCGCCATGACGACACCACCGCCCATGCAAAAGCCGTGGATCATGGCGATGATCGGCTTGGGGAACTCGCGCAGCTCGCGCACGCCGAACCCTTCGTCGTAGTTGTCGCCACTGACCTTGATCGGTCGGTCGCCGAGCTCACTGATGTCGGCACCGGCAGTGAACGCGCGTTCCCCGGCGCCGCGCAGCACCACCACGCGTACCGCGTCGTCGTCGGCGAACGCGGCGAGCGCGCTCGAGAAGTCGGCGAGCATGGCGCGGTCGATCGCATTGCGTTTCTCTTGATTGTCGAAGATCAGCCAGCCGATGCCGTCGCTCACTTCGGTGATGAGTTGTCCGCTCACGTATACCCCGTTGTTTTCGGTCGGGCGATAATCCGCCCTCGTTGTCGTCGTCGATTCACAAGACAGTGCGATTCACAGGACCCCGCGCGCGTGCAGCGCGGCGACCTGGTCGTCGTCGTAGCCGAGCTCGCGCAACACGGCGTCGGTGTGCGCGCCCCGCGACGCGGTCGGCGTGTGCACGCCGCGCTCAGAAGGGTCGTCACCAAAGGTGAACGGCTGGCCGACCAGCGTGACCGTCTCGAGGTCAGGGTGGTCGACGGTCTGTGCGAGCTCGAGAAAGCGCACTTGTTCGTCGTCCCACATCTCGCTCACGCTGAGGATCGGTCCGCACGGGATGCCGGCGTCGTTGAGAATGGTGATCCACTCGGCGACCGAGCGCGTGCGGGTGCGTTCGGCGATCAACAGGTTGAGCGCACCGCGGTTCTCGGCCCGCTGACGCAGATCGCTGAATTCGGGCCGCTGCGGAAGGCCGGGTACCCCGAGTGCGTCGCAGAACTTGCGAAACATCTCGCCACCGGCCGGCGCGAGATTGAACAGTCCGTCGGACGCGGGGAAGACGCCCATCGGAGAGATGGTGGGATGGTTGTTGCCTTCTTGCCCCGGGTTCACGCCGTCGACGAGCCAGCGCGCCGCCTGGAAGTCCATCAGCGCGATGATCGATTCGAGCAACGAGGTGCGCACCCAGCGCCCGACGCCCGTGCGCTCACGTTCGAGCATGGCGGTGAGCACACCGCACGCGAGGTAGAGGCCCGATGAGCTGTCGGCGACGGCGGTGCCGGCGCGCACCGGCCCTTGCCCGGGCAGACCGGTAACCGACATCAGGCCGCTGAACCCTTGCGCGATCTGATCGAAGCCGGGCCGATTGGCGTAGGGGCCCGTCTGGCCGAACCCCGAGATGCTGCCGTAGACAACGCGCGGGTTGCGTGCGTGCACGTCGTCCCAGGCGATGCCCAGGCGTTGCGTGACGCCGGGGCGATAGTTCTCGATGAGCACGTCGGCGCGATCGACGAGGCGCATGAAGATCTCGTGGCCCTCGCTCGTCTTGAGATCGAGGGTGATGCTCTCCTTGTTGCGGTGCAGGTTTTGGTAGTCGCCCTCGAGGCGCGTCGAGTTGATGAGCGGAGCACTGGTCGAGGGCGCCTCGACGCGAATCGCCCTCGCCCCCCAGTCGGCGAGTTGGCGCACCGCCGTCGGGCCCGAGCGCCCGGTCGTGAGATCGATCACCGTGTAGGGCGACAGCGGCAGCGAAGACATCGACGCCGTTCTACTCTGCTTACCGCGACGGGGCCAGGGAGGGCGGATCACAATGCGGGCGTGGCGGGTGCACGAGCATGGAGCGCCGACCGAGGTGATGCGACTCGAGGAGGTCGAGGCGCCCGAACCAGGCGAAGGTCAAGTGCGACTGCGGGTGCACGCGGCTGCGCTGAACTTGCCCGACGATCGACTGTGCCGGGGCACCTACATCTTGCATCCCGAGTTCCCGTTCACGCCGGGCCTCGAGGCGGCGGGCATCATCGAAGCGGTCGGGCCAGGGGTCGAGACCGATCTGATCGACCAGCGTGTGGTGTGCGTCGCCGATCTGCCCTACGGGTCGCTGGCCGAGTCCGCGATCGGCCTCGTCGAAGGCCTCTACCGCGTCCCCGACGATCAACCGTTCGCGGATGCCGCGGCCTTTCTCATCGCGTTCCAGACGGGCCACGTCGCGCTGTTGCGCCGGGGTCGGTTGCGCGCCGGTGAGACGTTGCTCGTGCAGGCAGGTGCGGGCGGGGTCGGCTCGGCGGCGATCCAGCTGGGCAAGCTGTTCGGCGCGAGCGTGATCGCCACGGCGGGCGGGCCCGAAAAGGTGCAGCTGTGCCGCGATCTCGGCGCCGACCTTGCTATCGACTACCGCGCCGTCGACTTCCGCGAAGCGGTGATGCAATTCACGCAGGGGCGTGGCGTCGACGTGATCTACGACGCGGTCAGCGGTGACGTGTTCCATCAGTCACGCCGTTGCTTGGCGAGCGAAGGCCGTTTGCTCGTCGTCGGGTTTGCCAGCGGTGACATCGCGCAACTCCCCACCAATCACGCGCTGCTGAAGAACTACTCGGTCGTCGGTGTCCACATGGGCGCGTACCTTTCGAACCCCGAAGGTCGGGAGTACGTCCACGAGATCTACGACGAGCTGTTGCAGTGGTATCGCGAAGGCAAGATCAAACCCGTCATCGGTCAGCACGTCTCGATGGATGACGTACCGCAGGCGATCGAAGCGCTCGCGACGCGACAGACCGTGGGCAAGGTGATCGTCGACATCGCAGACGCGCAATGAGTGAGCCGCCGATCGTGACGGTTGCCGAGGCGGCCTCGATCACCGATCCGCACGAGAAACTCATCGCGAATGTCCGCGTGCAGGCGCACGGTTGCCGGCAGTCGGGGTCGCCGTTCTACGGGGCGTTGTTCGATCGTATGGCGGACGACATTGCCGCCCATGGCTTGTTCTGGTGGCTGCTCGAACCGTTCGCGCACGAGTCGTTCGGCACGGTGCGACCCCTGCGCGTGATCGGCGCCGTGCACAAGCTCGTGTTGGCGGGCGCGACGCCCGCGCTGGCCACCCATTTCCCGTCGGTGGGCGGTGACGGTGACGCGGCAGCGTCGTGGCCGCTCGTCGCGGCCCTCGTCGAGGAGCGCGCGGCGTTGTTCGCCGCCGCGCTCGAACGTCCCGTGCAGACCAACGAGGTGACCCGATCGGTCGCACTCGTCGGTGGATTGTTGTGGCTCGCCCGCGAGATGCGATTGCCGATGGCGCTGCGCGAAGTCGGTAGCAGTGGCGGGCTCAACTTGCGCGTCGACCGGTATTGGTACGAACAGCGCGGGCGCGGATGGGGCGACGCCGCGTCGGGTGTGCGCTTCGTGGATTGTTTCGTCGACGGCGAGCCGCCGTTCGCCGCGCCGTTGCGCATCGTCGATCGACGCGGGTGTGATCGCTATCCGATCGACGTGACCACCGACGATGGTGCGACGACGTTGCTCGGGTTCGTGTGGCCGGGGCAGGACGAGCGGTTCACGCAATTGCGGGACGCCCTCGTTGCGGCACGACCACTGCCGGTCGAGATCGAGAGCGCCGACGCGGTCGAATGGGTGGGGCGCATCGCGCGCGAACGCGCGGCTGGCACGACGACGGTCGTGTACCACTCGATCGTGTGGCAGTACCTCGGTGACACCGAGCGCGGCGAGATCGCGACGTCATTGCAGGCGGCGGGCGCGACCGCCACGATCGATGCACCGCTGGCGTGGTTGCGCCTCGAGCCGCCCGCGGGCACGCAGAGCCCGGTCGAGTTGCGCGTGACCACATGGCCGGGCGGCGCCGAGCGGCTGCTCGCTGTCGCGGGCTTCCATCGTGATCCGGTACGGTGGCTCGCCGATGACTGAACCGATCTCGCTCATCGACGCGCTGGCGACGACCCGCGCCATCCGGCGTTATACCGACGATCCGATCCCCGTCGCCGACCTCGACCAGATCATGTGGTTGGCGACACGCGCGCCTAGTGGCTCCAACCGGCAAGGGTTCCGTTTCGTCGTATTGCGCGATGGCCCCAACGCGGCGCCGGCGCGCGAACTGATCCGTGAAGGCGCGCGGCAGACGTGGGACAACAAACGCGTGAAAGATCAGTACGACTCGGGCTCGGGCGCGCGTGACGACAGCCCCAAGTCCCGCATGGCGCGCACGATGGATCACTTCGTCGAGCACCTGCACGAAGCGCCGGTGATCGTGCTCGCGTGCGTGAAGATCCATCGACCGCAGATGCTCGGTGTCGGTGGGTCCGTGTGGCCCGCGGTGCAGAACCTGCTTCTCGCGGCGCGTGCCCTCGGCTACGGCGGTGTGATCACCGGCTTCCACGGCCCACGCGAAGCCGAGTTGCGCGAGCTCTTGCATCTGCCCCCATCCGACTCACTGGCGATCGCCGCGACGATCCCCCTCGGCCGGCCGCAGGGTCACCATGGCCCCGTGCGCCGTCGCCCGATCGCCGAGCTCGTCTACGACGACGCATGGGAAGCACCCGCGCCGTGGGCAACCGATCCGCCGGGCACGCGCTTCACCCGAGCCGGCCCACCCGTCGCCTGATCGCGCGTTCAGCGTCGGTGGAGCGGGCGCAGTGGCGGCCTCGTCGTACTGCGGGCCTGCACGAGGAGCGTCAACGCACCGGCCGTGACCAAGCCGGCGACGTTGATTGCGAGCTGTATCGCGGCGCCGCCGACGTCATTCCAGGACCGGTAGGCAGCGGCAGCGCCAATGTTGCCGATCGCGGGGATCGTCGTCACGGACACGAGCACTCCGATGAGCGCCCCGCTGCGGGCCTCGGTTAGCGAGAGCATCCCGACGATTCCTGCAAGCACGGCGACGACGGCGGCCATGCCGTCGGGATGCGAGATGAAGGCGGTGAGCTGACGGTCAGCGATGTTGTATGCATCGGGCGCAATCCCAGTGAGACGGAATGCAACGGTCGCGACGAACGCCACGCTGGCGGCGACGATGGCGCCAATGGTGAGGGTTCGCAGCGCCACGAGTGCCGGATGCCGACGGCGTCGCACCAGAGCGACGCAGAGCGCCGCGAGCGGCCCGTAGTCCGGGCCGACGACCATTGCACCGATAACGAGGATGGCCGAGTCGAGCAAGATGCCGATGGCGGCGATCGTCGCCGCGATCGCCATGAACACGAGGAAGGAGATGGTGAGCGTGGCCTCGTCCCTGGTGCGCGCCTCGAGGTGCTCCCAAACCAGCGCATCGGCACCCTCTCCGGGTGAGGCACGCTCCGCCGCCGCGGCCGCGTCGGATATCACGACCTCGATCGCCTCGATGATGATTGCGCCCTCGCGATGCACCCCATGGTCCTGCAGACGTTCGACGACGTCGTTGGCTGCCTCGCGGGCGACGTCGCACAACACCACGTCACCGTCGGGCTGGATTGCCGAACCCGAACCCCGAACGATGTGGACGACCCCTGGAGTCGTGGCCAACTGGTCCACCACGAGATCGGTCAAATGCGGCGGCACGATCAAGCGCAAATGCAACACGGTGCCATCATCGCAGGCCGACCGAAGGCACACGGCCCCTTGCGCTTCGGTGACACTGGCCAACTTCGGTGACACTGGCCAATCGCGTGAAAGCAGATGCCACATAGGTACGACCGAAAACGTCCCCGCGGGGACGTCGCACCGCGAGCGGCTACCGCTTGGGCATGTAGAGGATCTGCATCTTGTAGAGCAGCGACGGCTTTTCCGCGCCGATCACGTGCACCGCGATCTCGGTGGTGATCAACGTGCCGTTCGGGCGGGCGATCGCACTGATCAATCGATCGTGCGCGTGGATCTTGGACCCCGACGGCACCGGCGCGAGGAAGCGCAGACCTTCGGAGCCGTAGTTGGTGGCGTTGCCGTGGCCGACGATGTGCACCGACGCCGGGTTGAGCTTGGGTACGAGCGCCAGCGTCAAGAAGCCGTGCGCGATCGGTCCACCGAACGGTGACTCTTTCTTGGCCCGCTCGACATCGATGTGGATCCACTGGCGGTCGCCGGTGAGCTCCGCGAAGCCGTTGATCATGTCCTGGGTGACCTCGATCTCGGGTCCCCACTCGCCGAACTCGGGCGAAACGGCCGCGGTCAGGCCGTCGATGTCATCGAAGCGATATTCAGTCATGGGCCGAGACTAGGAGAAGAGGGGTGCACTGTGCGTCAGCGAGATCTCGTACGATCCGGCGATGGCGAGGCATCGGATCGGAATGCAACTGCGGGCGCCGCTCCGACGCGAAGGTGATCTGCTCTCCGATCTGGTCGACAGCGCGCGCGAAATCGAAGAGGCGGGCCTCGATTCGTTGTATCTCACACAGGCATTCGCGTTCGACGCGTTGACCGCACTCGCCGTGATCGGCCAGGCGGCGGTCGGGCTCGAATTGGGCACTGCGGTGGTCCCGACCTATCCCCGTCATCCGGTTGCCCTTGCCGAGCAGGCGTTGACGGTGCAACTGGCCTGCCAGGGGCGGCTGGTCTTGGGCGTTGGCCCGTCGCATCGCGAGATGATGGAGCGCGTCTACGGCGTCTCGTTCACCGGCGTCGCGGCGCACGTCGAGGAGTACCTGACCGCGCTCAACGCCGCGATGGACCCGGGCCGTTCGCCCCTCGCAGTCGACGGGGCGTCGCGTTGCCCCGTGCTACTGGGCGCGCTCGGTCCCGCCATGTTGCGTATTGCCGGGACGATCGCCGACGGAACGATCACCGCACGGGCCGGCCCCCGCACCCTCGGCACTCACATCGTCCCCAAGATCACCGAAGCGGCACGGGCGGCCGGTCGACCGGCGCCCCGCGTGGCGGCGTGCGTTCCGTTTTGCGTCACCCGCGATGTCGAGCAGGCCCGCGCCCGTACCAACGCCGAATACGCGGGGTCCGCCGGCTACCCGTCGTACGTCCGCATGCTCGAGATCGAAGGGGTGGAGCAGACGGCCGACGTGTCGATCATCGGCGACGAGGCGACCTGCGCGCGTCAAATCCAGTCGTTGTTCGATCTCGGTGTGACCGACTTCCTCGCGCGCCCGATCGGCACCGACACGGAGATCCGCCGCGGGCTCGCGCTGTTGGGCGCGCTCATCTAACGGACGCGTCAGCTGGCGGGAACGTCGAAGCGGTACAGCGTGGCGCAGTTGGTCGAGACGATCTTGGTGATCTCGTCGGTGGGCACTTCGGCGAGGATCTGACCGACGATCTCGCGTGAGCGAGGGAACGTCGACTCGGTGTGGGGAAAGTCGGACCCCCACATCAGCGTGTCGACGCCGATCACGTCGCGGTTGCGCAGACCGATGGCGTCTTCTTGGAAGCCGGCGAAACAGTTGGCGTGCCAGTAGTCGGACGGGAGGGCGGACTTGTCCGCGAACCGGTGCCAGTCGCCGCGCACCGGACGATCGGTGTACGTGTAGTTCATCTGGTCGAGGAAGAAGGGGATCCATGCGAGCTCGTGCTCGACGCTGCCGACGCGCAGTTTGGGGAATCGCTCGAATACGCCCGACAAGATCAAGTCACCGAGCGCGAGGCGCACTTGGTAGTCCTTGTTGACGAACATCGCGGGCGGTACGTCCTTGACGTTCAAGCGGAACGCCGCGGCACCCATGCGCGGGTCAGCGCGATCGGTGCCGACGTGTAGCGAGAGCGGCATGTCGATGTCCTGTGCGGTCGCCCACAGGCGGTCGTACTCGCGCGCGCGAAACGGCGCCCACGCCGGCGGAGCCACCGTGATCAACGCGCCCGCGAGCCCGAGGTCGCGGCAGCGCACCAATTCGGCCGCGGCATCGTCGATGTCATCGACGTTGACCATCGCGATGCCCTTGAGGCGGCTGTTGTCCTCACTGCAGAACTCGGCGAGCCATTCGTTGTACGCCTTCATCGACGCACTCACGACTTCGGTATTGGGCACCGAGTACAACACGAGGCCCTGACTCGGATAGATCACCGAACCCCACACGCCGTCGCTGGCGCTCTCGTCGATGAACAACCGCGGGTCGTACGCGGCGGGGCGCACCTCGTCGAAGTTGGCCGAAGTCGCCAGCTTGTCGGGATCCTTGTCGAAGCGGACACCGGTCTGCGTCCCGAGAAACGACATCGTCTTGTAGCCGTCGATGTACCACCAGTCGCCGTCGTCCTCGCGCACGATCGTCGGGCCGCGGTCGGCGAGGTCTTTGGGCAAGCGCCCGTCCCAGAGATCGGGTGGTTCGACGATGTGCGAGTCGGACGAGACCATCCATGTCGAGATGCCGGTAGAAGCGCCTTGGGTTGCAGTCATGGGAGAATCGTAACGTGACCATCTCGACCCTGCGTCCCGTGCCCCGACCACGGGCTTCCGATCCGACGCACGTCCGTGCCGGCGCGCTGCGCGCCGACGGGTCCTACAACGTTGCGCTCGTCGCCAACGGCAAGCCCAATTCGATGGAGCTGCTCGATGCGCTCGCGTCACGTCTCGCATCGCGCGTCGACGTGCGGGAAGTGCGCCGCTATCGCAAGCCGAGTGTGAGTGTCGCCCCTGCCGACGACGACATGGCCGAGATCGCGGAGTGGGCGCACGCGGTGCTCACCGCCGTCGGCGATTGAGGCTCGTGCTCGTCGCGCAGTGTGCGCGATGCCCTCGAGTTCGAGTGGATGGGTAAACCGTCGGTCGTGGTGGTGGCCGATGCACTGACCGGTCCGGCCGATGCCATGTTGCGCCTCTGCGGCATGCCTCATTATCCGTACATCGTCACCCCGTTTCCGGTCGGCAACCTCAACGGTGACGAGATCGAGGCGCGCGCCGACACGATGATCACCGATGTCGTGCGGCTGCTGTTCGACCGTGCGACCGCCGGCCCCGCGTCCGAAACGGGTGCGGCGGACGATCAACTCGTCTACGACGACGCGTTCGAGGCCATCGACGACTACACCGTTCGCGGCTGGACCGACGGTCTGCCCATCGTCCCGCCGACACGCGAACGCGTCGACGCGTTGCTGCGCACGACAACGCGGCCTGCGCACGAAGTCGTAGTGGAGTTGACGACGCGCGACGGGCTCGACGCCACGGTCGAACAGATCGCCATCAACGCCGCGATGGCCGGTTGCCGGCCTGCGCACTTCCCGTTGGTGTTGGCGACCGTGGATGCCATGGCCGACCCGCGCTACAACTTGCACGCGCACACTGCCACCATGGCCGGCGCGCAGCAGTTGGTCATCGTCAACGGGCCCATACGGCATCGCCTCGCGCTGCAGACGGGCAACGGTGCTCTCGGGCCGGGTTGGCCGGCGAACAACTCCATCGGTCGCGCCGTGCGATTGGTGATCCGCAACATGTTGCGATCGGTGCACGGCGAGTTCGATCGCGCCGGCTTTTCTCATCCGGGCCGATTCGGGTGGTGCATCGCGGAAGACGACGAGAACTCGCGGTGGCCGGTGCTCGCCGAGCAAGGACCGTCCCCTGTACCCGGCGATGCCACGAGCGTCTACGCAACCGTCTGGCAGTCTTCGATCATCAACCACGACCGACGTGCCCGCGCCATTGTCGACGAGCTGGCGCTGACGGTACGCACCGCTTGTCATGCGAACTGGCTGCACCACGACGCAGCAGCCGACTCATCGTTCTACGAGGGCCGCCCGTTCTTGTTCGTCACCGGACGTGAGCATGCGAGAGTGTTGAGCCGCGATGGCTTTGCCGACTTCGCCGACTTGCAAGCGGCGCTCTACGACGGGCTGACCCGTCCCGACACGGCGCTGCGTCCGGTGGCGATCGCCGGCCCGGCGCAGGTCCATTTCGTGTACGTACACGCGACGGGCATGCAGCAGACGTGGTTCTTCGCACCCTTCCAGTCACACAACATGGTGACGCGGCCCGTGCCGCCGGAATTCGGCTGAAAACGACAAGAGGGCCCTCGCTCGAAAGCGTGGGGCCCTCTTGCTGTTCCCGCCTGTGAAAGCAACGGTACGGTGTCGCCACCGCGCCGCGCATGAGTCGAACGGCTCGCATTTTGGGGACTATTTGAACTGGTGGTCGCCGACGATGTTCGTGAGCGTCTCGAGCAGCAACTCGAGCGGGATGGTGTTGGCGCCCCACACGCCGCGGGGTACTTGCAGCGCGAAGAGTAGATCCTGTCCGCCGTCGTATTGCAGTGACGTGGTGCCGCCGCTGTGCCCGATGCGTTGCCACGCCGGCAGCCCGCGATCGTCGTAGGAGCACGGGCAATAGCCGTACAGGCCCGCTCCGAGGCTCGAGTTTTCGTTGAGGGTCGACATCTGGGCCCACACTTCGTCGCGCAACGAGACGTGCCGGCGCAACAGTGATTCGCCCCACACGAGCAAGCCCGACAGGTTGGCCATGATCCCGGCGGCGCCCCCGCCCGGTGCTTCGAACGTCGACGGCGCGCGCCCATAACGCGCGTCGATGCCGGCCGGTGCCAACAGGCGCGTGCGGATGAGCGTGTCGAGGCTCTGTCCGGTGAAGTCTTCGACGTAGCGCCCGAGGATGAGGTAGTTGGTCGACGAGTAGTACTGCCCGCCGATATAGGGCGCGAACAACGACGACGTGATGGCCCGCTCGATCGGCGGCTGATCGTCGGGGGCGTAGGCAGTGGTGTCGTGATAGTCGGGGAGGCCGCTGCGGTGCTCGAGAAGTTGACGCACCGTGTACGTACCGGCAGGCCAATCGGGGACGCCGCGGATCGTGTCGACGGTGGCGTCGACGTCGAGTTCGCCGTGATCGGCCATCTGCCAGATCAGCGCGGCCGTGAACGTCTTCGTGATCGACTCGACGTCGAAGGGCTGATTCGCGTCGAGGTCGGCGCCCTCCCAGTCGACGCCGATCGCGGTGTTCCACGCGAACACCCCCGGCCGCGCGACCGCGATGCGAATGCCATCGACACCCCACGTCGTCGTCCAGCGATCGACGGCATCGTGGAGTGCGGCCGCGAGGTCGGCGTCCGCGGGGCTGTTCTCGGGCGTCCACGACTCTCGGATGGTGACCGTCTCGCCGGTGCCCGCCGCGGTGCCGGCGGTGGGCGGCGGCAAGGTGATCGGCGCGCGGTTGATCGTCGACACCGGCGCGGCCGTGGAGGCTCCGTCGAACGTCGGTCGGCGCGGCGCCTGGCTCGGTACCCGCGGCGCTTGTGGTCGAGCAGCGCTCTGAGCCGGTGCGTCCTCGGGTATCCCGAACGCCAACGCGCGGGCGCCGCCGACGGGCGGGTCGCCGTGGCCCTCGTCCCATGCGGGCGGCAGCGTGTACGCGGCACAGGCGCCCAGCACCGCGATGCCGGCCACCGTCGAGAGCCAGCGCCACGGATGGTGCGGCGGGCCGGCGCGCCGCACGCGGGGAGCGGCGCGCACCGGAGCGGTCGCCACTCGCCCGGCAGCCCGGTCTTCGAGCCGGCCGAAGATCGTGACCGCGGCCGCTGTGATCAAGATCGTGCCCACCGCGATGCCCAACGAGTGCACCCCGCGTGGCAACGGTGCGAACTCCAGCAAGAGGTGCCACGTGGTGATGGCCGCCGCCGAATGCCAGAGGTAGATCGTGAGGCTGCGCCGCCCGATGCCGCGCACGACCGCGTTGACGGCGCGCCGCTCGGCGAACGCGGTGATCGACGCCCGGACCGCGAACGCCAATGACAACCACGCGGCGCCGATGAAGAAGTGCACGATGTGGCTGTTGTTGACAACCCAATCCTGCGGGGGCGAGGTGATCGCCCAGCCGATGCCCAACACGGCGCACAGCACCGCGACCCGTGCGCTGCGCCCCGCCGACATCGGGCTGCCGTGGAAGTGCGCGATGCCGAACGCGAAGAATGTCGCGTAAAGCGTGTAGTCGCCCAGCTTCCACAACAGGTCGGGTGCCCACGACGGATGCCAGTTGGTGCGCAACTCGGCCAACTCGAGCACGATCGTCGCGGTCAACAGCGTGGCGATCGTCAGCTGCGGGAACCGGCGCGCGGCGCGCCACAGCACCGGGGCGGTGAGCAACAACAACAACAACACGCGCAGATACCACAGCGGCTGCGCCAGCCAGCCGCCCTCCCAGATCGAGCCGCGCGGGTCGTTGAGCGGCAGGATCCACGCCGGGATGCTGCGCAGCGGCAGATCGGTTTCCGGCGTGCGGGTCACCAGGTGCGCGCCGACCATGATCAGCCAGGCCGAGGCGGCGAAGGCCCAGTAGGGGATCAGCAGCCGCCGCAACCGGTCGCGGACGACGTCACCCACGGGGCGGCGGCTGGCCGATTTCGCGAAGAGGTGTCCGCTCACGAAGATCATCGCCGGCACTGCGGACACGATCCACGTGATCGGCGCCCACCCGTAGGCGTGCCAGGTCACCACCCGGATGACGGCGATGGCGCGCACGGAATCGAGGAAGAGGTCGCGGCCCGGAGGCGAGCGGGGCAGGCGCGCGGCCTCGACCCGGGGCGCCGGGTCAGTGCGAGAGCGCGCGGAAACCGGGGTCATCTCCATCGACGCTATCCATATCGGCCGGTCAAGGGCATTCGGGAGCCATCGGAGGCCCCATCCGCTACGCTCTCCCCCCAAGAAGGGGAGTATCCCCCCGTGACGACGCCGTCACCACGATCGGCCACATGCCGCTCCGGTGTCGTCGGCCCCGCAAGGGGTCGGGAGAGACCTTCGGTTCACAGAAACCGAGGTCCTTGTCGTGTCATTTTTGCTTGCCGCTGCGGCTGCCGACGATTCGTTCGTCGATATCGACGTGCCGCTCACGGCGTGGGGAGCCCTGATCGCCCTCATCGTTGTCATGCTGGGCGTCGACCTGTTCCTCCACCGCAACCCGCACGCCCCGTCGCCGCGGCGCGCCCTCATCGAGTCGGCTGTCTGGGTCAGCATGGGCCTGGCGTTCGCGATCGTGATCGCCATCGCCTTCAACGGCGCCGCGTCGGGCGAGTACGTGGCGGGCTATCTCATCGAGAAGTCGCTGTCGGTCGACAACGTCTTCGTCTGGGCGGTCATCTTCAGCACGTTCGCCATCCCGGTGAGGTACCAGCACCGGGTGTTGTTCTGGGGCATATTCGGTGCCTTGATCCTGCGCGCCATCTTCATCGGCGCCGGCGTCAGCCTGATCGCCCGCTTCTGGTGGCTGCTCGTCGTGTTCGGCGTCTTCTTGATCTTCACCGGCATCAGGGTGCTGCGGCACCGGGCCGACGAAGGCACGCACGGCCACGACCGCGCGGTGCGCATGCTCGGCAAGGTGATGCCGGTGAGCAACGAGCTCGACGGGCAGCACTTCTTCACGAAGTTGAAGGGCAAGCGCGCCGCCACGCCGTTGTTCGCGGCGCTGGTCGTCGTCGAGTTCACCGACGTGATCTTTGCGGTCGACTCGGTGCCCGCAGTGCTCGCCGTGAGCCGCGAGCCGTTCATCGTGTTCGCCTCCAACGCGTTCGCCATCCTCGGCCTACGCGCCGCGTACTTCCTGCTCGCCGGCTGGCGCGATCGGTTGCACTATCTCGGCCACGCACTCGGGGCCATCTTGATCTTCGTGGGCGCGAAGATGACCGTGTCGCACTGGTATCACATGCCGACCAGCTTGTCGCTCGGCGTCATCGTCGTGTTGCTCGTCGCCGCCGTGGTCGCGTCGCAGCGCCGCGAACGGCGATTGCAGCGCGAGGCGCCGCCACAACCCGTGGCTTCGGAACCCGTAGCGTCAGAACCCGTAGAGGTCCCGCACGTTGCCGGCGACGATGGCATCGCGCACTGACTTGGGCTGATCGGAGAAGTGCTCGTCGAGCAACTTCTTGCTGTCGGGCCACGTGCT
>JBDTLT010000123.1:0-15337 GCA_039934635.1 Acidimicrobiales bacterium
GCAACGACTGGTAGAGGTTGAACTTGGGCATGGCGATGTAGTCCTTGAACCGCCCTTGGATCGGCTTCCACGCAGAGTGGATGCAGCCAAGCGCGGCATAACAATCTTTGACCGCATCGACGACGACGCGCACGCCGATGAGGTCGTAGATCTCGTCGAACGACTTGCCCTTGACGACCATCTTTTCGTAGATGGACCACAAGTGCTTGGGTCGACCCTGGATGTCGGCCTTGATCGACAACTCGGCCAGCCGCGTCTCGACCTCGGTGACGACACGCGACAGGTAGGGCTCGCGCTCGGGCGCACGGGCCGACACCATCTGGTCGATCTCGGCGTAGCGCTTTGGGTGCAGTGACGCGAACGACAGGTCTTCGAGTTGCTGCTTGAGCTCTTGCATGCCGAGGCGATGCGCGAGCGGCGCGTAGATGTCGAGCGTCTCACGGGCGATGCGCTCTTGCTTGGCTTCGGGTAGCACGGCGAGCGTGGACATGTTGTGCAGACGATCGGCGAGCTTGATGATGAGCACGCGCAAGTCGTTGGCGATCGCCACCATCATCTTGCGCATCGTGGCGGCTTGCTGTTGCTCTTGTGAGTCGAAGTGGACCCGCTCGAGCTTGGTGACACCATCGACGATCTGCATGACGTCGACGCCGAAATCGCGCTCGATCTCTTCGAGGGTGACGGCCGTGTCTTCGACCGCGTCGTGCAGGAGGGCGGCACAGATCGTGGTGTCGTCGAGGCCGAACTTGGCCACGATCTCGGCGACCGCCAGCGGGTGCTGCACGTAGGGTTCGCCCGACCGTCGCTGCTGGCCCTCGTGGGCTTGAGCCGCGACGCCGTAGGCCCGCAGGATGCGGTCGGTGTTGGCCTTGGGATGGCGGGCGTGGAACGTGGCGATCAGGGGTGCGGTCTCGACCGCCGGCGCGGCGATGCCCCTACGCCAGGGAAGTACCCGGCTCGCTGGCATCGCTCACCTCCTGTGCCTCGGCCCGCACCTCGCCGAATCGAACTCGGCTCAGTATCGCAGCAGTGATGCGATCTTGTGATCAACCAACCGCGATCGACCACCCAAGAATTCCAGTTCGATCAGAAACCCGAGGCCCACGACCGTTGCTCCGGTGCCCGCGACCATCGCGGCGGTGGCGTGTGCGGTGCCGCCCGTCGCCAGGACATCGTCGATGATCAGCACTCGATCGCCGCCCCCGACCCCGTCGACGTGCAGTTCGAGGGTGTCGGTGCCGTATTCGAGCGAATACTGCTGCGACACGGTGTGCCAGGGCAACTTGCCCGCCTTGCGCACGGGCACGAAGCCGGCGCCGAGCTGGTGGGCCACCGGCGCGGCCACGATGAAGCCGCGGGCCTCGATGCCCACGACATGGCTCACCGCCTCGCGGGCAAAGGGTTCGGCCAGGGCATTGATGGCGAAGCGAAAGGCGTCGGCATCGCCCAACAGCGGCGTGATGTCTTTGAAGACGACGCCCGCCTGCGGATGGTCGGGCACATCGCGGACCAGGCCGCGAAGTTCGTCGAGGCCCACGGGACTAGATCCCCGCATTGGAGGCCGCTCGGGCCATTAGCGCCGCTTCTTCTTGCGCGGCCTCGGCGGGATCACACCGGCCGGGGCGGTACGGGCGGGAGCGCCGTCGGTGACGGTGTCCGTGTCGCTCGGGGTGTCGACGGGCGACTTGCCCGCGGACTTGCCCGTCGACGGCTTGCCCGCGGCGGCCTTGACGGGGTTCTTGGCGGGGCCCGCGGGCTTGAACGATCCGCGCTTTTGGGGACGTCCGGCGGCCAGACCGCTGAGCTCGCGCGCGTCGAGCATCACGGTGCCGCCCCCCTCGACCAGGCCCCGTTGTTCGAGGCGGATGCGCACGTCACGATGGCGCGGCTCACGCTCTTTGAGATAGGTCACGATGGGCGCCGCCACGAATACCGACGAATAGGCGCCGGCGATGAGGCCGACCAACAACGCCAGCGAGAACTCTTGGAGCGTGCTGGCACCGAGTGCGATCGACCCCACGACGTACATGGTGAATACCGGCAGCACGCCGACGAGCGTCGTGCCCACCGACCGCGTGATGACCTGGTTCAACGAGAGGTTCATGATGTCGGTGTACGAGTAGCGACTGACCACGCCCGGCCGGGAGGTCAGCTCGTGTGATTTGTCGAAAACGACCACCGTGTCGTAGAGCGAATAGCCGAGGATCGTGAGGAACGACACCACCGTTGCGGGCGACACCAACAAGTGGAACATCGAATAGACGGCCACACTGAGCAACACGTCGTGGATCACCGCGACCATCGCGCCGACGGCCATGCGCCATTCGAGGCGCCACCAGATGTAGATGGCCAACAAGACGAAGAAGATGACGAGCGCGCGAATCGCCTTGCGCGTGATCTCACCACCCCACGTCGGGCCGACCGAGTTGACCGTGTCCACCGTGCCGAGCTTTTCGAGCTCGACTCTGACTTCGTTGGCGCGGTTCGGGTCCTTGAGCTGTGACTGGATGCGCAGCGTGTCGCCGCCGACGACTTGAATCTTGGATTCGCCTTCACCAAGGGGACGCAAGAAGTCGCGTGCATCGGAGACCGAGACGCCGGGTGCCTTGACTTCCCACAGCGTGCCGCCCTCGAACTCGATCGACCAGTTGATGCCGCGGACGAAGAACGAGGCGATGCCGAGGAGGACGAGCGCCGCCGACACCGCGATGGCTGGACGCCACAGCCGCGGAAAGTCGATGCTGCTTTCGCCGTGGTGGATGCGCTGGAGGTAGCCCATCAGCGGACATCTCCTGGATCGGGCATTGGCAAACCAAATCGCTTGGGATGCTCGTTGAGCGAAGTGATGCGGGCAATGACGCGCGCCGCCGGCGCGACGAACAAGAAGGTGGCGAGCAAGTCGATGATGGTGGCCAACGCGAGGTAGAGCGCGAAGCCCTTGACCGCACCCACGGCGAGGAAGTAGAGGACGATCGCACCCAACAGCGCGGCGAAGTCGGCCTTCTTGATCGTGGCCCACGCGCCCTTGAACGCACGGTCGACCGCGGAGCGCGGGGTACGCCCGTTCCACACCTGTTCTTTCATGTGCTCGAAGTACATGATGCTCGAGTCGAGCTGTACGCCGATACTGACCACGAGACCTGTTACTCCCGCGAGAGTGAGCGCGAGGCCCTGTGTTTCTCCGAGATAGGCGATGATCGACCACAAGAGCGCGGTCGACAAGACCAGGGCAACGACCGCCAGTACACCGAACCAGCGGTAGTACACGATCATGAGGACCGACACGAGAAAGACACCGATGAGACCGGCCGCCACACCGGCGTGCAGCGCGTCGGACCCGAGGGTCGCCGACACGGTCTGCGTCGTTTGCAACTCGAGCGTGATCGGCAACGCGCCATAGCGCAACGCAATGGCGATGTCGTTGGCGTCTTTCTTGCTGTAGTTACCCGACAGCGAGATCTGATCTCGTTCGAAGCTGGCGGACTGCACGGTGCCGGCGAAGACGACCCGTCCGTCGAGCTCGATACCGAGCTTGCCCGTCGGGCAGTCGGGCGCTCGGGAGAAGCACGATGCGGCGATGACGTTGAGCGCGTCGATTCCGTTGTCGCCGCCCTTGAGGGTCAGCGAGACATACCAACCACCCGAGGAGCCGGCCGAGAGCGCCTGCACGAGCGCCTTGGCGTCTTCGATGCCCTCGCCCTTGAGGGCGGCCGGGCCGAGCTCGAATCGTTGCGTCTGCTTCTTGGTCTTGGAATCGATCTCCGGTAATACGACGGTGGCGTCGGCCGTGTTCTCTTCGCGCGTCGTGGTCTTGATGTTGAGGCCGAGCGCTTCTTCCATCTGCTCGCGCTCTTCGTCGGGCGTCAGCGTGGTCGTCGGACCGGCCGCGGTTGTCGTCGACGCACCCGCCACCGTTGTCGTCGACGCACCCGCCACCGTCGTCGTCGATGCACCGGCCACCGTGGTCGGGGGAACGGTGGTGGCGGGCACAGTGGTCGCAGGCGCGGTGGTCGCGGGTGCGGCCGTGGTCGATGCGCCGGCGATCGTCGTGGTCGTCGCGCCGGCGATCGTCGTGGTCGTCGCGCCGGGAACCGTCGTCGTCGTGGTCACGCCGAGCGATTCGAGCGTGGCATCGTCGGGCGGGATCTGCTCACGCAGCACCGGACGGAACCGCAACTCGGCGGTCGTGCCGATGAGATCAAGCGCGCGCTGTGGATCTTCGACGCCGGGAAGTTGCACCAATACGTTGCTGCCCTGGCGCCCGATCTCGGGCTCGGCCACACCGAGGCTGTCGACGCGCTGGCGGATGATCGTCACCGCGCGGTCGAGCACGTCGTTGGGCACGTCGGTGGTCGGACGCAGCACCACCGAGATGCCACCCTGGAGGTCGAGGCCGTATTGCGGCTTGTTACCGACCGCCAACGTCACGATGAGCGATCCCAATGAGATCGCGACGAAGAAGATCAGTGGAGTGAGTTGACGGCGCACGATAGAGACGGCCTCGGGGGGTTACAGACGAGCGAACTTAGCGACCTTTGCGCCAACCCCGGGCGATGCTCGACACGCCGGACGGCGATTCGGTGTCTGATTTGGTTTCGGTCTCGGACTCGGACTCGGACTCGCCGGCCGGTGTATCGACCGCCGCGGAGTCGCCGCGGACCTTGCCGGCAATCGACGCCTTGGTGATCTTGAGCTCGATGCCTTCGGCAACCTCGAGGTACACGTCGTCGCCGACCATCTCGGTGATGACGCCGTAGATGCCGGCGCTCGTCAAGACGACATCGTTCTCCGAGAGGGAGTTGAGGATGGCCCGCTGCGCTTTGACCCGCCGTTGCTGCGGCACGATCAATACGGCGTACATGACGACCAATAAGACGAGGAAAATGACGAGCTGCACGGTGGCGCCTCCTGGGGGCCGGATCAGGTTAGCCCTGGCCGGGTACCGATCACGACGCGGCCCACACCTCGTGCACGTCCCGGCGGAACGCTTCGAAGCGCCCTTCGACGATCGCGCGGCGCATCCGGGCGACGAAATCGAACACCCACGCCAGGTTGTGCAGCGTGAGCAGTCGTCCGGCGGTGGGCTCGTCGACGCTCAGCAAATGGCGGAGGTAGCCCCGCGAGTAACGGGCAACAGGGCTGGCCGGCAGCGCGGGATCGAGCGGATCGTCGGATCGGGCGAACTCGGCTCGCTTGATGTTGAGGCGACCGGCCGCCGTGAGCAGCGTGCCGTGGCGGGCCAGTCGGGTGGGCAGCACGCAGTCGAACATGTCGACCCCCAAGGCAACGACCTCGACCATGCCGATCGGGTCGCCCAGGCCCATGAAATAGCGGGGCTGGTCGGGGGGCAACATCGCGGCCACGGTGGCGAGCGGGGGCAACATCTCGTCGCGGCGCTCCCCCACCGAGAGCCCACCGACGGCATAGCCGTCGAAGCCGATCTCTATCGTCCGCTCCGCGCTCTCCGTGCGCAGCGCGAGGTCGAGCCCACCCTGCACGATGCCGAATTGCGACTGCCGCTGCGCCGCGGACTCGTCGATCACGAACTGGCGCCGGGCGCGCTGCGCCCACATCGCGGTGCGGTCGACCGCGGTGCGCATCACCGCGGGTGGCGCTTTGGCCGGCGGGCAGACGTCGAGCACCATCTGGATGTCGGCACCGAGTCCCCGTTGCACGTCGACGGCACCTTCGGGCGTGAGTCGGTGCGAGCTGCCGTCGTAGACCGAGCGAAACACTGCTCCGTCGTCGTCGACCTTGGGCGCCAACGAAAAGATCTGATAGCCGCCCGAGTCGGTGAGGATGTGCCCGTCCCAATCGGTGAAGTGATGCAGACCGCCGAGCGCGGCGATCGTGTCGACGCCGGGGCGCAACATGAGGTGATAGGTGTTGCCCAGCATCACATCGGCACCGAGCAACTCGAGATCGCCGGCCGACAGGTGGCGCACGGCGCCCCGCGTGCCGACCGGCATGAAACACGGCGTCACGAACGTGCCGCGCGCGGTGTGCACGCGCCCCGCGCGCGCCGCGCCGTCGGTGGCGTCGAGGGAGATCGTGGTCTTCACTGCGGGTGTTGTAGCAGCATTGCGTCACCGAACGACAAGAAGCGGTACTGCTCGCGCAGCGCGATCTCGTAGAGCGCGCGCCAGCGCGGGCCGACGAAGGCGTCGATCATCACCAACAATGTCGAACACGGCAGATGGAAGTTGGTCATCAACGCATCGACGACCTTGAATTCGTAGCCCCGCCGGATGAAGAGATCGGTGCGGCCTTCGAGCTCGCTCCGCGTCGCGGCGGACTCGAGCGCCCGGACCGACGTGGTGCCGATGGCGAGGACCCGCTCGGCCGACGCGCACGCCTGCATCGTTGCCTCGGGCACCCGGTAATACTCGCTGTGCATCTGATGCTGCGCGAGATCATCGACGGTGATCGGCCGGAACGTGTCGAGTCCGACGACGAGCTCGACGCGGGCCAGTTGCGCGCCACGGGCCACGCACGCGTCGAGCGTGGCCTGCGTGAGATGCAGGCCGGCGGTCGGCGCCGCCGCCGACGCCGGCCGCGACGCGTACACGGTCTGATAGCGCGACGGGTCGACGACGGGCCCGGGCAGATAGGGCGGCAGCGGCATCTCGCCGTGGGTATCGAGCGCGCGCGTGAGATCGGAAGATTCGACGGTGACAATGCGCCGACCGTCGCCGAGGTCGTCGCCGAACACGAAGGTGAGGTCGTCACCGATCACCACTCGGGTCCCCGGCGCCAGCTTGCGACTGGGGCGGACCAACGCATCCCAGGTGTAGCGGGCATCGTCGCGCGGTTCGAGGAGCAACACCTCGGCCGAGCCGCCGGTGGCGCGCCGGAAACGAACGCGCGACGGCAACACCTTGGTGTCGTTCATGACGATGACATCACCGGCGCGCACGTAGTCGGCGAGGTCGCGCGTCAGCCGATGTTCGACACGGTCACCGTGATCGACGAGCAGACGCGACGCATCGCGCGCCGCCAAGGGCTGGGCGGCGATGCGCTCGGGTGGCAACACATAGTCGAACTCGTCGCGCGTGGCCATGGCTCACTCGAAGAGCGACACCGGCCGCTCTTCGGTAGGGGGCGGCGCGAGGCCGAGATGCTTCCACGCCGCGGGCATGGCGACGCGGCCGCGCGGCGTGCGAATGAGCAGGCCCTGCTGGATGAGGAACGGCTCGTACACGTCCTCGACGGTTTCTTGCGGCTCACTGGTGCTCGTGGCCAACGTCGACAAGCCGACGGGGCCGCCGCCGAAGGACAGGCACAATCGCTCGAGCACCGCGCGCGTCGGCCGATCGAGACCGAGTTCGTCGACACCGAAGAAGACCAAACCACGGCGGGCAACATCGGCGTCGATGGCACCATCGGCGTGCATCTCGGAGTAATCGCGGACTTGTCGGAGCAAGCGGTTGGCGATGCGCGGCGTGCCCCGCGAGCGACGAGCGATCTCGTCGGCACCTTCGTCGTCGACGACGACTTCGAGGATGTCCGCGGCGCGGATCACGATGGTCTCCAAGTCGGCCGGCTCGTAGAAGTCGAGGCGTTCGGTCAGGCCGAACCGATCGCGCAGTGGGCCGGTGATGAGCCCTGTGCGCGTCGTGGCGCCGACGAGTGTGAAGCTCTCGAGCTTCATGCGCAGTGTGCGCGCGGCCGGCCCTTTACCCATGACCAGATCGACGTGGAAATCTTCCATGGCCGGATACAGGACTTCTTCGACGGTGCGCGACAGGCGATGGATCTCGTCGATGAACAACACGTCGCCGTGTTGCAGGTTGGCGAGAATCGACGCGAGGTCACCCGGTCGTTCGAGCGCGGGGCCGGAGGTTATGTGCAACTCCGCGCCGATCTCGTGGGCCACGATGTGCGCGAGCGTCGTCTTGCCCAGCCCCGGCGGGCCGGCGAACAACATGTGGTCGGGTGGCTGGTTGCGTTTACGGGCCGCCCCGAGGATCACCGCGAGGCGAGCCTTGAGGTCGGCCTGCCCGACGAACTCGGCCAGCGACCGCGGGCGCAGACCGACGCGGTCGTCGGCTTCGTCGATCACCTCGGGGAAGTTGGCGTGGGGATCGAGCAGCTCGTGACGACCGGTGTCGGTGGTTTCGGTGGTTTCGCTCATACGCGCACGGCCATGAGTTGCAGCGCCTGGCGCACCAGCTGCGCCGGATCACCTACCGCCGGCAGATCGGCGAGCACGCGACGGATCTCGTCTTGGGTGTAGCCGAGGCCCAGCAAGGCGTCGCGCACGTCGGCGTGGACGGCGCGCTCGGCCGATGTCGACGAGTCGGAAAGATTCGCAAGGTCGACCACCGGCAGGTGCAACTTGGACTTGAGCTCGACGATGAGCCGCGTGGCGGTCTTCTTGCCGACGCCGGCCACCATGCACAGTGCATCGACATCGTCGGCCGCGAGTACGCGATGCAACTGCACCGGCGGATGCACCGACATGATCGCCAGCGCCAACGAGGGCCCCACGCCGTGCGCGGACAGCAATGCTTCGAAGCACACGCGCTCATCTTTGCTGCGAAAGCCGTAGAGCGTCTCCGCGTCTTCGCGCACGTGGTGATGGATGTGCACGAACACTTCATCGCCGATCGCACCGATGGTCGACGCGAGCTCGGGCGTGGTCGTCACGCGATAGCCGACGCCGCCCGCCTCGACGAGCAACTCGCCGTCGATGCTGCGATCGAGCAGCGCGCCCCGCAACGACCCGATCATGGCTTTGCTCCTGTGCTCGTTCTCGCGGTGCTCGCAGTGCTCGTGGTACCCAGTGTCATGCGGAGCCCGCCGCCGCCGCGCACGCGGGCCAGGTGACACAGCGCCAGCGCGAGCGCGTCGGCGGCATCGACCGGCTTGAGCCGTTGTTCGATGCCGAGCAGTGATCGCACCATTCGCTCAACCTGTTCCTTGGGGGCGGCGCCCCAACCGGTGACCGTCTCTTTGACTTCGTTGGGCGAGTATTCCGCAACCTCGCACCCCGCGTTGGCCGCCTCGGCCAGCACGACCCCGCTGGCCTGGCCGACCGACATGGCGGTCCGCACGTTGGTTTGAAAGAGCACCCGCTCGATGGCGACCACCGAAGGGTGGTGTTCGACGATCAGGCTGCGGATCTCGCGCTGAAGATGGCCGAGGCGCTCGGCCACCGGCCGGTGCCGATCGGTCACGATCACGCCGGCGGCGATGGCGACGGGCCGGCGTCCTCGCCGCTCGATGACGCCGTAGCCGCAGCGCGACAGTCCAGGATCGATGCCGAGCACGAACACTCGTACGAGTGTAGTGAGCAATGCCCCCGCCGCGGTGGACCCCGATCGCTCAGGTATCGGTACTTCGCCGCCGATGAGGCAACGATGACTCGACTCTCGTCACTCGCCTCCGCGCCGCTCACCGCGCCGGAATCCGCCGCCTCCCCCTCTGCGACCGCGACGACCGATGTCGTCGCCCTGCGCCACGTGTGGAAACGCTTCGCCGGCGTGCCCGCCCTGCGCGATCTCACCATCATCGTGCCGCAGGGCAACATCACGGTGCTGCTCGGCCCCAACGGCGCGGGGAAGACCACCGCCATCCGAATGATCACCGGCGCCATGACCGCGGACGAGGGCACCGTAACGGTGTTCGGGGCGGACCCTGATGCCGACGGCGAATCGGTGCGGCGCCGCTGCGGCGTGGTCGCGGCGAAGCCCGCGTTGTACGACCGGTTGTCGGGCTACGACAACCTCGTGTACTCCGCCGAGCTCTACGGGCTCGGCCGCAAGTGCGACGCTCGCATCCGCGAAGCCGCGGCGCGCTTCGGCATCGAGCAAGCACTCGACAAACAGGTCGGTGGCTACTCGACCGGCATGAAGACACGGCTGGCCTTGTCACGCGCGGTGCTGCACGAGCCGGAGCTGTTGCTCTTCGACGAACCGACGTCGGGCCTCGATCCCGAGTCGGCACACGCGGTGCTGCAACTGATCCGTGACATGACCCGCGACGGTTCGACGGTCGTGATGTGCACGCACCATCTCGTCGAAGCCGAAGGGCTCGCCGACCAAGTGGTGATGCTCGAAGACGGCACCGATCTCATCTCGGGCAAGCCGGCAGATCTGGCGCGCCGCTATTGGCCCACCGACGAAGTGTTGATCGATGCGGAAGACCGCAGCGGACTCGATCTCATCGCCGGCGCCGAAGGTGTCACCAACTACGGCCGTGCCGATGGCCCGGCGCGGGTGCAACTCGACGCGCTGACCCGCATCCCCGAACTCGTTCGATTACTCAGCGAGGCGGGTGTACGCATCACCCGCGTCGTGCCGCACGAACCAACGCTCGAAGACCTGTATTTCGCCGTACGCAGAGAGGCCGCCCGCCCATGACCGCAACCACTGTGCAGACGACGCCTCGCCGGCGTCGCGGCCTCGACTGGTCGAGCGTGCGCTGCGTCGCCCGCACCGACCTCAAGCAGTTGATCCAAGCGAAGGACTTCTGGATCCCGATGGGCATCCTGGGCGCGTTCTTCTTCCTCATCGTGCCCGCGACGCTGTTGTTGACGATCACTCACTTCGGCAATATCGACGCAGTACACAAGATCTCGCAGGCGCTCGACGTACTCCCACAAAAAGCGCAGGATCAGATCAAGGGCAGCTCCGATGCGGGACGCGCGTCGTACGCGCTCGCGGTGTATCTCTTCGCACCGATGGCAGTTGTCGTGCCGCTCACGATTTCGACCGCGGTCGGCGCCGCGACCATCGTCGGCGAACGCGAGCGCGGCACAGGCGAGTTCCTCGCCCACTCCCCTGCGGGTGTTCGAGAGATCTACCTCGGCAAGCTGATCGCGTCGTTGATCCCCGGCTACTTCACGACGCTCGTTGGGTTCGGTGCCTACTCGTTGCTGGTGAACCTCGTAGTCGGGCCGGAGGTCGGTGGATGGTTCTTCCCCACATCGCAGTGGTGGCTCTTGATGTTGTGGGTCGTGCCGCCGTTCTTGGCGCTCGCGCTCTCGCTCGTGTTGCGTCTCTCGGCTCGAGTCCGCAGCACGGCGGCCGCGCACCAAGCGTCGGGCCTCATCACCTTGCCGCTCATCATGATCGCCTACAGCCAGTCGACCGGCGCGTTGTTCGGCGCCGCCAGCGCGTCGTTGTACATCGGAGCGGTTGCGTGGCTCATCGCCATCTTCAGCCTGAGCCGAGGCATGGCCAAAGTTCGCCGGGCGCGCCTACTCGGCGTCGCCGACGAGAACTGACGAGACTTCGACCCTCTGAAATCCTGATGGCTGGCGAAAAAGGGCGGTTCCGCTCCATACCAGCCCAACGCGGCCGACGACAGCACCATGATGACTACGATCAGGGACATTCGCGTCGGCGTCAGGCTGGCCGTCGCGTTCGGCCTGATCGCAGTGTTGCTCGCCGTGGTGGTCGGGGTCGGCGTCTCGGGGGCTTCCCGCCAGCAACGCGCCGAGGATCGTGTCATCCGGGCCACGCGCATCAGCAACGACTTCGGCGAGTTGAAGTTTCATGCCGCCGCCGTCAATGGTTCGCAGAACGCCTACGCGTTGGCGATATTCCGTGGCGAGGCCGGCGCGTCCAACGACGAGGTGGGCGCGCGCAAGAAGTTCCTGCTCGACGTGCAGGCCTACCGCCAAGCGGACACCACGTTCGAGACGTACAACCTGACTGGTGAGCAAGCCGCGCTGGAAAACGCGTTCGACGCCGATTTCGAGCTGTTCATGAAGAACGACTCCCAAATCATCAGCCTCTTCCGCACGGGTTCCGACGGCGATGCGCATGTAGCCACTGAGATGGTCGTCAACGACGAAGTAGCGGTGTTCGAAGACATGGCGGCGAAGGCCGACAAGTTGGTCGAACTCGTTTCGGCCGAAGCACTCCGCGCCCACGAGTCTGCGGCGGATGCCGCCGCTACCGCTCGGTCTCTGATGTTTGGTTTCGGTTTCGTCGCTCTCGCGTTGGCCGGCGCTCTCGCGGTGTTCATCACGCGATCATTGACGCGTCCGTTGCACGAGAGTGTTGTGGTGCTCGAAGCGATGGCCGCCGGCGATCTCCGGCCGCGCGTCGCTTCGCCCTCCAAGGACGAGGTCGGCCAGATGGGCGCGGCCATGAACCACACGCTCGACCGCATCGGCCAGACCCTGGACGGCATCGCCGACGGATCCACGTCGCTGTCGTCATCGTCGGAGGAACTTTCGGCCGTGAGCCAACAGCTCAGCGCGGCCGCCGAGCAAACCGCCGCGCAGGCCGCGTCGGTATCCGCCGCGGCCGAGCAGGTGTCGCACAACGTGCAGTCCGTCGCCGCTGGTGCCGAAGAACTCGGGGCCAGCATCAAGGAAATCGCCAAGAACACCAGCGACGCCGCCCGCGTTGCCACTGAAGCCGTAGCGGTGGCCGAGACGACCAACGACACCGTCACCAAACTCGGCATCAGTTCCGCCGAAATCGGTGAGGTCGTGCGTGTCATCACGTCGATCGCCGAGCAGACCAATCTCCTCGCGCTCAACGCCACGATCGAAGCAGCCCGGGCGGGCGAAGCGGGCAAGGGCTTCGGAGTCGTCGCGAGCGAAGTCAAAGAGCTCGCCCGAAAGACCGCGCGGTCGAGTGAAGAGATCAGCAAGAAGGTCGGCAGCATCCAAGCCGACACCCGGCACGCGGTAGAGGCCATCGGGCAGATCACCACCATCATCCGCCAGATCAACGACATCCAAACCGTCATCGCCGCGTCAGTCGAGGAACAGGCGGCGACGACCAACGAAATCGGCCGCAGCGTTGCCGAGGCCGCCGCGGGTTCGACGGACATCGCGCGCAACATCACGAGCGTCGCCGAAACCGCGCAGAGCATGACGCAGGGTGCCGTGGAAACGCATCGCGCCGCCGAAGGTCTCGCTCGCCTGTCGAACGACCTGCTTGCGCTCGTCGGCCAATTCCAATTGGCGCCCAACGAACCCGCACCCCCGCCGCAAAATCGCGGCCCCGGGAATCCGCATCAACCTGACCCGTGGGCGTTGCACCAGCACGCGGTCGTCAAGGAACTCGCCGGCTCGTTGCCGCGACCGTGAACAGCGGTGACGAGGAGATCGTCCTCGCATTCCTCGAGGAAAGCCGCGAGAACCTCGATCAACTCGACCTCGGCCTCATCGCCCTCGAGGTCAGCCCGTCAGATCCTGAACTACTGGCACAAGTGTTCCGCACGATCCACACCATCAAAGGAACGTGCGGCTTCCTCGGATTCCATCGCTTGGAGACTCTCAGCCACGCCGGCGAAAACCTACTTGATGCGCTGCGACGCGGGGAGCTGTGTTTCGACGCGGGCGTTACGACTTCGCTTCTCACCCTCGTCGACGCGATTCGACGAATTCTCGACTTGATCGAGACGACGGGAGCGGAGGGTGAGGACGAGCACGAGAGCGTCGTCGCCGCCCTCGACCGCCATCTCACCGCTCCGGTCGCGTCCGCGACGCGTGATCCACACGCGACAACGCAACCGACGACGGAGCGCACCGAGACTGCAGCTTCCGAAGGAAGCGTGCGAGTCGACGTCGCCATCCTCGACAAGCTCATGGACTTGGTCGGTGAGCTCGTGTTGACCCGCGGTCAATTCGGTGAGTCCGCGACAACCGACGACGACGGCCCTCTTTCACTCCCCTTCCGCCAACTCAGTTTGTTGACGAGCGAGTTGCAGGAGGGCGTGATGCAGGCGCGCCTTCAACCGGTGAGATCCGTCACCGGGAAGTTCCACCGAATCGTGCGCGACCTCGCCGCTGTCATGGGCAAGCAAATCAAACTCGAGATCGAGGGCGACGAGATCGGTGTCGACAAGGCCGTGAACGAGGCGCTGCGCGATCCACTGCTGCACCTCGTCCGCAACGCCGTCGACCACGGCATCGAACTCCCGGACGAACGGCGCGCCGCGGGCAAACCCGCTCAGGGAACCTTGACGATGCGCGCATCTCACGCAGGCGGGCGGGTACACCTCGAGATCGCGGACGACGGGCGCGGCATCGACTGCGGTCTGCTCGTCGAACACGCAATCGCCAGCGGCATGCTCACCGCCGACGAGGGCGCCGCGCTCAGCCCGAACGCGGCAATGGATCTGATGTTCCGATCGGGCCTGTCGACGAAGGAGGAAGTCACCAACATCTCGGGACGAGGTGTTGGCCTCGATGTCGTACGCACCGCGCTGGAACTGGTCGGTGGGAGCATCGACGTGACGTCTGTACCCGGGCGAGGTTCGGTCTTCCGCCTCAACGTGCCCCTGACCTTGGCAATCATGCCCGTGCTGATCGCGGCGGTGGGCGCGCAGCGTTTCGCCATCCCCCAGGTGGATGTGCAGGAGATCGTGTTCATCGCCGCCGACGACAAGGCGACAACGCTGTACGACCTCAACGGCGCAATGATCTACCGCTTGCGCGATCGATTGGTTCCCCTCATCGACCTCGCGGCGCAATTTCATATCGACACCAATAGACGCGCCCACGGCCTCATCGTCATCGTGATCGAGTCAGCCGATCACAGCTTCGGCATCATCGTCGATCGCGTCAGCGACACCACCGACGTCGTCGTCAAGGCACTCACCCGAGCGACACGCTCGATTCGTGGCTTCGGCGCAGTCACGCTCCTCAACGACGGTCAGCCTGCGTTGATACTCGATGTTGCCGGCCTGGCAGTGGGCGCCGGCATCGCGGCCACGCGCGACGACGCCGAGGATCGACCCGACGAGCCGGAAGAACAAGCAACGCCGGCGGCGCTGCTGCTCGCATCGGACACCGACGGCAGTCGCATCGCCTTTGACATGTCGGCCGTGCGCCGCCTCGAACAGATCAGCGGCGAATCGGTCCAACGTTCCGGCCGGAGAGAAGTCGTCCAGTATCGCGGCGGAATCCTTCCACTCGTCCGTGTGGCCGATCGGCTCGGCAACGGAGGAGATCCCGTTTCCGATGTCCTGCACGCGGTCGTGTGTGAGTCGTCGATCGGACTCGTCGGCCTCGTCGTCGGTCGCATCGACGACGTCGTCCCTCGTCCGAATACGGTGGCCACCCCGCAGCCGCCCAGCCGGCGTGGGGTGATCGCCAGCCTCGTGGTAGGCGATCGCATCACCGAACTCCTCGACGTCGAGTTGCTGATCGCCGACGCTGGCATTTGGAGCACGGCATGAGCCAGCGTCGCTTCTGCACGTTCTACGCGGACGGTCTGCTACTCGGCATCGCCATCGAGCGCGTCGAAGAGGTCCTCCGCGACCAGACGATCACACCCGTGCCATTGGCCGACCCTGCAATTGCGGGTCTGATCAATCTCCGGGGCCAGATCGTCACTGCGATCGACGCGCGACGACGCCTCGGTTT
>JBDTLT010000124.1:0-15235 GCA_039934635.1 Acidimicrobiales bacterium
ATCCAAGAGCTCGAAGCGATCTTCCGCGGTGCCGGCTGGAACGTGATCAAGGTCATCTGGGGCTCCAAGTGGGACCCACTGTTGGCCAAAGACGTCGACGGCGTACTCGTGGCAAAGATGAACGAGACCGTCGACGGCGAATACCAGCGATTGGCGGTCGAGGGCGGCGGCTACATCCGCGAACATTTCTTCGGTCCCGATCCGCGTTTGCGCAAGATGGTCGAGCATCTCACCGACGAAGACCTCCGCTCGTTGCCGCGCGGCGGCCACGACTATCTCAAGTTGTATGCCGCCTACAAACTCGCAACCGAGACGCGCGGGCAGCCGAGCGTGATCCTGGCGAAGACGGTCAAGGGCTGGACCCTCGGCAAGGGTTTCGAGGCGCGCAACGCGACCCACCAGATCAAGAAGATGACACAGGACCAACTCTTCGAGTTGCGTGAGCGTTTGCATCTCACCGACCGCATCCCCGACGAGCTTCTCGCGGATGGAGTACCGGCCTACATGCGGCCGTCGACCGATTCGCCCGAGTTCCAATACATGATGCGCCGCCGGCGCGCGCTCGGCGGCTCGGTGCCCAAGCGCGAAGTACGTACTCGTCGTCCGTTGGAGCTGCCCAATTCGACCGTGTTCGACGATCTCGCCAAGGGTTCGTCGGGCCGTGCAGTGTCGACGACGATGGTGTTGACGGCGATCCTGCGCGACCTGATGCGCGACGAAAAATTCGGCAAACGCGTCGTGCCGATCGTCCCCGACGAAGCCCGCACCTTTGGCATGGACGCGTTGTTCCGCGAGTTCAAGATCTACGCCGAGGAGGGTCAGAAGTACGAGCCGGTCGACCACGAGTTGCTGCTGTCGTACTCCGAGTCCAAAGACGGCCAGATCCTCGAAGAAGGCATCACCGAAGCGGGCTCGACCGCCAGTTGGATCGCGGCGGGAACGTCCTACGCCAACCTCGGCGTACCGATGGTTCCGTTCTTCACCTTCTATTCGATGTTCGGCTTCCAACGCGTCGGCGATCTCTTGTGGGCCGCGGGCGACGCGCGTGCGCGCGGCTTCTTGCTCGGCGCCACTGCGGGCCGCACGACGCTGTCGGGCGAGGGGCTTCAGCACCAAGACGGCCACAGCCCGATCCTCGCGTCGACCAATCCCGCGTGTGAGTCCTACGACGCGGCGTTCGCCTATGAGCTCGGCGCGATCATCGAACACGGCCTGCACCGCATGTACGGCGCGGGCGGCGGCGAAGACGTCTTCTACTACCTGACGATCTACAACGAGAACTACGAGATGCCGGCGCGGCCCGATCACGTCACCTCCGAAGACATCGTGCGCGGCATGTACCTGTGGGCCGCGGGCGACGAGGCGCAACCGCACAAGGCGACCATCTTGTTCTCGGGCCCCGCGCATCGCGCCGCCCGCGACGCGCAGGTCGAGCTGGCGACGCGCTGGGGCGTCGGCGCCGATCTGTGGAGTGTCACGTCCTACAAGCACCTGCGCGACGACGCGCTGGCCACCGAGCGCTACAACCGGCTGCACCCACTCGAGCCGGCGCGCTCGCCGCTCGTCAACCAACTGCTCTCGGGCGACGAGCCGATCATCGCCGTCACCGACTACCTCAAACTCGTGCCCGATCAAATCTCACGGTGGGTACCCCTCACCGCGCTCGGCACCGACGGCTACGGCCGCAGCGACACCCGCGAGGCCCTTCGCCGCTTCTTCGAAGTCGACACCGGCAACATCGTCGTCACCGTTCTCGCTGCTCTCGCGCGGCGCGGCGACATCGACGGGCAGGTCGTTGCCGATGCGATGGCGGCCTATGGCATCGACCCCGAAACGGCCGACCCCGCGAACGCCGGATAACCCTGCCGGCACTCGATCACGTCGTCGTAACGGCCGAGATCACCGTCGTCGGTGAGGTGGCCGTGCAACGCGAGCAATTCTTCGATCGCGACCCGGCCAGACAGCGAAAGCGGCATTGGTCCAAAATACCGATGCCCGCCCGTGCGGCGCTCTCGCGACAAGATGAGGCCCGATGTCCGATACGCCGACCCCACTCGCGGTGACGGGGCGCCCCGAGGCCGATGCCCTGCTCAATCGCGACCCGCTCGCGCTGTTGCTCGGGATGTTGCTCGACCAACAAGTCCCGATGGAGTGGGCGTTCATGGCCCCGTACACACTCGAGCAACGCCTCGGGCACCTCGACGTCGGCCGCATCGTGGCTGCCGGGCCCGAGGCCTTGACCGAGGCGTTCACGGCCAAGCCGGCGCTGCACCGCTACCCCGCGTCGATGGCCACCCGTGCCTACGCGCTGTGCCAGCACCTCGTCGACGAGTACGACGGCCGGCCGGCCGATGTGTGGGTGGGTGTCGAGACGGGAGACGAGCTCTACCGGCGGCTGCGGGCCCTGCCGGGCTTCGGCGACGAGAAGGCCAAGATCTTTCTGGCCGTGTTGGGCAAACGTTGCGGAATCACGCCGCCCGGTTGGGCCGAGCGCGCCCTACCGTTCTCGGACAGCACACCCCGATCGGTAGCCGACATCGACGGGCCCGAATCGCTGCAGCGAGTGCGGGTCTGGAAGAAAGAACAGAAGGCGAAAGGTAAGGGCAAGCAAGATTGAGCGACCGAACGACATGAGAACTGCGCGTTACGAGGCCGCGCGGCCCACGCCGCCGACGATGCTGCCAATCTATGATCTTGGCGACCTGTGCCCGCCCACTTCCCATCCGCGGTAGCAAAAAGGCAATCTCCCCATGATGAACGACATCGCGGCAACTGACGCTGCCGGTCTGGACGACTATCTCAAGGCGTTATGGCGGCGCAAGCACTTCGTCGTGCTCCTGACCATCGCCGGCCTCATCCTCGCCGCGATCTATGCCAGTTCGCTGACCCGCGAATACTCCGCGCGGGCGCAGATCGTGGTGAGCCGGCTGCCGAACGAGAACGCGTTCGGAGCGGTCAGTCTCGACGCCGAAGAAGCGTTGATGACCAGCAATGAGCTCGTTGACGCCGCCATCGCGTCGGCCAAGTCCGGCCTCCCGCGGAACTACGTACAGCAGCACCTCGCGGTGTCGTTCGCGCCCGACAGTGGCGTGTTGCGAATCGCGTTCAGCGCCCCTGACGCCGAAACCGCGCAGACAATGGCCACGGCCATCGCCACGACGTACGTCAACGATCGCACCCAGAAGCAGAATGACTACTACACGAAGCAGATCGCGGCGCTGCAACTTCAGGCCGCCGAACTCAAAGCACAGATCGATCCGCTCAACGTCGCGATCAACGACCTCATCGTCAGACGCAGTCAGCTCGTGCAGAACCCCGCGTACTTCACTAATACGCCGCAAGCTCAAGCGTTGCAAGATCAGGCCAATCAGCTGCAGACCGACATCACATCGAAGCAAGACAGCCGCGCCACCCTCAATGGCCAGCTGACCAACAGCGTGCAGCAACGAATCAGCACCCTTCTCGCCGACCAGGCCACTGCGCCGCCTCCCGCCCAGCTGACCCGCTCCGCCCGCACGCCAGCGGCGCCCGACGGCCTGAGCGACAAGATGCTCTACGCCATCGGTATCATCGGTGGTCTGCTGGCCGGCGCGGCAGTTGCGCTGTTCCTCGACCGCTTCGACGACACGATCCGCGGCGAACGCGACATCGAGAGCATCCTCGGTTCCCCGGTGCTGGCGACGGTGCCATCGTTCCCCCGTAACTCGGCGACCAATGGGCTCGTCATGTTGCGGGCCGCGACCGGGCGCAAACCCGCAGCCGCGCGCGACAGCTATCGCCGCCTGCGCTCGACGCTCGACTTCATTGCGAAGCGCAGCGACCTCAAGACGTTCCTCGTCACCAGCGCTCGTCCCGGCGACGGCAAGTCGACCACCGCGGTCAACCTCGCCATCGCAGCCGCGCAGACCGGGCGCAAGATCGCCATCGTCTCGGCCGACATGCACCGCCCGTCGCTCGAGCGCCTGCTGTCGCTGCCCCCGTCCGCCGGTCTCAGCGACTATCTGCTCGACGAGAGCGAAGCGATCCTCACCGAAGTGCCGGGGGTCGCCAATCTCACCGCGGTCACGAGTGGCCGCCCGGTCGAAACGCCCGCGGAGTTGCTGGCGTCGAGTCGAGTGAGCGAGCTCGTCAAGTTGCTCGAAGAGAACCACGATCTGGTCTTCTTCGACACCCCGCCCGTACTGAACGCGTCGGATTCCCTTGCACTCGCCAGCCGCGTCGACGGCGTCATCGTCGTCATCGACAGCCGCACTACCAACTCAGCCGACCTCGAGCAATTGCGCGACGAGATGGAACTCGTCGGTGCCCGAATCATCGGCTCGGTGCTCAATCACCAACGTCTCGGCATCAAGCGCAACACCTACGCGTACGGGCCCACGCGCCGGCTCCAAGAAAGCTGATGGCGACCGGGCAGGCAACTTCCGCCGGCGCGCCACGGACCTACCAGCCGTGGGAGCGCTGGTTCTTTCTCGGCATCTTGTCGACGCTGCTCTACGGTCTGCCGAACGAATGGATCCGCACGTATTACGGCGTGCAGGGCACCAAGAGCGCGCTTCTCTTCTATACGCCCGTACTGGTCGTCGCACTCGTGCTCGGGCTACAGCGCAGCGGGGCGTTCGTGCGAGCCGCGTCGGTGGACATCTTCGTCCCGCTTCTGCTGTTTTGGGCGTTTCTGTCGACGGTATGGTCCACCAGCACCTCGACGACATTTCGCCAGACGGTCGCATGGATCCTGGCGACGACGTTCGCGTACTACGCCGCCACGCGCTTCGACCTTCGTGAGATCTTGCGACTCACTGCATGGTCCATGCTCATCGGCACCGCGCTGAACCTGATCTTTGTCTTTGCGCTACCCCGCTACGGCAAGGTCATCGACCCATTCGATGCGGGTAAGACCGGTTGGAAAGGCATCACCTCCAACAAGAACAGCCTCGGTCAATTCAGCTCGGCGGGCGCTGTCATCTTGTGGATGGCCCGCCGGTGCTTCAAGCGGTACCGCCTGATCTACACGGTCGGCGCAGTCGCCAATGTGTTCCTCGTCTTGGGCTGCGACGCCAAGACGTCGCTGGTGGCGTTGATCGGCACCGGCGCGCTCATGATCGTGTTCCGCGCCTTCCGCGCTCAACGCCAGCTATTCGGCGTCGCACTCATCGGCTTGTTGATGTCGAGCGTCGTCGTGGTGCTATTGGTGCTGAACAATCGCGACACGCTTGCTTCGGGCATCGGCCGCAGCGGCGATCTCACCGGCCGCACCGCGCTGTGGGACGACCTGGTGCCGGCGGCACGCAAGCACACGATCCAGGGGTACGGCTGGGGTGGCTTCTGGGGTGGCTTCTTCAGTCCCGCCGGTGAGATCTGGAGGGAACACACGTGGCAGCCTCCTGATGCGCACAACCTTCTGCTGCAACTCGCACTCGATCTCGGGTTGGTCGGCGTGTTCCTCTACTTCTTCAGCTTCTTGCGCGGCATGGGCCGCGGCATCGTGTTCCTCCGCGATAGCGCTGACCCCATCGCGATGTTACCGATCGTCTGGTTCACCTTCGAACTACTGGGTTCGATCACCGAGCACGGCAACCTCGGGCGAAACGGCTTTTGGGTCCTACACGTGATCCTCATCGTCGCCGTGGGCCTCCACGCGAAGCAGGCCAAAGCCGCTACGTCGTCGTCGCCGCCATTGCGCCAGCAGGCGCGTCGTCTCGCGCCGCCAGACGCCAGAGCGACCGCCAGTGGAGCACGACCAGATATATCTCGGTGATGATCGTGGCGATGGCGGAACCTTTCCACGACAGGCTCGGGATCATGATGATGTTCAACACGATGTTGAGTCCGGCCGACGACATCGTCTGATAGAGACGCGTCTTGTGGTGGCCGATGCCGCTCAGTGCGTTGCCGGCGAAGAGTTGCCACGCGCTCAGCATCGGTACGAAGGCGATCCAGCGCAGCACTTCGGCGGCCTCCGCGTAGGAGCTGCCCAAGAGCCCGGTGATGAACGACGCAAAAACGATCACGACGACGGCGCTGATGGTGTTGAGCACCAGTGACACCGCCGAGAGTCGCTTCGCCAGCGCGATCGCTTCTTTCGCGCCCGACGCCGAGAAGAAACGAGCATACGTCGCATCACCGAGCGCCGTGTTCGGCACGGTCGCCAGCCCGAGGATGCGATAGCCCGCGCCATAGACACCGTTGGCGGCCGCTTGGTTCATACGTAACAACAACCATTTGTCGGCGTCACCTTTGAGCATGGCCGAGCTGACGTTGATCGAGAACGTGAGGCCTTCACCGAGGTCGCGTCGCGAGGGGAACTTGGCCCTGATCTCGTCGCCCACCATGAACCAGATGATCGCGATACCCATGACGGCTCCGACCGCGACGCTCAGCACGTAGAAGACGCCCCATCCCTCGATGGTCGGGTTGGATCGCACCCGTAGGTACCAGACAGCGAAGACCACGCGCATCACGCCCGATGTCGCGGTCATGACCGGCGTGAGCCACAACTTGTCGATCGCCTGACCGATGAATCGATTGGCTTGTACGAGCTGGTTAAAGAACAGTTCGGCGCACAGGATCTCGATGAGCAAGACCGTGGTGGCCTGTGGCAACACGAAGGCCCGGAGCGCGACCAACAGGCCACCGATGAGCACCGCACCGAAGATGACCGTTGTCCATGCCCGCAAGATCGAAGGCACGAGCGCTTCGCCCTTGGAGACCACGCGTTGCACGACGAGGTAGCCGGCGCCGAACGACGAGAAGGGGCCGACGAACAACGCCAGCGACACCACACCGACAAAGGTGCCGTACACATCCGGATCGAACGTGTTGGTCACGAGTATGAACATCACCAACTGCGACGCGAGGCCGAACAACTCGCCCGCAAGCAACCAGCCGGCGTTTCGAGTGATCTTCGAGTCTCGGGCAGCGCGCAGGGCGCCGGAAACACGACTCATGTCATGAGTCTGAGGTAGGACGTGATGGTGACATCGTCGCTGCCCACGTCGAGCAGACGCGTTTGTGCCGCGAGTTGCTCGCGATATTCGCGGTCCTTGACGGTGCGCTGCATGGCGTCGATCCATCCCTCGACATCCGCACCGTCGATGTACTGCGCCGCGGAACCGACGACTTCGACGTTCTCCGGGATCGGTGTCGCGAGGATCGGCAGCCCCGCGGTCGCCGCCTCGAGCAGGGCCAGCGGCCGTCCTTCGTAGCGCGACGGGAACACGAACACGTCGGCCATTGCGTAGATGTCGGCGATCTCGTCGATCGGTACGCGTCCGAGCAGCCGCACCCGTTCGCCCACGACACGAGCCGCCTGCTGGAGGTCGTCGGCCAGCGGCCCGTCGCCGGCGATGACGAGCATCGCGTCGGGGATGTCGGCCATCGCCTTGATGAGGATGTGCTGGTTCTTCTGCTCGGACAAGTTGCCCACGTTGAGCAAGACGGTCGCGTCGGTCGGGATGCCGTAGCGAGCCCGCGCCGCGGCAGGGTCACCGTCGAAGTGAGCCACGGTGTTCGGGATGACCGTGCAGCGATCGAGAAATCGCTTTGGTAGGCCGTCGGCATCGCGTCGAGCCGAATCGCCGACGAACACGATGTGGCGGTAGAAGCCGAGCACGCCCATCACCGTGTGGACTGGTCGCAGCCACTTGTAGAAGATGCCGATCGCCAGGTGGTTGACCACAATACGCTGACGCACTCCTGCGAACAGCGCGGCGGGCGCCCCGATGACTTGCGCCAAATCGCCGTGCATGATGACGGCCGCCGGCCGTTCGCGCCGTAGCGCGCGAACGAGCGACACGAAGAGACGCGCGTTGCCGAGCAACGATGGCCGCGTGGGGCCCAGGATCTCGAAGTCGGCCGTGCTCGCCGATACCGGAGCGGTGCGGAACATACCGATGTTGTGCGTCGGATAACCGCGCGAACGAAAACCCTGCGCCAGCCGATACGCGACGGCTTCGCCACCGCGGTCTTGGACGCTGTAGAGAAGTTGGACGATGTTGCTACCGGCGGGCAACTCGTCGACGTCGGCCGGAGTGCTCACCGTCGACTCACCTTTTCCCGCGTGGCGGGCTTCGTGGATGTCGCACGCCGTGTCGATGTAGTCGACGAACTGCTGCTCCAACGCCGCTTGATCGAGCAACGGCGCAGTCGGGAAGTCGTCTTCGTTGGCGAGCATCTCGAGCATGCGCTTACCAAGGTCTTCGATGACCTGATCGGGGTCTTTCACGGGAACGAGCGGCATGAACTCGGGCCGGGTCATGTAGCGCCTCATCGTCTTGGCGCCGAGCACATCGAGTGCCACGACGGGCACGCCGAGCACGAGAGCCTCGGCCAATGCCATCGACGCCACGTCGGAGAGTGCGGAGTGCACGAAACCCTTCGACGCGCGGAGGTGTCGCAACATGTCGGGGCGGCTCATGCCGTCGATAAAGGTGATCCGAGATTCGGCGCCATAGTCGCGGACGATACGTTCGCACTCGGCGCGCATCTGACCGCGCTGCGGCGGCGCGATCACAAGGCGTACGCCCGGCGTCCGTGCGGCGGCTTCGATGGCGAGGAGCGGGCCCTTTTGTGCTCGTAGCGGCGACACGAAGTAGAGACAGTCTTCGCGTTCGGTGGGCGCTTCGACGGTGGGGACATCGACGAGCGCGGTTTGGATGAACACTTCGGTGGGCTGTCCCGGCCGGGCCCTGCGCACCGACGGATAGTCGAGCGCGAGCAGCATGAGATCGACCGACTTGCGCGATTTGCGCGTCGAGGGGATTCGGGCGAAGCACCATGTCGAGATGTTGTCGATCACGTCGCGCACCCGACTGCGCCGGCTCAGCGCGCCGCGCAACGGCCCGGGCACTCGATCGGCACCGGTGCATGGTCCCCACACGGTCGGGATGTCCTCGAGGTGACGCAGCGGCGACGGCAGCCAACCGGGTGAGTACGACACATGCCACGCGACGCGAAAGCGGCCCGTGGCCGCGAGTTCGCGAAGGCGAGGCGTCGCCCGCCGCAGCCAGATCAGGTAGGAGACGAACTGGGCGTAGTGGTGCAGGCGGTACAGCGCGTTGCCGAGCCACGACTCTTGGACGGGCACGACGGTGAGCTCGATCTCGGGGTTTTCACGCGACCACCGTTCGAGCGCTTCGGCGTCCGCGGTGCCGACGAGCACGGTGCAGCGCGCCGCGGTGGTCAGAGCGCGGAGAACGCTGAAGCCCGCGCCGGACTCTGAGCCACGGTCGGGGCTGCACTCATACCCGATAACGAGTATTTCTGGACGCTCTGATGGTTCACTCACGCCGGTGAGCCCTCGAGCGGACGCGTCGGTGACATCATCACGACTCCGTTGGTAGCGGGTGTTTCGATTCTACGGACTCGCCAGGGAGGCTTCCTGGGTCGATCGGACCTCTGTCAGCGAGACGCGTCACACGCGCCCACGACGGCGTCGGCGACCCGGTCCATCGAGAATTGCAGTTGGTCGAACGCCCGCCGGTGGATGCGTTTGGATTCACCGTGCGGATCAGAAATGTCATCGTTGCAGTGCACGCCCAGGAACTCGGCGTGCGAGCGAAACGGTGCGAGATGTTCGAGCCATTCGTCGAAGCCCTCACCCGTCGGCGGGAACGACGCCGCCTGGGCAATGAAGCCACCGACAGTGAAGATGCGCTCGTGGTCGGCGTCGAAGGAGACCATGAGATCACGCGCATGTCGGCGCTCCATTGTCAGCACGAGTCGGGCATCGCCGAGCAGGTGGCTGTCGACTTTGCGACTCTCGTGGAATGAGAGATCTAGACCGACCTCCGAGGCGAACGAACTCATCATCGGGCAGGCCGGCGCGCCACTTTCGAGGAAGCCTCCCGACTCGACGATGGCGTTCAGACCGCGGCGCAACAACGCGCGATCGAGCAACATCGCCGACACGGGAGATCGGCAGACGTTGGCGGTGCACACGACGAGGACGCGTAGTCGTTGGTCGGCCACAACGCGACGCTACACCGTGCGTGTTGTCAGCTTCGGTCGGCGCCGCAGTACGGCCCACACGAAGCGACCGTTGCCGATGAGGTAGCGCTTCCACAGTCGCCTCGGTTCGGTGATGAGACGGAACAGCCACTCGAGGCCCAGGCGCTGCACGACACGAGGCGCCTGACGCTTGGTGCCCGCGTGGAAGTCGAACGCCGCACCGATGGCGATGAGCGTGGCGGGAACCAATTCACGAAAGTGATCGACGAACAAGTCTTGACGCGGCGTGCCGAGCCCGACCCAAACCACGTCGGCGCGAGCGTCGGTGATACGACGCGCGAGCTCTTGCTCCTCGGTTTCGGTCAAAGGCCGGAACGGCCCGGACTCCACGCCGACGAGCTCGGCACCCGGGAAGCGCTCGCGAAGGTTGGTCTCCAACTGAGCGATCACCTCGGGGGTACTGCCGTAGAGGAAGTGCCGCAGCCCGGCGGTGCGGCCGCGATCGATCGTCGCGACCATGAGATCGGGGCCGTAGACGCGATCGCGCATGTGTGAGAGCCCGAGACGCCGAGCGATCCAAACGAGGGGCATGCCATCGCTGAGATTGGCGTCGGCAGCATTCAACAGGTCGCGCAGCGAGTCGTCGTGAAGTGCCAGCGACAACGTGTAGGCATTGCAGAGGTGCACTGCCCGACCGCTCGGGCGGTCCTTCCAGGCCAACACCTGATCCACCATGGTGTCGATCTGGAACGCGTCGATGCGAACGCCGCAGACGACGAACGACTGCACGGTCGGATTGGTCAACGCTTTTGTCATCGTCTCGACCATACGCTGCCGATCAACGTTCGCTGGTTGTGACAACAGTCGCCGGAGCGTCAGTGTGCGCGACGTATTTGATCGACGTACGCGACATGGCGGCCGGTGACAGGGGCGGAAAGCAGCATGAGGTGGCGTCGGCAGTCATGTTGTCCTATCGGAAGAAAACGCCCCGAGCTGAGGCTCTCCGACACACGACGTTGGGTCAGCATGGGTGCTTCGCCGGGTCGAATCGCATGGCCGAAGCGGCCTTCACCAACGGTCGGGCATCGAACGGAGCCAAACCCGACAAGACTTCGGCCGGCCAGTCCACGCGCACCTCGACAGTGCCGGGGACCGGCAGCGGCCAGATCCACCACTGCGCCAGCACGCGGCGGTGCTCGCATCCTCGACGGTCATTCGGACGGCTCGTCTCCCAATGCGTCGACAGGGGCACCAGCGCCGGCCCGGTGGGACGCTCGCTGCGCCATCGGTCGATCGGGTTCATATTGGAGACCTTGGAACCGTCGGCGAACACGAGCTCGAAGCGCAGGATCTCCGGACCGTGGCGGCGCGTCGCGGCAAAGCCGGGCACGAGGATCTCGGGCGGATCGACCACCGGTGGCAGCACCCACGGGCGGCTCGACTCCACGTCGAGCGTGATGACGAAGCCGTGCTGGTTCGCCGCCAGATCGGCCACAGAGGCCACGGCGGTCACACTGCGGGCCACCTCGACACTGGCCGCCGCGCCGAAGGAGCAGGGCGTGAGCGGGGCGTCGGGCAGCGGGCCCCACCAAGGGCGGTGACGTTCGAGGTCGCGCCGATCGAGCGCTTGGAGCAACAGCGCCGCTTCTTCCTTGTTGAGGTGGCGGCGACCGTAGGCCGCGAGACGGTGCACCTCTTCGGGTCGCACGCCGAGTTCGCGCAGCACTGCGCACGCACCCGATCGAGGGTCGCTCAGCACGCCGTAGAGAATCTCGAACACGCCCGTCGGGCCCGTGCCGTCGTGGCGGCTCGTGTGCAGCGCGGCCAACGCCCGCGGGGTCAGCCGCGGGTCGCCGTCGTAGTCGTTGCTCATATAAGTGAACGGTTCACGGATCTTCTGGATGGCACGCTCCACGCGCAGCGCATCGAGGACGAACAGTTCGGCGATCTCGGCCATCTCTCCTCGCGCCCGGGCAAAAAGACCGTAGAGGAGATACTCCGTCCCGCATTGTTGGTCGCCAATGGCAGCGGCAGCGGCGAGCGCGACCTCTAGTGCCCTTCGTGCGGTGTCGTCGAGGTCGTCGTAAGGCTCATCCACGGCCGCTCACGGTAGGGCGTCGTCATGTTGTGTTGTAAGGGCCGCGCGACTCAACGCATGCCACCGCGACTGGGCACGTGGGCCTGATATTTCGCTCTATATGGCCAGAAGCGTTATTCGAGGCCACCAAAGAACCGGCGTATCTCCTCTGACAGCAACTCGGGCGTCTCGAGGGCCGGGAAGTGACCGCCCTCGTCGACTTCGCTCCAACGCCGGATGTCATACAACTCCTCGACCCACCGTCGAGGCGGTTTGAATGCGTCGCCGGGGAACTTGACGTAGCCCATCGGCACTCGGACCGGCGCGTCGGGGAGCGACGCGCCGAACCCCGCCAACCGCGTTTCGGCGTAAATGCGGTTGGCCGACGCGATCGTGCCGGTGACCCAGTAGATGGTGAGGTTGGTCAACAGCTCGTCCTTGGTGAATCGCGTCTCGATGTCACCATCGCAGTCGCTCCAGGCTCGGTACTTCTCGACGATCCAGGCCGCGAGGCCTAGGGGCGAGTCCATCAAGCTCGCCGAGAGTGTCTGCGGTCGGGTCGACTGGATGCGTTGGTAGCCCATCTGGTCTCGGCCCGCCGCGTACATCCGCGCGAGTTCGGCACGTTCTTGTTCGGTCACGTCGTCGGCGACGGCCGGGTCGGCCGGCTTGGGTGCGATGACCATGCTCAGGTGCACGCCGATGCAGTGCGCCGGGTCGGTCAGGCCCAACTGTGAGCTGACCATCGCCCCCCAGTCCCCCCCGTGCGCGCCGTAGCGCTCGTAGCCGAGGGCCCGCATGACTTCGGCGAGCCCGACGGCGATGCGCCGGGGCGTCCAGCCGGTGGCGGTCGTAGGGCCGGAAAAACCGAAGCCGGGCAACGACGGCGCGACGACATGGAACTGCGGTGTGCCTTCGATCAACCGCGGCGTGACCTTCGCGAACTCGGCAAACGTGCTCGGCCAGCCCGACAGCAACACGATCGGCAACGCGTCGTCGTTCGCGGCCCGTTGATGGACGAAGTGGATTCGCTGGCCGTCGACCTCGGTCGTGTACTGGTCGAAGCGGTTGAGCTCGGCTTCGATGCGGCGCCAATCGAAGCCAGTGGCCCAGTAGTCGACGAGCTCTTCGAGATACGCACGGTCGGTACCCAATTGCCACGGCGTACCGCTCATCTCTTCGGGCCATCGCGCCCGGCGCAAGCGGCGCCGCAGGTCGTCGAGCACGCTCTCGGCCACGTCGATCACGAACGGCTGCACAGAAAGGTCGGGCACAACCCCGCACACTAAATCCCCGCTCCAAGAGCCGCTCGGGCTCTGCTGTTTGCCCACCCCTAGGATCTGGTCATGAAGTTCGGCATTTTCTTCGAGATGTCCACGCCGCGCCCGTTCACGGGCGGCATCGAGCCGCAGGTTTTCATGAACGCGCTCGAGCAGGCGCGGCTGGCCGACGAGCTCGGCTTCGATTGGGTCTGGGCGGTCGAGCATCACTTTCTCGAGGAGTACTCGCACTGCTCCGCCCCCGAGGTGGTGCTGGCCGCGGTCGCCGCGCAGACGTCGCGGGTGCGCATCGGCCACGGAGCGGTCGTGTGCGTCCCCGAGATGAACCATCCCATTCGCGTCGCCGAGCGTTGCGCCACACTCGACATCATCTCGGGCGGCCGTCTCGAGGTCGGCACGGCCCGGTCGTCCACTTGGACCGAGCTCGGCGGCTTCAACGCGAATCCCGACGACACCAAGAAGACGTGGGACGAGTTCGTGCGGGTGTTGCCGAAGATGTGGGCCGACGAACATGTCTCCTACGACGGCTACAGCTTTTCCATGCCCGAACGCAACGTCCTGCCCAAGCCGGTGCAAAAGCCGCACCCACCGATGTGGGTCACGGTGACGAGCCCGGGCACCGAGCTCGACGCGGCCGATCGCGGGCTCGGTTGCCTTGGCGTGGCGGCCGCCGGGTACCAAGAGCAAGAGCGCCGCACCAAGGAGTACTTCCGCCGCATCGAGAGCTGTGATCCGGTCGGGGCGGTGGTGACCAAAGAAGTGACGACACTCAACTTCTTGTTCTGTCACGAAGACGCGGCGCACGCGGCCAAGACCGGCATGGGCATGGTTGGCCAGTTCGGTCTCACCAATTCGCATCTGATGTGGACGCGCGAGGCGTTCCCGACACGCGCGTACCAGTCGCTCGGCAACCTCGCGCCGCGCACCGATCGCGCGAAGTCCGGTGGCCCGGGCGACGCGTACGGCATACCCGAAGGCATCTGCGTCGGCGACCCCGAGATCATCACCGCGGCGCTCAAGCGCTGGGAATCGCTCGGACTCACCGGCATCAACTTCTTGCTCAACGGTCTCGAGACGATCCCGCAGCAACAGGTGCTCGACAGCATGCGCCTGTTCGCCCGCGAGGTCATGCCCCACTTCGCCTCGCACGCGCCGGCGGTGCGCTGATGCTCACCGGCACCGGATCAGTCGACGAGTTCCTCGTCCACGCGGCAACGCTCGACGACTTCGATACGCAAGCGGTGACGCTCCCCGACGCGGAGATACTGCAGGCGACCTACGAGATGCGCATCGACGGCCGGCAAGTGTCACTGCCGGCCGGGCTACACCCGACCAATCCGCCGACGTTCGTCGCGCAGATCTGGCGTTGCAGTGACAGCCCGTGGGGTCCGTTCGCGCTGGCACAAGCTCGCATCGGATCACGCAGCGGCTTGCGCCCGCGCGGCTTCGTGCAGGGATGCGTCTGCGACAACGAGGTCGCGGCCGATGCGTTGCGGCGACGATGGGGTTTTCCCGTGCAGCGCGGCGGTGTCGTGCTGCGCCGCCAATACGACGCCACCTACGCAGCAGTCACGGTCGGCGACCAACAGGTGTGTGAGATCACCGCACTTGATCCCGACCCGCTCGGTCCCGACGACGTCTCGTATTCGACTGCCGCCAACCTCGCGCACACGCCTCGCGGGCCGCGCCTCGTGCAGGTCGATATCGACTACGCCATCCAGCGCGCCGAACGGGTCAAGCCTCGCCTCGACCAATTCGACGGCCCTCGGTGGGGTGTGCACGCGAGCGTCATCCCCTACCACCCCGTGTCGGCATCGACCGCCGTCGGCGCGATCACGATCCAACGACTGCGCTACGTGAGCAAGGCCGACGAGCTGGCCTTCACCAGTACCGAAGTCCTCTGACTTCGCACGCTCACCCTTTCATCTTCCGC
>JBDTLT010000125.1:0-15187 GCA_039934635.1 Acidimicrobiales bacterium
CCCACGGTGCGACACGACCGCACCCTTTGCGCGGCCAGTGGTGCCACTCGTGAACAGGATCACCGCGGGGTCGTCCTCGTCGATCGGCGTCGACGGCAACGCCGCGTCCGGTGCATACGTCGCCAGCGCCTCGAACTCTCCCTCGAACTCGACGACCGGCGCGCCGAGATCGATCGGCGCGACGCGTGCGAGGCGGCGAGCATCGCCGAACACGATCGTCGGCGCCGTGAGATCGGTGGCGTGGCGAACTTCGTCGACCGTCCACCAACCGTTGTACGCCGTGACGATGGCACCGAGGCTCACCGCGGCCCAGAACAACACGGCATAGTCGGGGCGATTCGCCGAAAAGATGGCGACGCGATCCCCTTTTTGCACTCCGTATCGATCACGCAACGCCGCGGCTACCGAAGTAGTGCGAGCGAGGTTGTCGGCAAACGTGAGCGTGTGTTCGCCAAGCGTGAAATACCCGGCGGCGCCGTAGCGCACGGACGACGTCAACATCTCGCGCAGGCTGCGTTGACGCTGAGCGAAGACGGGAAGCTTCGCTCCGAGCACGTATTCCATCGACACGGCAAACGGCGCGCCGGGCGCGGTCAATTCTTCGAGAGCCTGCGTACGCATGTCCTTCGTCATCGTTACTCGAGCCGTCTCGGCGTCTGCAGCGAGCCGAGTTGTGCGACGTCGCGGGGAAACGCGAGCGACAGCGTCCAATCGGTCACCACGCGCGCCTTGCGGCTGAAGCCAGGAAGCATCAGAAGGTGATAGCTGCGTCCCATCCACCACGCAAGCGGGCCGGTGAAGCTGAACTGCTTCACCTGCGCGGCGCCCCGCCAGCGGCCCAGCGTCACGGCGAGGCCGCGGTTGCGATACCGAAAAGGCCGTCGCGTGCCGATGCCGAGGTCGGCTGCCGCATTGATCGCGGCGATGCGACCCTCGCGCAGCGCGTGCTGCGCAGTTGCGGGGCTCGTGCCGCCGTCGCGATCAGGAACCGCCGCGGCATCACCGAGGATGTACGTGTGGGTGGTACCGTCGACCGCGAGATACTTGTCGACGACCACCCGGCCCCGCTCGTCGAGCGGCAGTCCGAGGCCTGCGACGAATGACGACGGCCGCTGCCCCGCAGTCCACACGATGGTCTCGCTGCGGTAAGGCGCGACGTCAGGCCCATCGAGCGTGACCATGTTGTCCACGCACGACGCGAGACGGCTCTCGGTGTAAACCTCGATACCACGCTTGCGAAGAATCCGTTCGGTGTAGCGCGCCAAGGTGGACTGAATGCCCGGCAACAACGTCGACTGCGCTTCGACCAACACCCAGCGCATGTCGATGACGCGGAGCCTTGGATACATACGCAGCGCGTCGCGTGCCATCGACTCGAGTTCGGCCAAGGCCTCGACACCCGCGTACCCACCGCCGATGAACGTGAACGTGAGCAACGCGCGCCGCCGCGACGCGTCGGTCGCGGCATTGGCTGCTTCGAGTTGCGCGAGCACGTTGTTGCGCAGCCATATCGCGTCCGCGAGCGTGCGGAAGCCGACGGCGTGCTCGACGAGGCCAGGGATCGGTAACACCCTCGGCGTCGAGCCCGGAGCGATGATGACCGAACGAAACGAGAGATCGGTACGGCTGCCTCTTTCGTCGACCAAAACTGCGGTGCGCGCCGAGAGATCGAGTGACTCGATGGTGCCCGCCACGATGTCGGTACGGCGCAAGAACTCCCGCAACGGGATCACCGAGTGGCGCGGCTCGATCGTGCCCGATGCCGCCTCTGGTAGCAGCGGCGAGAACAGCAAGAAATTGTCGGGCGCGACGAGCAATACCCGTTCGTCACGATGACGCAGCCGCCGCTCGAGTTCGCGCGCGGCAAAAGCGCCGCCGAAACCACCGCCGACGACCACGACGTCGTACTGAGTAGGTGTCATTCCAATTCTCACCACCGGCAACAATAGACTCGACCGATGCCCAATATCCCCGTCGCCCGCGACCCCGCGGATGTGGCCGCTCTCGTCGGCGACGGGTCCGCCATCATTGTGCCGATCGCAAACGGCGAGCCGCTGTCGCTGATGTCCGCGCTCGACGCTCGCGGTAACCAAGTGCAGGGCCTGACCGTCCACCAGATGCATGCGCTGCACGATCATCCCTATTTGCACGCAGCGTACGGAGACCGCTTGCGCCACATCTCGTACTTCCTGTCGAACGTGACGCGGCCGGCATTCCGTGCGGGCACTGTCGACTTCATGCCCGCGAACTTCAGCGAGATTCCGCTCGTTCTGTCGCGACTGGCGCAACCCAAGGTCGTCTTGGCCGCGACGTCGCTACCCGATCGGCACGGCTACGTATCCCTCGGAACGAGTGCCGACTATGTGTCGCCATTCATCGGGCAGGTGCCGTTCTTCATCGAGGCCAACGCGCAGATGCCGCGCACGTTCGGACGCAACCAGTTGCACCTGTCGCAAGTGGCGGCATGGTGTGTGGCCGACCGACCGCTGGTCGAGGTCGAGCCCAAAGCACCGAGCGCCTCCGATCTACGCATCGGCGCGCTCATCGCGGAACGGATCCCCAACGGAGCCACGCTGCAAGCCGGCATCGGCGCCGTGCCCAACGCCGTGCTGTCACTACTCGGCAATCATCGCGATCTCGGTATTCATACTGAATTGCTGTCGGATGGCGCAATCGATCTCATCGAGCGAGGAGTCGTCACCGGCGTGCACAAGCGGCGTCAGCGCGGCAAGGTCGTTACGACGTTCTGCCTCGGCACGCAGCGCCTCTACGACTTCATCCACGAAAACCCCGTGATCGAATTGGCACCGGTCGAGTACGTCAACGATCCGCGCATCATCGGCACCGAAGATTGCTTCGTCTCGATCAATGCCACCACCGAAGTAGATCTCATCGGTCAATGCGCATCCGAAACCATCGCCGGGGAGTACTGGTCGGGCAGCGGCGGGCAAGCCGACTTCGCGCGGGGCGCCATGTACTCCGAGCGCGGGATGGCGTTCGTCGTATTGCGCTCGATGACCCACGACGGCATGTCACGCGTCGTCGGCCGCCTGTCGCCCGGGTCGGTGGTGACCACCAACAAGAACACCGTCGATCACGTGGTCACCGAATACGGCGTCGCCGAGCTACGCGGGCGCACGTTGCGCGAGCGGGCGCGGGCACTGATCGCCATCGCGGACCCGTCGGCCCGCGACGGCCTCGAGCGCGCCGCGCGCGAACTGGGCTACTTCTAGCGGCGGCGGTGGTTCGAGGCGGCCGCGGGGCGGCCGGTGGCGTTTCGCGGCGCCAATGGCTCGGCGGGCTCAGGGGCGCAGTTCGAGCACCAAGTTGAACGGTGTCGTCACCGCGACACGGGCACGGGTGAAACCGGCACGGCGCGCCACGTCGATCAGGCGCGCCGGGCCCGCCTGTGCGCCGAGGGCCAAGCCAACCTCTTGGGACTGCGAGGCCGGTGTACAGATCAACGACGACGCGGCGTAGAAGACCCGACCCACTGGATTGAGGTTCTCGTCGACTTCGTCGCCCGCATAGGGCTCGACCAACAACACGGTGCCGTCGGGCCGCAATGCGCTACGGGTATGCGTGAGCGCGCCGACCGGGTCGCCCATGTCGTGCAGGCAATCGAAGAAGCACACCAGGTCGTAGTCCGAACCCGTGAACTCCTTTGCCGGCGCCACCCCGAAGTGAATGCGATCGGCGACATCAGCCCGTGCGGCTACAGCCGCGGCCTCGGTGATCGACGGTGCGTGGTAGTCGAAACCGAAGAACGTCGAGTTCGGATACGCCTCGGCCATGATGATCGTCGACGCTCCGTGGCCACAACCGATGTCCGCCACCTTTGCCCCTGCCTGCAGCCGAGCCTCGACGCCGTCGAGTGCGGGGATCCACGCGTCGACGAGGTTGGCGCGATAGCCGGGCCGGAAGAAGCGCTCGGTTCCCGTGAACAGGTCGTGATGGTGCTCGTGCCAGCCGATGCCCTGACCGTGGCCGAACGCGGCGGTCAACTTTTCGTCCGCCTTCGCCGCCGACGTCACGACCTGGAAGCCGCCCACGACGAACGCGGGGCTGTCCTCGTCGGTGAACAGCAGCGCCTGCTCGGCGCCGAGGCGATAACGCCCGTCGCCGGAGTAGGTGACGTAGCCGGCCGCGCTCAGCGCGTTCAACCACTCGCGTACATTGCGCTCGTTGGTGCCCGTGCGGTCGGCCAACTCCGCGGAGGTGACCGGCTGCCCGTCGGCCATCGCCCGGAACAGGCCCAGCCGATCGCCCACGACGACGAGCGCCGCCACGAGTACGGCGCCGAAGTCGCCGACCGCCTTTTGCACCAGTTCGTCCACCTTCGCACTGTCGATCGGGGCATTGTCGATCGGGGCCGCGCTGTCGATATCCACGGTTTGGGTCATGTGTCAGGTCCTTCCTCGTTGGGACCCTCACCTTCGCCGTTCGTGGTTGCAGGATCACTGCGGCCCGCGCTGCAAACTCACTGCAAGTCGTTGCGGGCATCGTGGGATTCATGACGACGACCGGCGGTGCGCAACAATGACGGCCATGCGAACCCCGACGGTGTACCCCACGGTGGCGTCGATGCTCGCGGACGCGACCGATCGCGTAGAGGTGCAAGCGAGCGACGGCAAGTCGGGCTCGACGTTCGAGCGCCTGCGCATCAACGGCGAGCGCTACTTCTTGAAGTCGCTGTCGCATGACGAAGACTGGATCATGCGGGTCACGGGCGACGTCGATCACCGACCGTTGCTGTCATGGCGCGCCGGTCTCTATCACCAGACGCCCGACTGCATCGACCACGCGATCGTGGCGATGGCCGTCGAAGGATCGGGTACGAGTGCGCGGCTGTCGATGCTGATGCACGACATCGGCGAGCATTTGATCCCCGAGGGTGACGACGTCGTCGCGCTCGAGGTGCACGAGTCGTTCATCGATCACATGGCGGCCATGCACGCGCACTTCTGGGGTTGGACCGACACGGTCGGGCTCATGCCCCTCGCGCATCGGTTTCGCTTCTTCGCTCCCGACAACATTGCGCCCGAGCTCCGTCGCCCCGATGTCTCACCGGTGCTCAGCATCGCGGACCAAGGATGGCGGATCTTGCCCGACCGCGCACCGACGCTGGCCGCGATTTCTGCCGCCATCCATGCCGATCCGCAATTGTTGGCGAACGCGTTGGCGACGACGCCCCCGACCTTCATCGCCGGCGATTGGAAGATGGGCAATCTCGGTCACCACCCCGACGGGCGCACCATTTTGCTCGACTGGGCCTACCCGGGCGCGGCGCCCGGAGCATGGGATCTCGGTTGGTACCTCGCGCTCAATCGCGCCCGCCTACCCCAAACAAAAGAGGCAACGATCGCCGGATATCGCGCCGCGCTCGAGCGCCATGGCATCGAGACCGCCGCTTGGTTCGATCGCCAGATCGCGCTCTCGTTGCTCGGCATCGCCGCCTGCTTTGGTTGGGAGAAGGCGCACGGCGACGACGACGAGCTGCACTGGTGGCAGGACCGCGCGGAGCACGCGATGCGGCTCATCACGCGGTGATCGATGACCCCGACGACGATTGCCGAGGCGTATTCGCAAACCGGGGCCGCGTGGCAAGCCGGCCCCGGGGCGATCTACGACCGTCTCGCGACGGTGCTCGTCGACTGCTCGCCGCGCGATCTCCGCGGCCGCCTCGTGCTCGACCTCGGGGCCGGCACGGGCGCCGCCAGCCGCGCCATCTCGAAGGCCGGTGGCATCCCAGTCGCGGTCGATGCGGCGTTCGGAATGCTCGCCGCCGATCGTTCTCGCCGGCCCGCGGCGGTTGTCGGTGACGCGTGCGCGCTACCACTGTGCAACCGCGCGGTCGACGCGGTCGTTGCCGCCTTCTCGTTGAATCACCTCGACGAGCCGGTGGCCGGCTTGCGGGAAGCGGCGCGCGTGACGCGCACCGGTGGCACAGTGCTCGCCTCTGCCTATGCCGAAGATGACAGTCATCCCGCGAAGGACGCCGCCGAAACGGCCGCACGCGAGTACGGCTGGGAGCCGCCGCCCTGGTATCCGCAAATGCGGACGATGGCCGTGCCCAAGCTGGCGACCGTCGAGCGGGCACAGGCCGCATTGTCCGATGCCGGCCTGCGCGGCGAGGCGCGCGCTCTTCGCGTCGCCTTCCCGGAGCTCGGCCCCGAGCAGTTGCTGGCGTGGCGCTTTGGCATGGCGCAGATGGCTCCGTTCGTCTCCACCCTCACTGCGGTCGCCCGGGCCACGATGCTGCGCCAGGCCCGACTGCTGCTCGACCACGCGCCGCAGTTGGTCCGTTCGATCATCGTCGTCGTCGCCACGGTCTGAGCCGCTTCGGGCAAGAGAAGGGGCAGAGACGCGCGGATGGGTGGGGGCGAGAGAACGGGGCGCTAGCGACCGCGCCGTTGGAACTCGCGGGCGACGTGCTCGCGCAGCGCGACCGGATCGCCGCGAGGATCGCGCCCCGCGGCGGCCACGAGCGCGGACGCGAACGCTTCGGCGGCCGTCCACCACCGGGCGACGTCCGCCTGCGCCGCGAGCTCGGCGGTGACCAGCCACGCCTCGGTCCCGGCAACGCGGCCGAGTTCTTGCACGGCGGCATCGACAGCATCGAGATCGAGCGCCCGACCGGCGGCCGCCGCCACGATTGCCTCTTGCAGGCGGGCCAGCACCAGGTAGCGCCGCGACCCTCGGTTCTCGGCATCGCGCTCGAGCTGTTGGGCGCGGGCTGCCGCGGTATCGAGATCGCCGACGGCGTAGGCGCAGCGGCTGTGCATCAGCAGCACGCGCTGACGTTGATGCCACGCCATCGTGTGATGATCGGCGATGCGTTCGTCGGTGAGATCGACATGCTGTTGTGCGGCCCTCACATCGCCCTGGCGCAGCGCGAGTTCGGCCAGGTCGAGATGCGCGTGCGAAACCGGCTCACCGAGAGTGCCGATCGTCAGATCGAGCGCCCGTATGCTTTCGGCCTCCGCTCGCGCGTACTGACCGCCGGCGCACAGCAGCCATGACTCGAGGTTGGCGACGACGGCGAGAAACCGGTGACCGATCTCGCCTGCGCGAAGCGTCACGTCGCGCAGCGCTTCGAGACTCTCGAACGCCCGGTCGAGCGCGCCGAGCATCCCGTACGCATGCGTCTGCGCGAAGCGCGCGTGGAGCAGCGCAAACGGATGTCCGAGATGACTGACATCGAGCAGCGCCTGATCGAGCGCCGGCAATGCATCGTCGGCCCGACCCTGGTGCACGCGTAGCGCCCCGAGCCACACGTTGGCGAGCGCCCGCACTGACTCGGGAGCGCGCGCTTCGGCCCGCTGCAAGAAATCGTCGGCACCCGCGAGATCGCCGTGCGAATGCCGGACGCGGCCACCGAGCGCCAACGCACTCGCTTGGAGGCCTGGGTCGCCGGCTCGCCGCAACGCCTCGTCCGCAAGGCGATACGCGGAGCCGTAGTCGCGCTGGTAGTACGCGATCCAGCCCGCGAGCTCGAATGCCTCGGCCGACGGGTCGAGCGCAATCGCCGCAGAAACGTCGTCCGCCGCGTCGCCGAGCAACGAACGCGCCATGCGCACGCGCGCGCGGGCCAAGCGCAACCGCGCCGAGCTGCTCGAGAGCAACGCCTCGCTGAGCAGTTGGTCGGCCTGTTCGAGGTCGTGGCGTCCGACCGCGATCGCGGCGGCGTCGTGCAGCGCGCTTGCGGCGATGTCGACCTCACCGCCCAAGCGCGCGTGGAAGGCAACCGAGATCGGGTCGTGCCGGTTGCGCGCAAGGAGCACGTGCGCAACTTGGCGGTGCGTGTACGCCCGGCGCGCCGCCGTCATGTCGGCGGCAATCGCTTCTCGCACCAATTCGTGTACGAACGCGAGGCCCGTACCCGCTTCGCACAATACGCTCGCCTGCACGCCGAGATCGAGATGATCGAGCACGGCCACGGCCGACAGATCTGTAGCCGCGGCGATCAAGTCGACGTCGATGGTCATGCCGATCACGGCGGCGGCGCGCAGGCTCGCACCCGCATTGCCGAGCGGCGCCAGGCGGGCCCGCATGTTCTCCACGATCGACGGCGGCAGCTCGCCCGATTCGTGGGCCGCCAGTTGCGTGAGGAACAGCGGATTCCCATTGCTGCGCTCGTACAGCTCATCGACGCGGTCACTCCCGACGAGCTTTGCGGCCGCCGCGCGATCGAGGGGACCGAGCGAGATCACGGTGGCGTCGGGCAGGGGGCGCACGGGAGTCGGACGGCTCGTTGCCACGACGCGCACGCGGCGCCCCCGGCGCATTGCGAAGCGCAACCACGCGAGCGTGCTCGGCCCGGCCAGATGAACGTCCTCTACCACGAGCACCGCAGGTCGTTCGCCGGCAGCGCGTTCGATCACCTCGAGCAACGCCGCGAACAGCACACTGCGCGCGGCGACGCCGTCGGACACGGTGGTCGGTTGCAGCGTCGGTTGCAGTGTCGTCCCGTCCACTCCGACAAGCGGTCCGATGAGCGCACGATGTGCGCCGAGCAACTCGTCGACCTCGCCGGGCGACATGCCCCGGAGATATGCCGCGAGCGCGTCGAGTACCGGTTGCAGTGAGAGATCGCGGCCGAGCTCGTCGCAGCGACCGTGCAAGATCAGCGCGGATACCGATGCGGGCCGGCTCTGCCATTCCGCGATGAGCGCGGACTTGCCGATGCCCGCCTCGCCTTCGACGACCAGCGCGGTGGTGGCCCCGGGGTCGAGCAACATGTCCAGCTGCGCGAGTTCGCGCTCGCGCCCGAACAGGTGGGCGCGCTCGAACGAGCGCGGCGGCGACGGGTCGGCTCGATCGCCGCTCAAGAGGATCGCGGTATGCAGCGCTTCGGTTTCGGCCGATGGACTCACGCCGAGTTCGTCGGCCAGCAATTCACGCGTAGCCGCATAGCGAGCCAGAGCGGACGCGGGACGGCCGGCGTCGGCATGGGCGCGCATCAACAGCCGCAGCGCGTGCTCGTCATAGGGATCGTGGGTCAAGGCCTCCTCGGCGTGCGCCGCGGCCTCGAGCGGTTGGCCGCAGCCGAGCAACGCCTCGGCACCGACGAGACGGACACGCGCCAGCAGCCGCTCGAATCGGGCGCGCTCGAGATCGACCCACCCGCCGCCCTCGTCCGCCAGTAACGGACCCCGCACCAACTGCAGCGCGGCGAGCGCGGCCGCGCTGGCGCCCGCGAAGCCGCCCGCGCGTAGCCGCGCCGTGGCATCGTCGGCGCGCGCATCGAATTCGACGACGTCCAACCAATCGGCCCGCAAGACATAGCCCGCGTCGACATGGTGCAGTCGATCGGCACCGAGCACGGTGCGCAGCCGACTCACGAGTACCGCCACCTGATCCGCCGGCCGCGCCGGCGCGGCGCCGGGCCAGAGGGCGTCGATCAACCCGTCGATCGGCACCGGGCGACCGCGGGCAAGAGCCAGCACCTTGAGCAACGTCCGCGCCTTGCGACTGCCGATCGCGTGCTCGGTAAAGCCGTCGATCTCGAACGTACCGAGCGTCCGCACGCGCAACTGCGCCACCATCGCCCCAGCATGACACAGCAGGCCCGGCGTAGTGTCTGGGCCGTGGGGATCGGGATCATCGGTACGGGGAACATGGGCGGCGCCATGTGGCAACGCCTCAACGAGCGCAACATCGAGGCCGAAGTTTTCGACCTTCGCCGCGAGACGGCCGCCCTTCTGGGCGCCGCCGTCGCCGAATCGGCGCAAGCGCTCGTCGCGAACAACGACATCGTCATCTTGTCGCTGCCGACATCGCGCCATGTGCAATCGGTCGTCGCCGATGCCATCGACAGCTTCCGACCAGATTCGCTGGTGATCGACACCACCACGGGCGTGCCGTCGGTGAGTCGTGAAGTAGCGCGCACGCTCGCAACGCGCGGTGTCCGCTACATGGACTGCGGTATCAGCGGCGGCCCCCACGGCGCGCGGGCGGGCGCGTTGAAGATCATGGTCGGCGGGCCTGACGATGCATTCGCGATCGCGCAACCCGTTCTCGAACATCTCGGAGCGCGCATCTGGCGTTGTGGCGATGTCGGCGGTGGGCACTCGATGAAAGCAGTGCTCAACCTCGCCAATCAAAACAAGATGCTCGTCGAACTCGAAGCGTTGGCGCTCGGCGCGAAGAACGGGCTCGATCCGCAAGTCATCGCCGATGTGCTCGATCTCGTCGTGTGGAAGGACTGGCTCCTCGGCGCAGACGGCCGGCGGCAGTTCGGGTTCCCCCTGGCACTGTTCGCGAAGGACTTCGATGTCGCCAACACGGTTGCCACCGACTCTGGTGTCGTGCTTCTGCTGGGCGCGGCGGGCCAACAGTTGGCGCGCCAACTACGCATCGAAGCCGGCGACGAGGCCGACCTGATCGATGCCGTCGCCGTCATCGAGCGGTGGTCCTCGGTCGACTTCGGTCACGGCGACGACACGCGATAGTCCCGCGGGACTAGGCCGAATTGACGACACAAGAGACGCCACGGTTGCGCCGATAGAAAACTGTGGAATTGCCACTGGGACGAGCACCACGCGCGGCGCGGATCGCGGCCATTGTCTTCTTCGCGAGCCTTCCCGCCGCCCTGATGGCCTACTTCAGCAGTCCCTCGGCACGCGCCGATGTGCCCCTCTTGCACGTCGTGGGCACCGGCATCGCCCTCACGCTGTTGGGTCTCGTCTTCTTGATCGTGCCGTGGGAGCGCTTGCCGGCGCGCACCATCGTTCTCGTCGCGCCCGCGGCCGCGCTGTCGGCCATTGTCAGCGACATGACCGATCATCATTTGCGGCAGTCGACGCTCGGTCTGACGATCACCGTCATCGTCTTGCCGTTGTGGATCGGCCTCACGGGTCAGCGGGGCATGGCCGTACTGGTCGGCACCGCCTGCGACGTCGCGCTACTCGCGTATGCGCACTCGATTGTCGACGACCTGCGCGTCCGCGAGCTGATCGTCCAGGCGAGCGCGGCGATCATCATGGCCGAGGTCTTCTGCAAGCAGACCGCTCGCGAGGACGTGCATCTGCGCGCGCTCAGCGCGCTCAGCGCCGGATTTCGCGCCGACATGCGCCACCCCACCGTTTGGCGCAAGCAGATCGAACAACTCGCCCATTCGGTGCTCCCCCGCGCCCGGGCCCGCTTGTGGTGGGCGGGCGAGCTGCACCAGTCGAAGATCGGCGCACATGTCGCCGACGACGAGTTGCGCGAGGCGCTGACCGAAGCCGTGGCGACGCGCGAGCTCGTGGTCATCGACGACACCATCGTGGTCGCGCTGACCGCGGGCACCGCCCAGGTACACGGCGTGCTCGTCCTCCGGTTCGACTGCGCGCCCGACGAGTTCACCTACCCCGTCATCGAGTTGTTGGGCGCACAGATCGGAGCGAAGCTCGATGCCCTCCGCGAAGCCGATGGGTTGCGCAAGAGTTCGCACACCGATCCGCTGACCAAGGTCGGTAACCGCCGGTGGGCCGACGAGTTGCTGCGGCGCACGCAGCCCGGTGATGCCGTTCTGCTCGCCGACCTCGACCATTTCAAACGCATCAACGACTCGTTCGGTCATCAGGTCGGCGACATCATCCTCCATAAGTTCGCCACGCACCTGAAGACCACGATGCGCGGGTCCGATGCTGTGGCGCGCTACGGGGGCGAGGAGTTCATCGTCGTGTTGCGGCGGCCGGACCAGCCGGAGGTGATCGCCAATCGGATGCTGCAGCTGTGGCGGGAGCAGAACCCCATCACCACGGCCTCGGTCGGCATCGCCATACGGCAGTTGACCGAGACACCGCAGACGACCCTCGAGCGGGCCGACGAAGCGCTCTATCGGTCGAAGAACGACGGCCGCGATCGCGTCTCGCTGGCGGCGACGCACACCGCACCCCGAACCTGAAGCGCCACTCGGCGATCGCTCGGTAAGAATCACCCAGATCCGATCACCCGCCCCGTCATCTACTCGCCTACTCGGCCTCGACATCGCTCGGGCAGTCGCGATGCTCGGCATGTTCGTGAGCCACTACGGCGCGCACATCATGGATCGGCCCGAGCGCGACTGGCCCAGCAGCGTCGTGCGCTTCGTCGATGGACGCGCCATGCCACTGTTCGTGATGCTGAGCGGTGCCGGTTGCGTGTTCATCTGCCGCAACCGTGGCGCGTGGATGCGGGTGTTGCCGCGCGCCGCGTTGCTCTTGCTGGCCGGTCTTTGGCTCGAAGGCGGGCTGGTCGCGGTGATCCTGCACTTCTACGTGATCTACCTCATCGTCGGATTGCTCGTCGTACGCCTGCCAAAGCTTTGGCTGCTCGGGCTGGCGTTGGCGGTGACCGTCATGGGCGCGTGGATTCGCATCTACGCGGGCGACGACTTACCCAAGCCCTGGGTCGCAACCGACGATTCGTGGTGGAGCGCGCTGCCCCACCTGGGCCACCCGCGCCTGCTGCTCTCGCACCTTTTGTTCACTGGCCTCTACCCCGCGTTCCCCACCCTCGCGTTCTTCTTCGTCGGCATGTGCGTGGCCCGCCTCGAGTTGCGGTCGCGCGGCACGGTGTACGCTCTCATGGCCGGTGGCCTTGCAATGGCGATCGTCGGCTACGGCATCGGTTGGAACACCGACGATCATCGGGATCGACTCGCCCCCACGAGCACCTCGCCGTGGCGCTGGCTGAGTGCCGCCGGGCATTCACAGATGCCGGCCTGGGTGATCGGCGCGACCGGAGGGGGGCTGGCCGTCATCGGCGCCTGCTTGTGGTTGAGCCATCACTTTCCGCGAGGCACGAGACCCATCGCCTACACGGGCCAACTGGCGCTCACCTTCTACGTCGTCCACGTCTTCTTGCTGCGGCGCGGGCTGCGGGACTGGCCGTGGCGGATGTCGCCGCCCGCGATCCTCGCCGCTGTCGCCGGTCTGTACCTGGCGTTCGCATTCGTCGCGAACCTGTGGCGGGCGAGGATGGCCCGCGGGCCCGCCGAGGCCATCCTCCGCATCGGCGATTCGTTTTCCCGCAGAGGCACCGCGGTGGACCGCGAAACACGTAAGGTCGAACGACTCAGTGACCCCGTGCACCGGTCGCGGTAGACATTTCGGGCTCCCGAGCATCTGGCAGTGACACGAATGGTGACGAAGTGAGTCTTTGGCAGACGCTGGAGCGCATCAGCGAATCGCGGGATCGCCTGCTCGACGCGCCACCTGACGACGAGGTCGTCGACGCCGTCGCCGAAGAGATCGAGAAACGACTCGACGATCTCGAACAACGAACGATCGATCTCTCGACGTCGATCGCCTTGCTGGGTGACACGAACGCCGGCAAGAGCACGCTCATCAACGCGTTGATGGGCGGCAGTGTGCTGCCCAAGTCGGGCGTTGGCGTCGGCACTGCATCGATGACGAGTCTCACCTACCGGCCGGGCGACACCTTCTCCGCCGAGGTGCAATTCGCGACGCGCGGCGAGTTGACACAGCAGTGCATGTTCCTGCTCGACAATCAGTCCCTCGATGCCGCCGATGGTGGCGTCGACATGGAGTTCGTCGAGATGCTCGATGCCGTGGGTCGTCGGCTCGGCCGCATCTACGGCGAATCGCTGGCGCCGTTCCTCGCGTCCGGTCAACTGGCGACGCTGCGCGAAGAGCCCGACGTCGCGGCCGCACTCGCCGAAGGCCGACGCACCATCGAAGCCACCAGCGCAGCCGAGTTGCGCACACAACTCGTCGACTACGTGGACTCGAGTGGCTCCTCCGCGCAAATCGTCAAGCACGTCGCGATCAAAGGCCCCTTCGACGCGTTGCGCACCGGCACGACAGTGATCGACCTTCCGGGCCTCAACGATCCCGACGCGCACCGCACCGCCGTAACTCAAGTGCACGTCGCTCGCGCCGACCTCGTCTGGATCGTGTTCCCGATCGACGTCGGCGTTGCTCGATCGTTGATACGGGCCATACAGACGATGCTGCCGCTGCACGAGCTATTGCTCGAAGGTCGGTCGTCGCGGCTGGCGTTCGTGGTCACCAAGTGTGACCACGTCGATGTCGACGACGGCCGCAAGGTCGGGGTCGATCCGACGAGCGATCTCGATGGCTTCCTCGACGCCCGCCGCCAATTGGTCGAGCGTGATCTGCGCGACAAGCTCGACTTGCTGGTGCGTCCGTTACGCCAACAGCTCGGCGATGTCGCCGGCGAGGCAATCGCTCGACTCCAGTCCGCGCCGATCTATTTCGTGAGTGGCCTCGACCACCTCAAGCACACGGGTCACGAGTCCGGCACGCCCACTTTTCCCGACCTCGATCTCACGCAGGTCACCGAGTTGACCCAACACCTCGAGCGCATCGGCGCGCAGCGAACCTCGATCGACGCACTCACCGAACTGTCACGCGACCTCGATCTCATCGACGCGGCCATCGGCGATCTGTTAGCGGGGGAACTGGCCGACGAGAGCAAATCCGACGTCGAGGACGCCGACGACATTGCCGTCGAACGGTTCATGGACGACATCGAGCCGGCCGCCGCGACGTTCAACCAAGAGGTCGCGGAAGCGCTCGACGAATTGATGGCGGCGGCCGACGAAGTTGCGGATGTCTCATTCACCTCGGTCGACGACATCGTCGAGAAGTGGTCGCAGCTCTCGCCGAAGACACTGCTGGCCACTGTGCAACGCGACGGTCTGTTCGTCGGCCACGGGGGCGCTCGCCACGACATGAATGCCGATGTCGCCGAATCGTTCTTGGTGGCGCTCTACCCCGCGTGGTCCGCATTCTTCGAAGAGACGCTGCCGACGCTGATCCGTCAGCTGCAGAGCCGGCTCGTGCCCGCAACCGACCGCGCGCTCACCGACCTCGGCGCGCGCGAAGCCGTGGCGCAAGCCGTGCACTCCCGATTCTTGGAACGCGAAGCACTGGCGCTCATCGAACGGGAGCGCGTCGAGATCATCGGTGCCGTGATCGAGACCGTGCGCGAAGAGTTGCGGGCCGACTATCGCTCGCTGCTGCAGACCGACGAACCGTTGACCAAGCAACAAATCGTGCACGCGGTCGCGGTCGCGGTGCTCGAAAAGCAAACTGCCCTGCGCGATGCGGTGACTGACGAACTCGACACGTGGCTGGGCGACCTCGTGGGCAACCTCGCCGAGTTGGTACGCGACGAGATCGCCTCGCGTGGCGATCGGTTGCGCCGAATCACTCGAGAGCACTGACCTCGA
>JBDTLT010000126.1:0-14813 GCA_039934635.1 Acidimicrobiales bacterium
CGCGGCCCTCGAAGACACCCGATAGCGGCAGCGTGCCCGGGATGATCCAGACCGCGTCCGGATGGACGAGCTCACGCGCACGCGCCTTGTCGGTGAAGCGCGTCGCGAAGAACTCGTCAACGACCTTGCGGTCTTCTTCGACCCCCATCAGTAATCCACCCCTTCGTCTTGCGTCGACGGCGCAGACTACCTTCATCGCTGTGGCGAGACTCCACGGGACGGTGCGCATCCCGATGAGATCGCGCCGCTCGCGAGAGACCGTCGGGCACCTCGACACGCTTTTCGGCAATGCTGTGGGCCATGGCTGAACTCATCGGATTCCATCATGTCGGCGTCACCGTGACCGATCTCGACAAGAGCGCGGCGTGGTACGCCGACGTGCTCGGGTTCGAGGAATTGTTCCGCGAGGAGAGCGACGAGCGGCGCGCGAGCGTCATGCGATTCCCCGGTGGCTCCACCGGCGTCGGGCTCGTCGAGCATCGCAGCAACGACGGCACTGCGTTCGACCCGACACGGCTCGGCCTCGATCACCTTGCGTTCACCGTCGCCACGCAAGAAGGCATCGAGCAATGGGCGCAGCGGCTCACCACGGCCGGCATCGAGCACTCGGGTGTGATCGAGATTCCCCCCGGCGCCATCCTCAACTTCAAGGACCCCGATGGCATCGCGCTCGCGCTCTTCTGGGACCGCTGAGCCCTGGACCGCTGAGCCCTAGCCGATCGGTAGCAACTCGATGACGCGATCGACCTGATCGACCGCCGGCATCATCGGCACGAGCAACACTTCGTCGGCGCCGACATCGGCGAACGCGCGTAATGCCGCGCTGACCGCCGCCGCCGTCGTGGTCTGGATCGTGGCGCCGATGCGTTGTTTGCCCTCATCGGACAAGTGGGCATAGTGCGAGTTCAAGAACGCGTCTTTGCCCTGCGCCGCCTGCGGGCCCAGCGCGAAGTAGAACGACCCCACACACCTCGGTGGCGCCTCACGACCGGCGGCGGCCCATGCATCGCGCGCCACGGCGAAGTCCTTGCCCACCTTCGTTGCGTCAGCACCGTGATCGAAGTTGGTGATGCCATCGGCCCAACGCGCGGCACGGCGAATCGCGGGAGGCGAAAAGGAACCACACAGCAATTCGGGGCCGCCGGCGCGCACTGGAGCGGGGCCGATCGGTGGCACACCTTCCATCGGCGATTCGCCCCGCCAGATTCTCTGCATGTACTCGACCTGCTCTTCGCAACGGGCCGTGCGCCCTTCATAGGGCGCCGGCGCGGACGCGAAGTCGGGATAGTTGGCGTGGGCCGATGGATCACTCGTCAACTCGAAGAGAATCGGCTTGCGGCCACCGACGCCAATACCCAGCGTCAACCGGCCGAGGCTCAACTTGTCGAGAGTCGCCGCCTGCTTCGCCAGCAAACCGGCGTTGTGCAGCGGCACGACCAACACGTTGGTCATCAAGCGCACGCGCTCGGTCACTGCGGCAACGGCGCTCAGCGCGACGATCGCGTCGTAGCTGGCGGTGGTCAACAACTCGCCCGTGGACAGCGTCGACACGCCACCGGCATCGGCCCGCCGCGCCCACTCGAGCACCAGCGATCGCTCGGTGCCCGCCAGCATCGTAGGTAGGCCAACGCCGACCTTCACCGCGAGCGCTCGCTCACCACGGCGCGCCGCCCGCGCCGTTGCTGCGGTGGAGCACGGTGCCGACGATCGACGTTGCGCCGTTGAGATTGTTGAACTGCTCTTCGGATGCCTTTGCCGCGGTGGTGAATTCGGCCGGCCCACCGACCGCGCTGACGAACCCGTCCATCGCCCTGAACCATTCGAGCGCGACACCATTGATCTCGGACACGGGCAACCCGGCGGCTTCGGCCGCAACGCGTGAGTGCTCGAGGTTCGCGTGCAACTGCCGGTAGCCCGCCAGGCCGGGAGTCGTGGTGGCGATCTTGGTGTGCTGCTGCGCCCAGAAATCGCAGAAGGCTTCGTGGGTCGTCTCGGGAGCGCGCCGCATGCAATAGAACAATTGCACCGGTCCCCCGCCGTCGAGGATGACGAGATCGGTGCCGACGACCGCGCTCGACCGATCGGATTCGATGAGCGAACCGAGACGAGTGGCGATGCCCTCGACGCTGCGGGCGAGCTCGTCGAGACCGCCCGGCGCCGGGCACGACACTTCGATCACCGCCGAGAAACCACCCAACTTGACCCCGTTCGCGAGACCGCGCTCGAGGATCAGGTCATACGCCGGCGCCGGCGTGGCCCCCGACGACGGCACGCGCGCGGCGACGCGGTAGGCCGCGTCGTCGACGGTCATCTTGGCCAATGCCCCCTTTGCTTCACGCACCAGAGCGTCGTGCAGTTGGGGCGTGATCAGATCACCGGGCGCGGCGAGCAGGAGCAATACGCGATTGCGTTCCATGGCGTTGTGTCAGCCGGCGACCGGCGAGTCGACCGCGCCTTCGAGTGCGGTGCCGACGAAGAACTCGGGGTCGGCTCGCTGCAGCATCTCGCACACGTTGGTGAACGTGAACTTCTTGAACTGCTCGGTGGTCAAGATGCCCTTTTCGACCATCTTGTAGGCCTCGGGGATGACCGCCGAGAAGTCGGGTACGTCGAAGTGGCTGATGTCGGAACCGAGCATCGGCTTGTACTCGGCACCGAAGGCGTTGGACGGTGAGTATGCGTACGCAGTCGAACGGTCGTCGGCTTCGCAACCGAAATAGAAGTTGGGCACGAACAGGTCGGCCAGATCGGATTTCTTGTTGATCTGCATCGCCGCGAATTCGTCGTGATCCTCGGGTGGTGTCCCCCGCAGCGTGCAGGCGACCAGCAACTCTTCGAGGTCACCCTCGACACCCTCGGTCAACTCGGGTGCGTACTGGCGCACGAGCGAGGCCAATTCGGCGACGTCGAGCAGCGCGGGGTCGTAGATCTCTTCGACTTGCGCGAGGTTGCGCTTTTCCCAGTGCTCGGTCGTGTCGGCGAGCAACGTCGGCGCCCAGCCGACGCCGCATTCCTGGAACGCGAACACGAGGTTGGGGAACCGCCGCGTGACACCGCCGAGGTAGAGCGACTTGCAGGTCGGGTACGTCATGCCGGCGAACGAACCGATGTGGTTAGCCATCCAACTCGTGATCGACGTGTAGAGCCACGTGGGCGGCGCGCCGATACCACCGTGCACGGTGACCGCGTAGTTGAGCTCTTCGAACTTGGCCCACACCGGGTCGTAGTCGTGCTCGCTGTCGAGCCCGAAGAAGTCCCACCAGTGCGACTGGCCCGGCAACAACCACGGTGATGCCTGCGGTGCCTTGATCGGGCGCAACACTCCGTTGGGGATGCTGACGACCTTGAGCCCGATCTGCTTGCAGTGTTCGAGTTCGGCGACCGCTTCTTCGACCGTATTCATCGGGATGATGCCCGCGACCGTGATGCGGTCTTGGAACGGCCCGTAGACGCTGGCGAAGAAATCGTTGAACCCGCGACACAGCCCGATGCGTATTTCGTCGTCCTGCACGCCGGCGGAACCCATGCCGCTCGTGGCGTACAAGATGGCGTAGGAGAAGCCGAGGTCGCCGAGTCGCTCGTGCAAGAGGCGGGGCGCCATCGAGGTCGCGAGATCGATGGCGTGGCGCGACGGCGACCCCCACCAACCGGCTTGCGGCACGCGGCTCATGCGACGTTCTTCGAGCGTAGGGCTCGCCATGGCGGCGCGTAAGGGCGACATGCGCTCGCGGTAGCGCTCGAACACGACCGGGCCCATTGCTTCACGGAGATACGGAAGCGCCGCGGGAGTGAACTCGAGGATGTGCCCGTCGGCGTCGATGATCGGATGGCCCACCCGCTCCGCAATGTCAACTGCTCGAACGTTCATGACGTACCTTTCAGAGGGGAACGACGGACTTGGATTGCCTCGGTCGGGCAGTCGCGCACGACGATGTCGAGCTCGGCGGCCGACGCCTCGCTCTGCGGGATGACCACCGCGAGTGCTTCGTCGTCGATCTGGAACATCGCCGGCAGATGATGAACGCAGTTTTGCGAGCCGATGCAACGCTCGCGATCGATGACTACTTCGAGGTCCAACGAGTCACCGCGAGTTGGCGCCGGCGTGCACGACGACATCGAGACGCTCGGGGCCGTACTCGAGGAAGTGCGGCATCAAGTGGTACTCGTATTCGGGCGCAAGGCGCAGTTCGCCGGGGCCGAAGTGGCGGAAGAACTCTTCGACCGCAACCCGGCCTTCCATGCGGGCCATGTGGTTGCCCAGGCAGAGGTGCGGCCCGGCGCCGAACGCGAGGTTCTCGGGATCGGACGCGTTGAGCCGGAACTCGTTGGCGCGATCGAACACCGTCTCGTCGCGATTGGCCGACGCAATACCGGTGACGAGACGATTTCCCGGCTTGATCGGCGTATCGGCGATCTCGGTCTCTTGCGTGGCGGTGCGAAACAGGAAGAGCACCGGTGGCTCGAAACGCAACGACTCTTCGACGGCGACGGGGATGAGCGCGGCGTCGTCGCGCAACGTGCGGGCGAAATCGTCGGATGTGATCAGCCGGTGATACAGGTTGCTGATGAGGTTGGTCGTCGAAAGACCGGCGGACAAGAAGTTGATCGCCAGCGAACGGATGCGCTCGGTCGACAGCTTGTCGCCTTCGATATCGGCATCGACCATCTGACTGACCAGATCGCCGGTCTTGACGTTGCCCGATCGGCGGTCGTTGATCATCTTGTCGAAGTAGGCGGCCAGTTCGGGCGCGGAGCCGGCGATGTCCTTGCCGACGTCGGGGTGCTCGCGATCCTTGACGCCATACGCCGGCCAGTCGGTGTGCAGCAACGCGAAGAACTGGGCCGACAGTTCGGCAATGTCGTCGAGCGGGATGCCGAGGACGTGGCCGGTGACGGCGAGCGGTACGCGGGCCGATACCTCGCCCACGATGTCGCCGCCGCCCTTGGCCACGAGATCGTCGAGCAATTGCTCGATGTAGCCCTGCGTGAAGGTCTCTGCCCCTTTGGCCATGCCGGGGTTGAACGACTTCAACAACAGCTTGCGCAAGCGCGGATGCAGCGGCGCATCCATCTCGGCCAGAAACAGTTCGTCCTCGGGGATCTCGACACCGGCGGCACGAAAGCCGCCCTCGCAACTGAAGGTGCGCGAATCGCGGAACACGCGCTGGGTGTCGAGGTAGCGCGCCGTGTAGTAGAAGCCCTCCGACGGCTGCGCTACGGGACACTCGCGGCGCATGCGCTGCATCTTGTCCCACATGTGCTGCGTCTGTTCGGGATCGAACAGGTTGAACTCGAAGTCGCTTTCGCTCATCAGACGGTGGCCATCTCGAAGCTGATCGGTGCGTGGGCAACGCCACGCGTCGGGACCAACTGATTGCGTTCCAGCTTGGACTCGTCGAGTTCCCAATCACCGATGGTGTCGAGCATCGCTTGTATCGCGACGCGGGTCTCGAGACGGGCGACCGCGTTGCCGAGGCAGTAGTGGATGCCGTGGCCGAAGGTCCAGTTGGTCTTGACCGGGCGTTCGAGATCGAGCACCTCGGGATTGTCGAACATCGTCTCGTCGTGGTTGGCCGACCCGTAGAGCAGTAGCACTTGGTCACCGGCCTTCATCGTGACGCCGTGCAACTCGACATCGCGCGTCGTCATGCGGGCGAGCCCTTGCACGGGCGAGACGAACCGCAGCAACTCTTCGAGAGCGGTCGACCACATCGCGGGATTGGCCTTGAGCTTGCGCCGTTGGTCGGGATGGCGGCTCAACACGATGACCGCATTGGTGATCATGTTCATGGTCGTGTTCTGCGATGCGTCGTGCAACAGCGAACAGAACCCGGACACTTCTTCGTCGGCGAGGTTTTCGCCTTCGAGTTGGGCGTCGAGGATCTGCGAGATGAGGTCCTTGGTGCCGCGGTTGCGACGGTCCTTGACGATGTTGCGCCAGTAGGCATCCATCTCGCCCCACGCCTTGAGGGCGTTCGGGCTGGTGAAATCGGCGGCGCCGAGCGTGTCGAGATTCCACTGGAGGAACTTCTCGCGCTCGGTCTGGGGCAGATCCATCAGGGTGCACATCGTGACGGTGGGGATCAACTGCGCGAAGTCGGTCGAGGCGTCGAAGGTGCCGGCGGCGAGGCGCTCTTCGATCAGGCTCAGCGCGTATTTGTAGATCTGCGGTTCGAGATCGGCGATGCGCTTGGGCGTGAGCACCCGAGACAGGATCGAGCGCAACTCGTCGTGATGCGGCGGGTCCATGTGGAACATGTTGGGCGGCAACAGCGACACATCGGTGTCGACGAGCGTGCCGCCGGCCGACGAGTAGGTCTTCCAATCGCTCAGCGCGCTGTTGACGTCAGCCGCACGCGAGAGCATCCAGTAGTGCGGCCAGACGCGGTGGTTCTCGACTTCCTTCTTGTACACCGGGTGCTCGTGGCGCATCGTCGTGTACGCCGGGTACGGATCTTCGAAGAACTTCGGATCGAACGGGTCGAATGCGAAGTTGTCGGCCATGAATGTTCCCCCATCGAAACCAAGTGACTGCGGCCCACGATAATCGCGGGCAGCCGTGGATGGCGATGCGGCTCAGTCGCCTTCGATGGGCTGTACGACGGCCACCGTGATCGGCTCATCGGCGAAGAATGCGAGATGATCGACGCGCACGGTCGCATAGCCCGGGCCTGGGTCTATAGCGTTGGGCCCGACCGACACGATGGCGATCGTGTCGAGCCCTTCGGCACGCGCGATCTCGAGGGCGCGGTCGAGTTGTTCTCTTGTCTCGGCGGTGAGCCAGCGCCGGTCAGGGGTGTAATAGGCGCCGCCCTCGCGGAACAGATGCGACCACGTCGACACGACCAACTGCTCGGGCCGGGCCGCGATCTGGCGCGACGCGTCGTCGATCGTGTGGGTGCGCAGCACCATCCAACCAACGCCGAACGTGGTCATCGCGAGTGCGACCGTGATTGCCCACACCTGCACCCATCGTCGATGCTGCGAGATCGCGGCCACGCCCACCACCGTGAGCACGAACCCGGAGAGCAACTCGTAACGCCCACCCCACTGCGGCCCCGCGCCCCCGGTGAACTGCACGGCCCATACGAGCGGCAATGGTCCGAGCGCGAGCAGCGCGAGTTCGCGCGACGCACTGCGCTCGCGCAGTGCGGTCAGTCCGGCGGCGGCGAACGGCGACGCGATCAACAGCCCTGGCACAAAACCCCAGCCCAACGTGCACAACAGGACGAAGATCGCGATCGTGAGCCCCGCCAGTTTGGGCGCCATCGACTGCCGTCGCGTCGAAGTGGCGCACGAGAGCGTGGCGACGATCGCCCCCACGAACAGCAGCCCGAGGAGGGCCTCGGTCCGGATGTCGCTGAGGCCGCGCACCCCCACCGTCGTAGTGATCGCCTCGCGCGCCCGCAATGTGAAGTCGGTGCCCGAACCCTGCGCCGTGCCGATGGCGCGGCCGGCCCGCAGCGTGTGACCCATCACTACGCGTTCGAGGACGCTGTTCGCTCCCAGCGGCAGCATCACGCCCACCAACGCGGACACGCCCATCACGAGCGGCGGCCGCCACTTGCGGTGCGATCGCCACAGCAGGGCCGCCAAGAACGCGACGCACCACGCGCCATAGAGCAGCGCCTCGGTTCGCATCGTTCCGGCGACGCCGAACAACAGACCGGCCGCGAGGCCCCACTGCGGGCGCAGCCGCGCCTGGCGAACATCGAGGGCGACGACGACCGCCCACGCCATGGCGCCGAGCCCGAGCGCGTGCTCCCACAGGTCGAGGGCGTAGATCAGCACCGGCGATGCGGTGCCCACGACGACAAAGGCCAGCCAGCCCGACGCGCCGAGCCGGCGTGCCAACGCGCGCGCCGCGAGCGCGGACGCGACCGCGCCCAGCATCGGCACGAGCAACGCGGCGCGGTAGCCGAAGTGCGAATACAACGGGCGCACCAACAACGGCATCGGGAGCGTCGTCAGATTGACGTAACGGTCGCCGACGTGGCTCGTGTAGTAGAGCGGGTGCAACACCGCGTCGGGGTCGTAGGCGGCCGCCCAGTAGCCGACATCGGGGTCCGCGGTACCACGGTCCCGCATGACCTCGAGGGTCGCCACCTTGCCGCCGGTATCGGTGCCGAGGAACCCGCGGGGCGAATCGAGAAACGACAGCGCCACATAGAGCGCAAGCAGCCCGATCGCCGCCATGAACGCGGCCGGAACCCGGGGTGACCCGAACGCGACAAAGCGGTGGCCCGCCGGCAACGAGCCGGACTGGCTGCGGCGCGTCGGCGTGGTCAGCACGCAATGTCTATCGGCCACCGAGCGGCCGGCCTGAGGAACCCGCCGGCGCTCGGTTGTACGGGCTCAGGCGGTACGGACGTCGCGCAGCTCGCGTTTGAGGTCGTTGATCTCGTCGCGCAATCGAGCGGCGTACTCGAAGCGCAAGTCGGCAGCCGCGGTGTGCATCTCTTCTTCGAGCGTGAGGATGAGGCGCTCGAGCTCGTCGTGGGGCAGCTCTCGCAACTCGAGCTCGCCGGCGTTGCCCGATCGCCGCGCATTGTCCCGCCAACGCTTGCGCCGATCGCTGCCGGGCACCGGTGCGCCCTCGTCGGGGCGGATCAACGACAAGATGTCGGTGACGGCCTTGCGAATGGTCTGCGGGTTGATGCCGTGGGCCTCGTTGTAGGCGATCTGCACCTGCCGGCGCCGCTGAGTTTCGTTGATGGCCCGGCGCATCGAATCGGTGACGGTGTCCGCGTACATCACGACCTTGCCGTTGACGTTGCGGGCAGCCCGGCCCATCGTTTGGATCAGCGACGTGCCACTGCGCAGGAAGCCCTCTTTGTCCGCGTCGAGGATGGCCACCAGCGATACCTCGGGGAGGTCGAGACCCTCTCGCAGCAGGTTGATGCCGACCAACACGTCGAACTCACCGAGACGGAGATCGCGCAGGATCTCGATGCGTTGGATGGTGTCGACATTGGAGTGGAGATAGCGCACCCGCAACCCCATCTCGAGCAAATAGTCGGTGAGGTCTTCGGCCATCTTCTTGGTGAGCGTGGTGACGAGCACCCGCTCGTTTTGCGCCACCGTATTGTTGATGCCTTCGATGAGATCGTCGATCTGGCCCTTGGTCGGACGGATCGTGACCTCGGGATCGATGAGGCCGGTCGGCCGCACGATCTGCTCGACGACCCGTGACGACACCTGGAGCTCATAGGGACTCGGCGTGGCGCTGAGGAACACCACTTGGCCGACGCGGTCGACGAACTCTTCGAAGCGCAACGGTCGGTTGTCGGCCGCGGACGGCAGCCGGAAACCGTGGTCGACCAACGTCTCTTTGCGCGACCGGTCGCCTTCGTATTGCCCGTGCAACTGGGGCACCGCGACGTGGGACTCGTCGATGACCACCAAGAAGTCGTCGGGGAAGTAATCGATCAGCGTGTAGGGCGCCTCGCCCGGCGCGCGCCCGTCGATGGGCGCCGAATAGTTTTCGATGCCGTTGCAGTAGCCGACCTCTTGGATCATCTCGAGGTCGTATTGCGTGCGCATGCGCAGCCGCTGGGCCTCGAGCAGCTTGCCCTGCGACTCGAACCAGGCGAGGCGCTCTTGCAGCTCGGCCTCGATGCGCACGACCGCATTGCGCAGTCGCTCGTCGCTGGCGACGTAGTGCGATGCTGGGAACACGACGAGCTCGGGGAGATCTTCGTACTTTTCTCCCGTGAGCGGATCGAAGGTGACGATCTGCTCGATCTCGTCACCGAACAACGAGATCCGTACCGCGTGCTCGTCGTAGGCGGGATGGAGCTCGATGGTGTCGCCGCGCACCCTGAACTTGCCCCGCACGAGGTTGGCGTCGTTGCGCTCGTATTGCATGTCGACGAGCTGGCGCAGAATGGCGCGCTGGTCTCTGGACTCGCCGACGCGAGCCACCAGCAACTGCGAGTGATATTCCTCGGGCGAGCCCAAGCCGTAGATGCACGAGACCGAGGCCACCACGATCGTGTCGCGGCGCGTCAACAATGCCGCAGTCGCCGAGTGGCGCAACCGATCGATCTCGTCGTTGACCGACGAGTCTTTTTCGATGTACGTGTCGGACGAGGGCATGTAGGCCTCGGGTTGGTAATAGTCGTAGTACGACACGAAGTACTCGACTCGGTTCTTGGGGAAGAACTCTTTCAACTCGTTGGCCAACTGCGCCGCCAAGGACTTGTTGGGCGCGATCACGAGTGTGGGGCGCTGCACCTGCTCGATCGTCCACGCAATGGTCGCGCTCTTGCCGCTGCCGGTGATGCCGAGCAACGTCTGGCACGGCTCGCCGGCACGGAGCCCCTCGGAGAGCGACGCGATCGCCTTTGGTTGGTCACCCGCGGGTGAGAAGTCGGACACCACCTCGAAGGGGCGCCCGGGCGGCGAGGCCCGGCTGAACCGCCGGATCGGCGCCGAATCCATCGGGCGATGCACGGTCATGGTCGGCTGCGCCTTGGGCGCTCGGGACGCCTTGGGAGCGGGACGGGTAGAAGCGGATCGAGCCACCCCGGCATCGTACTGACCCCCACTGACAATGAACCGGGAAAACGAACAAGGGCGGGCCCGAAGGCCCGCCCGAGTCGATTGACCTTGCGGTCGGCTGGAGAATCAGCCGGCAGCAGAGATCGAAGCGCCGACGGTCGAGAACTTGCTCGACGCGCTCTTGCCCAGCGTGGTGACGGCTGCGATGCAGACGACCGCGATGAGTGCCACGAGCAGTGCGTACTCGACGAGCGAGGCGCCACGTTCGCTCTTGATGTGGGCCTTCACCCAAGCGTTCAGAAACTGGTAGTGCGTAATCATTTTAGAGTGGACTCCCTTTGTGCGTGCCCCGCCGGTTGCGGTGGCCCCTTCCGTGTTGCACTACCTTCTTCGGCGCAATACCCCGGGGGTCTGAATAGGACTCTCGGCCCTTATTGCAGGTGCACGATGCCCATACGCACGGCTTGCAGCACGGCTTGCGTGCGGTCCCGCGCGTCGAGCTTCTGGTAGATCGATGCCAGGTGGTTCTTGACCGTCTTCTGGCTGATGTACAGCTTCTCCGCGACCTCGGGTGTCGAGCACCCGTCGGCGATCAACTGCAGCACTTCTTCTTCACGCTTGGTGACGACCCGCTCTTCTTCTTTGTGCGGTTGATCCCAGCGCCGAACCTCGTTGAGCATCGATGCTGCGAGTTGCGGCGACAGCGCCGTCTCGCCGCCGGCCGCCATGCGCACCGCCGATGCAATCTCTTCGGTCGAACAATCCTTCACGAGATAGCCGGTGGCGCCAGCGCGGATTGCTGATGTCAACACGCCTTGGTCCGCGTGCATCGTGAGCATGACGACCTTCGTGTCCGGCAGTTGCGCACGAACCTGGCGGCACGCCTCTACTCCGTCGATCTCCGGCATGGTGACGTCCATCAAGATCACGTCGGGCCGCACCGTGAGTGCGAGCGCGACGGCTTCGGCGCCGTCTCCTGCTTCTCCGACGATATCGAAACCCTGCTCGCGCATGGACCGGCTCAGCCCCTCACGGAGCATCCGATGGTCATCGGCGAGCATCAATCGAATCGCTGTCATCATGTCCCCTAGATCTGGCGTCGCCTCGTTGGCGATTAGCGGGAGAATTCGATAGTGGCCACCGCAGCCACCACCACCAGGTGATCCATCGGCGGACCACCAGTCATAGTTAGGTCTTCTGCCCGCGAACTTGATGCGGGCGGACCATCTCATTCACCGGCGAGCACGCAACGAACCACGGTGCCGCGACCCGCGGCACTCGCGATCTCGAGCGTGGCGCCGACCGACGACGCGCGTTCGCGCATGCCGATGATCCCGTACGAATCGAGCCGACCGGCCTTGCCTTCGGGGAAGCCTGCCCCGTCGTCGGCGACTTCGAGCGCGGCGGCCGATCCGTTGCACCACCAACGCACATCGACGCGATGCGCGTGCGCGTGCCGTTCGACATTGACGAGCGCTTCTTGGGCGATACGCCACATCTCGCGCTCTTGCAGGATCGGCAGCCGAGCGCCGCGGTCCGCATGAAGGTGATAATCGAGCGTCGAACGCTCACGCAACCGGTCGATGAATCCTTCGAGGGTCTCGACGATGTCGCACGACTCGGACACGTCGGTGCGCAAGTCGTAGAGCGTGTCACGCACTTCACGGATCACGCCGCGGACGTCGGTGCGCAACTGTTGCAATGGCGCGCTCACGGCTTCGCCCTTGGCGTCGCGGGCGACGAGCCGGTCGAGCTCGAATGCGAGATACGCCAGTGATTGGCCGATGCGGTCGTGCAGATCGCGCGCGATGCGGGTGCGTTCTTCGTCGGCGCCGACCGTGCGCAGCCGGCTGAACCAGCGGGCGTTGTCGATGGCGAGAGCGACGGGCTCCACGAAACCTTGCAGCATCTCGACATCGCGGCGGGAAAAATGGTTCTCATCGCGATGCTCGAGGGCCAGCAACCCGATGATCGACCCGCGCGCCGGGAGGACGGTGTACAGACCGCACCGCGAACTCGACGACAAGCCTTCGAGTTCGCCGCGATTGAGATCGTTCACTTCGATCAGCTGGTTGCGAGCCAGTGCCCGCTTGAGCGGAGCCGGAAGCTCGGTAGGACCGAGGCGGGGTGGCAGGCGCACGCCTTCGCGCCGCAGCACCTGCCAATTGGCGTCCGTCTCGTCGAAAATGAATACCGCAGCCGCGGTGAAGTCGATCAATCCGCGCAAGCGGGCGATCGTGGTGTCGAGCACGTCGTTCATGTCGAGCGAAGCCGGCAACGACTGCGCTACACGATGCAACGAGAACAGCAGTGCGTTCGCGTCGGACAGCCGGGTGAGACGGTCGAAAGCGAGTGACCTTTGGCGATCGGCTTCACCGGTGAGCCGGCGTGCGTAGCCCGCGATCACGGCAACCAACAGCAGGATCACGGTCCATTGCACCGTGATGCGGATCTCTGCGCCGGAGTAGCCGGGCTCGAGTGCCCACGGGATACTTATCGCAAGGGCCGACGCGATGCTGATACGCAGCGCGAAACCAAATCCGCGGGCAAAGCCGGCGACGATTGCGGCCGTCGTCAAGGAGAACACGAATGGTGACGCCCAATAGCCCGTCGATGCGACCGCGGTGACCAACAGCGCGACTTCGCAAACGACTTCGATCAAGCTGCGCACGTTGCCCAGATACCGCAACGGGCTGATCGTGCGGATCACCGTGTACGCGAGCAAGACTCCGCACCAACCGACGATCCACCAGTCGGCATCGGCAAAGGACTCGGCGGCCAATGCGACGGACACCATGCTGGTGCCCCAGCGGATCGCCAGCATCGCCGGTCCGTAGACGCGGACGCGGTCGATCTGATCGAACAGCGCGAGGGCGTCGCCGTTGTTGTAGCCATCGCTGGTGCGATTGAGCCGAGCCAGGGGCTGCAGCCAGGGCGCACGACGTGCTCCTCGACTGAAGCGGGTCCGAATCTCGTCGGGCGGCGCGCGAGGGGGTTCGGGCGGGCGCGTCAGCGTCTCGATGACCACACCTCCTCGTTTCGGCGAGGGTTCCTATCGGCGTGGGTATCCGCAATATGAACGATTCGTGGCAGGCTGCGCAGCGTGCTCGAGATCGGATTGACGGGCGGGATCGGCGCCGGCAAGTCCACAGTCGCTCAGCTCCTGGTCAGCAGGGGTGCAACCCTCATCGATGCCGACAGCATCGTTCGCGACCTCCAACAACCCGGCGGGGCCGTCTTCGTGCGGATGGTCGAGCAATTCGGCCCGCGCATCGTCCACGCGGACGGCACGCTCGACCGGGCCGCAGTCGCCGAGATCGTGTTCTCCGACAAGGCGCAACTGACCGCGCTGAACGGCATCGTCCACCCGGCGGTGACCGACGAGATGACGCGCCGGCGTCAAGCGTTGGCCCTCACCGACGCGACGGTCGTGCTCGACATCCCGTTGCTCATCGACACCAACTACACCGACCTCGACGCGGCATTGGTCGTCGACGTCGATCCCGAGATCGCGATACGCCGCCTGATCGAGCACCGGGGTTTCACCGAAGCCGACGCGCGCGCTCGCATCGCCAATCAAGCGTCACGCGACGATCGGTTGGCCATCGCCGACTTCGTCATCGACAACAGCGGAACGCTCGACGACGTGACCCAGCGTGTCGCCGAGAGCTGGCAATGGATCTGTTCGCTCGCGCGTCCCGAGCCGAACGACGCGCCGGTGACCCCCATCCGCACCCGCCGTCGCACCTAGTGGGTGAGGCCGGTAGGCCTGGCGATTCATTTTGCTCAGCAAAACGCGTAATCGCGTCGATGAACGGCGTCGGCAAGTTTTTCAGCAGGGAGTCCACCCGTGAACCACGCACTCTCGACGCGCGCGTCACAGATGATCTGGTCGGTCTATGCGGCCGTCATGCACCGTGACGATGATCAACGCGGCGCCAGCCTCGTCGAGTATGTGTTGTTGATCAGCCTGATGGCGCTGGCGTGTTTCGTCGGAGCCAAGTACCTCGGATCGCAAACCGCTCGCCCCTACAGCGGCGCCGCGAGCGGCCTCGAGGGTTAGACGCGCCTGCGCCGAAACGGTCGCACGCGCAAGCCAGCTCGCGACGGGCGGATGGGGCGACGTCGCCTCGGCGCACAGGCTGGCGGGATTCCGTCGGCTATCCCGAACTCTCGTAGCAGTTGTGCACGGTGGGCGTGCATTCTTGCTACCAGAGTGGCTCAGCACGTTCGAAACGCGCCGCGCGACCGCTACCCGCAGCGGGCGTCGCTCGAGTGGCAGGCCACGAACCAGTCGTCGTCCTGCCAGG
>JBDTLT010000127.1:0-14718 GCA_039934635.1 Acidimicrobiales bacterium
TTTCAAGATCGGCGATCGGTTGCCCGTGCGAGTCGACGCACTCGACGAGCGAGGTAACACCGTGGCGACAGTCTCGGGTATTGCCACGACGGTAGATCCTCGGTCTCGATGTCGCGGATGGCGAGGATGCATCACTGCCAGAGTTGTCGTCGACGCAGCATTCACTACACTTCACGATTCTGTCTGATGATCTGATTGCGCTCGCGCGACTACGCGCAACTGGCGTTCGCCATCAGTGTGGCCATGATGGTCTTTCCCGCTACCGCGACGAGCAGCACTCCTCCGATTACCCACAGCAGCGCGAACCCGTTGTACGCAGCCACGAGCACCGGCCAGTCGCACCGGTGCGCCAGCTGACGCCAGATGTAGGCGAGCGAAATCAGTGCCGCGCTGACGAGCACGAAGCCGACGAGCAGGCCGACCATGCCTACTGCGGACGGGTGTCTCGTGGCGTCGTCCCCGCCGCAGATCGTGGCGAAGCCGGGAGCGCCATAGGCAGCGGTCCAGATTGCGAACGCGAGTGAGATGCTCGTGGAGACGGTGAGCACGAAGGAGATGTGCAACGCCCGATGCAGGCGTGGCCCATAGCTGCCGATGACCGCCATCACGGACCTACGAGCCGTCGGTCATGACAGGTACCAAATCGCCGCGACCCAGTTGCTTTGCGCGCCGGGTTCGATCGTGCGTCCACCGACGAGCGCCAGCTTGCCCTGCACGTCGCTGATACCAATGAGATACGGCGGACCCCACCGCGCTTCGAAGGCCTCTCCGGTGAGGTTGGTACACGACCACGTGGTGCCCTGGTCGCGTGACACGGCCAGCCGCTCGGTTTCGGCGTCGATGACGATCGCCCACGTGCCACCCACCGCCGCCGCCGGCCCGACATAGTCACCGGCAACAAAGCACGGCGGAGTCGGCATCGTTTGCCAGGAGAGGCCGTCGCGGGAAGCGAGCAGTCGGGCGCGTCGGTCCTTCGAAAAACCCGTGACGTCCTCACTTACGATGAGTACCACTTGATCGCCGTCGACGAGCACTGACTGAACCGGCGACGTTGCTCCCAGGTTCAGGACCGAACTGGTCCACGTACGCGCGTCGATCGATGTCGCGGTGATCCACTGCGTCGAGTTGTTCTCGCCGCGAAATCCCATCGCGAATAGCCCAGCGGCGGTTGTTCTCAGGTACTGGAGCTGGAAATCGAGCGTGCCGCTGCTCTCCCAAGTTCTGCCATCGGACGAACTGAAGAGCAGCGTTTGCCTCTGTGGCGTGCCGCCCCAAAGTTCGGCCGCCATCACCCAGCGCGATCCCAATCGAACAAGTTGCGTGGGTAGCAGGCTGTCGGGTGCCGCGGGCAGATCGATCGACGCCCAAGTAGCTCCGTCGACAGAACGTGCTGCGATCGCAGTGCTTGTGGACCGTCCATCCTCGGCCACGTCGACCCGCACGCCGACGGAGACGAAGATTCCATCGGCATACGCCAGCGCCCGAGGAGCACCAAACGAACGCGGCAGCCCGTCTACCGTCGGACCGTCGCTCCACGCAGTGTTGACGGCCCGCCACTGCTGACCGTCGGCGCTGACCGCGGTACTCGCCGACTGTCTGGCAGCCCCGATGGCGCGCCATCCAATTGCAACGACGTCACTCGGAGAAGCGGCGACAAGGTTTACCGGCGCGCTGAGCGCGAGCGGGACGTCGACTCGGTTGAATGTCGCGAGCGGTCCGCCCAGTGCGGCGGTCACGGGCGGTGCCGAGAGCGGTGAAGTCGCCGTCATCGACGAGCGCGTGGTCGCAACAGTCGTCGTTGTCGACTCGGCCGCCGTGATCGTGGCGACCGGCGTGGCCGCGGTGGTCGTCGTGTCGGCATCGGGCTCAGCATTCGGTCCCGATCCGCAAGCAGCAATTGCAAGTGCACACACCACCGCGCACCGCCCCCGCCGGTAGGAGCGGGGACGGTGCGGGGGAGGGGACACGAGAGTTGGACGCCGGTTGTCGTCGTGTTCATCCGTGGTTCGCGGATCTGCGATCGACTTCTTGACAAGAGTTATACGATGTATAAGTATAACGATCGATGTCAAAGCAACCCGCTCCCAACGAATGGCGCCAGGCCCGCCGGCAGTCCGCCCGCGACGCCATCGTCGACGCCGCCTGGACGCTGGTGCGCGAGGAGGGCCTGGCGGCGCTGACGCTGCGAGATCTGGCCAAGCGAGCCAAGATCACGACGCCGACCGTCTACGCCTACTTCGAGTCCAAGCATGCGATCTACGACGCCATGTTCGGCCAAGCGGCCACCGAGTTCGCCGACCTGTCGAGCCAGCTGGAGACATTCGCAGCCGAGGACCCACACGTTCTCTTTGCCGAGACCATGCGCAACTTCGTCGACTTCTGCACGACTGACGTTGCCCGTTACCAACTGCTGTTCCAGCGCACGATCCCCGGCTTCGAGCCGAGTTCAGAATCCTATGCGCCGGCAGTCCGGGCGCTCGACAGCATGCGGTCGCGTTTCGCCCGCCATGGCATCACCAACCCGCGCCATATGGATATGTGGACCGCGATGCTCACGGGCGTCGTCGATCAGCAGATCTCCAACGAGCCCGGTGGCGATCGCTGGGCGCGGTTGATCGACGACTGCGTTGCGATGTTCCTCGGCTATTGCCAACCTTCCCCGCCAGTCAAGGCCTCGAAGTCTTCGACAAGTCGTAAGCAACAAACCAACAAAGGAGCTAGATCATGACCACCAAGCTGGATGAGATCGCGCCGCGTATTTATCGGCTTTCGACGTTCGTCCCCGAGATCGGGCCGACCGGCTTCACGTTCAACCAGTTCCTCATCGACGATGACGAGCCGTTGCTGTTCCACACCGGGCCACGGGCGATGTTCCCGGCAGTTCGCGAGGCCATCGAACGGGTGCTCCCGCTCGACCGTCTGCGGTGGATCACGTTCGGGCATGTCGAGTCCGATGAATGCGGTGCGATGAACGAGTTCCTCGCCGCGGCTCCTCACGCGCAGGTTGCCCACGGTGCGATCGGCTGCATGGTGTCGTTGAACGACATGGCCGATCGCATGCCGCGACCTTTGGCCGACGGAGAAACGCTGCAACTGGGAGCCATGCGAGTTCGCCACATCGACACGCCGCATGTTCCCCACGCGTGGGAGGCGCGCGTCCTCTACGAAGAAGTAACGGGCACGCTGTTCAGTGGCGACCTGTTCACGAGTCTCGGCGACGGCCCCGCGCTGACTGACGAAGATCCCGTCGCTCCCGCGATGTTCGCAGAAGATGTGTTCGGCTCTTCGAGCCTCGCTCCGAGCATGCCCGCGACGATCGCGCGTCTGGCCGATCTCGAGCCGCGCACGATCGCGATCATGCACGGCCCGTCTTTCGCGGGCGATGGCGCGAGCGCATTGCGCGGACTCGCCAAGGCCTACGCCGAGCGCATCTCGGCGGCAGCCTGAAAGGACTATGACATGGTCACCGTCACGAGTCCTCGACTCCATCACATTGCTCTGACCGTCACCGATGTGGACGCCAGCGTCCGTTGGTACGAGAGTGTCTTCGGGATCCGCTTCCAGATGGACGCACCGCATGACGGGGGCCTCGGCAAGTTGCTCGCCGACGAGGCGTGGCAATTGGTGATCGTGTTGCACCGACACGACACCAACGCCGGCATGTTGTTCGGTGAGACCACGACCGGACTCGACCACGTCGGCCTCGTCGTGCCGGACCGCAGTGATCTCGAAGCCTGGCAGGTGCACCTCGAGGCCAACGGCGTGGTGCGCGGCGAGACGGCCGACAAGCCGCTGACGCAATCGCCCATCGCCGACGAGCCCTACGGCTCGGTTCTCGTCTTTCGCGACCCCGACAACATCCAACTCGAGCTGTTCGCGCCGCCGCGCTAAGCGTCGTTGGTGTCGGCGATGACGACTTCGACGGTGAGGATCATCGCGGCGATCGAGGCGGCGTTCAACAACGCCGATCGAGTGACTTTGGCGGCGTCGATGATGCCGGCTTTGGTCAGATCCTCGTAGGCACCGGTGAGCGCGTTGAGGCCTTCGCCGCCCGTCATCGTACGGACGATCTCCACGGCCACGCCCGCGTCGATGCCCGCGTTGTCGGCGATCTGACGCAGCGGGGCTTCGAGCGCACGGGCGACCACACGGGCGCCCGTCGCCTCGTCGCCCTCGAGGCGATCGGCAACTTGGTTCGCCGCTGCTTGTGCACGGATCAATGCCACTCCGCCACCGGGGACGACGCCTTGCTCGATCGCGGCTTTGGTAGTCGAGACCGCGTCTTCGATGCGATGCTTGATCTCTTTGAGCTCCACCTCGGTCGCCGCTCCGACCCTGAGGATCGCGACGCCGCCGAGCAGCTTGGCCAACCGTTCGCGTAGCCGCTCTCGGTCGTAGTCGGACTCGGTGTTGTCGATCTCGTTCCTGATCTGTGTCACGCGTGCCTCGATTGCGATCGGGTCACCACCGCCATCGACGATGGTCGTTTCTTCTTTCGTGACGATCACCTTCTTCGCTTGGCCCAGCTGGTCGAGCCGCACGTTTTCGAGCTTGACGCCGAGTTCCGCGCTGATGACTGCGCCACCAGTGAGAATGGCGAGATCCTCGAGCGCCGCTCTGCGCCGGTCGCCAAAGCCGGGCGCCTTCACGGCGATGGTCGCGATGTTGTCCTGAATCTGATTGACGACAAGGGTGGCCAACGCTTCACCGTCGACATCGTCGGCGATGATCAACACCGGCCGCGCCGCCTGTGTGATGAGCTCCAAGACCGGGAGCAAGTCGCGAGCGGCAGAGATCTTGGAGCTGACGAGGAGCACATACGCGTTCTCGAGGACACCTTCCATCCGCTCGGCGTCGCTCACGAAGTAGGGCGAGATGTAACCCTTGTCGAACCGCATTCCTTCGACGACATCCATCTCGAAGCCGAAGCTTTGGCTGTCCTCGACGGTGATCACGCCTTCTTTGCCGACCTTGTCGATCGCGTCACAGATCAGTTGGCCGATTTCCTCGTCCGCGGCGGAGATCGCGGCGACTTGCGCGATCTGCTCGCGGGAAATCACTGCGACTGCTTGCTCCGCGATAGACGCCATCGCGGCCACGACTGCCGCCTCGATGCCTGTCTTGAGTAGCATTGGATTCGCGCCGGCGCTGACGTTGCGCAAGCCCTCGTGAACCATCGCCCACGCGAGCACAGTTGCCGTTGTCGTACCGTCGCCGGCGACATCGTCGGTCTTCTTTGCCACTTCCTTGACGAGCTCCGCGCCGATTCTCTCGAACGCATCGCTCAGCTCGATCCCCTTGGCGACGGTGACACCATCGTTGGTGATCGTCGGCGCACCCCATGCCTGACCGATGACGACGTTGCGGCCTTTGGGGCCCAGGGTGATGCGAACGGCATCGGCAAGTCGATCGATGCCCACCTGCAATTTGTGCCGCGCCTCGATGTCGAACGCAATCTGCTTTGTCATCGAAGGCGGCCGGGTTGAGGGCCGCCGAGGAGTGCGAGCACCGCAAGGTCGCGACTTGCTCGATCGATACGCCATTGCGGTTCCACTGGCTCAGCCGGCAGACGATCCATGACGTCGGGCGCCAAGATGTCGATCAGGCGGTGCGCTGCGGGAGAAGCGTTCATCAACTCGACGGCGCACGTGGACGCGCCGTACCGACGACCCGCGAGCAGCGCGAGTGCGCCGGCCGCGCCGTTGAAGTCGGCGTCGCGAAGGTCGACCGAGAGGCGTTTGAGCTCGTTGCTGTCGATGAGCGACATCATCACGACGCACACGTCGCGGGCGTTGCTCAAGCCGATTGATCCCCTCACGAACAGCACCCCCGCGTCGGGTGATGCCGGGGTGTAGCTGATGTCCGCAAGCACGGTGGCCGTCCACTCGCCTTTGTCATGCGCCCGGTCAGACTGACCGAACGAGACACGACGCAACTGGGGATGTCAGCCTGGCAGTCGCTGCCCGATCGAAAAACGCCTCGTCCCACGGCTGCGCGGGGTCAAGGCGTGGGTTCAGGGTACCACCGCAGCAGGGCCGCCGACAGGGGTTATTCGAGAATTCGCTCGTACCAACCGACGTCCCAGTAGCGGTCGAACTTGCGCCCGACGGCGCGGGTTACGCCCGACAGGGTGAAGCCAAATCGTTCGTGGAGCGAGACGGACGCGTCATTGGGCAGTGTGATGGCGGCGAGCAGTGAATGGATGTCCTCGGTCTCGATGGCCTGAAACAACGCCAGATACAACTGGCGGCCGATGCCTCTACCCAGGGCGCTCGGCGCGCAATACACGGTGGTCTCCACGGTGGTGTCGTATGCGGCCTTCGGGCGAAATTGGTGTGAGCCGGTGTAGCCCACCACGGTGCCCCGATCCACGGCGACGAGCAGTCGATGCCGTCCGGTCGTCGAGAACTGCTCGAACCAGCCCCGACGCTCGCCCACCGCAAACGGCGCGAGATCGAACGTGATGGGGGTGTGGACCACGTAGTGGTTGTAGATGTGGACGATCTGCGCGAGGTCGTCGCCCGTGGCGGTCCTGACGTCGACGCCGCTAGAGGTCGCGCTCATCTTTGACTCACGTCGAGCGTCGGGGGTGGCCGACGAACGAAGGGACGTCGCGCACAGTGAGCAGGCCCGCAGGCGCGCCGCATACCGATGCGATCGCGTTCACTAGATACGTCGCGGTCGCAACCACCGCGCCGCTGACGCCGCCGGCAAGTGAGAAACCGAGTTCGCAGGTGAAGCTGGGACGGCCAGTGACGATGACTCGATACGCCGTGCCCCCGGTGGTATTGGCGCGATCCCATTGTGGGGCCGCGTCGAGAGCGATGCGATCGACGTGCTCGACGACCGCGACGGCTCGACCATCGTGCATCCCTTGCAGCTCGAATCGCACTGCACCGATCGTGCCCGCATCGACGTGCCCGAACGCGCACTCGACGTCATGGTCGACGGTCGCGACGTCATGAACGAGGACGATGTCATCGATCTCGAGCTCTAGCAGATCGGCGATCTCCGCGATCGTGCCGCGCCACCAATGCAACAACATCCCACTCGTGAACAGCGGTGGCACGAATGTTGGTGCCTGGCCGAACCCGAAAACGTCGCGCATGATCGATGCGGCTCCGTAGCGGCTGAAGTTGCCGAGCTCTTGGACACGGACGCATTCGACCTCGGTGCCGAGCGCGAGCAGCGATGCCACGAGCTGGCCGGTGGCAAAACCCGGATCGATGCCGCTGTTGAAGAAAGACGACTGGCCCCGGGCACACGCCGCGGCGAGCGCGTCGTGCATCTCGGACGGCGCCGAGGGTGCGAACACGAACGGGATGAGCGAGCAGCTGACGACGTTGGTGCCTCGTTCGAGAAAGGGAACGATGTCGGCGATGGCGGCCGGCTCACGACCGACGCCGTTGGCCATGTAGCTCAGACAATCAGCATCGAGCGCCAGAGTCGCGGCGAGATCGTCGGTGCCCTCGATGCCGACTGCGGGCAAGCCGCACAGTTCGCCGGCGTCGCGACCGACCTTGTCGATGCTGTGCACGTGGAGGCCGACGAGTTCGAGATCGGGATGCTCGATGATCGCCCGCAACCCGTGGACGCCGGTCGACCCTGTGCCCCAATGCACCACACGAAGAACCATCCTCACCCTTCCTCAGGTCGGCATGACGAGGCCACCATCGACCACCGTCGTCGTACCGGTCGTGAACGCCATCGCCGGCGACGCCAGTGCCGCGATCGCCGATGCCAGGTCGTGTTCGATGTCGGGCGCGCGGCCCAAGGCCGGATTCCACATCGCCATTTGCGGTGCGTCGCCTTCATTGGTGAACAACGCCGTGGGCGCGCCGACCCAATGCAGGGTGATGCCATGCGCGCCCCAGCTGCGGGCGACGACGCGCGTCATCGCGCGGGCGCCCTCGCACGCCGTGGCGTACGCCGCGAGGCCGATCTCGCCGGTGATTGCCGCGGTCGCCGCCACGAGCACCACACACCCGCCATCGCCGTTGGGTCGGGCTAACACACTGAACGCGGCTTGCACCGCGTTGCGCGTGTCGCGCAGCGGTTGCTCGCAATCGGCGGTCCACGCATCGAGCGAAAGCTCGACGATTGGCCGCCGCGGACCGCCGGGCAGCACGGGAACGACAACGATCGACGGGCGTCCGAGACTCTCGACGATGTCGGCATACCAGCTTTCGTAGTCGGCGCGGGTGTCGAGTCTGGTCTGTAGGGAGCCCACCCGGGCGCCGTGATGCATGAGGCCGAGCGCGATGGCGCGCCCGATCTTCGACTCGCCGTGGACGACGACGGCCGTTTGGTTTTCCAGTGTCGAAAATTGTCTGGTCATCGGCCCTTCAGAACATGAACGATCCGCCGTTCACGACCAGTGTCTGACCGGTCATGAAACGGGCGTCGGGTCCGAGTAGGAACGCAGTGGGCGGGCCGATGTCCCAGACACCGTCGCCCAGTCGTTCGAGCGCGGCCCGCTTCGCCAGACGCTCGGCCGCGATGGGCTCGCTCGCCAGGAAGTTGGCGATGGCCGGCGTGACCGCGATCGGTGCGACGCCGTTGACACGGATGCCGTGAGGCCCCCACTCGCGGGCCATGCTCTTCATGAACGCGCGTTGCGCGCCTTTGATCGTCGAGTACGCCGGTACGGGCGGGCTGCCCTCCATCCCGGCGGTCGAGAGCATGAAGACGAAGCTGCCGTTGACGGCCAGCAGTTGCACGAAACTCGCCTGGGCCAAGTGAAAGGCCGCCCGCAACGCGACCGCGACTTGGTCGTCCCAGTTCTCGTCGGTGACATCTTCGAACGGGATCGGCTGACTCGAGTAGCTGCTGATCGCGTTGTGGACGACGCCATGCAGCGCGCCGAAGTGATCAACGGTCTCGGCGATCGCGTTGTCGATGTCCTCGCGCGAAGTGACGTCGCAACGAATGGCCACCGCCTCGCCGCCGGCCTCGGTGATGCCCTTCGCGACCGCGGCCGCGGCGTCGGGCTTGCGGGCCGTAACCGCCACACGGGCGCCCACCATGGCGCAGTAGGTCGCGACATCGGCGCCGACACCTTGCCCGGCCCCGGTCACCATGACCACCCGGCCGGCCAGTGTCGGATTGAGCTCGTCGTCCACTACGCGGTCCCTCCGGGGTGCCCTCGCACCCTAGCGCGGAGAGGAATTCGGATACCCTGGCGGGCTGAAGGGGAGGCAACATGACCACGACCCAGCCGCGTCCTGCCGTCACCGCCCAAGACCTCGGGTATGACGTGCGCCCGCTCGGCGGACTGATCGGTGCAGAGATTCTCGGCGTCGACCTGTCGCAACCACTCGACGCAGTGTCGGTGGCCGCGATTCGTGCGACCCTGCTCGAGTACAAGGTGATCTTCTTCCGCGACCAAGACATCACCCAGGCACAGCATGTTGCATTCGGCCGGTACTTCGGCGAGGTCACGCCCGCGCATCCCACGTTGCCGGCGGTGTTCGACGATCACCCCGAGATCTTGCTCCTCGACAACCAGCGGTACGCGCCGATGGGCGCGGCAACCGTCGAGAGCCGGTGGCACACCGATGTCACCTTTGTGCCGAACCCGCCGATGGGTTCGATCTTGCGGGGAGTAGTCGTGCCTCCGTACGGCGGTGACACGCAGTTCACCAACCTAGCGGTCGCGTATGACCGACTCTCCGGGCCACTCAAGCAACTGCTCGATGGATTGCACGCCGTGCACCACAACACACTGCCGATCTCGCGCGGCGAGATGTCGTCGGAGCTGCGCAGCCAGTTCCAGTCACGGCCGTTGCGGTCGGTCCACCCCGTCGTGCGCGTGCATCCCGAGACCGGCGAGCGGGTGTTGTTCGTCAATCCCAACTTCACGAGCCACATCTTCGAGTTGTCGCGCCAAGAGAGTGGGCATTTGCTGGCGATGCTCTACGAGCACCAGGCCAACGCGGCGTTCACGTGCAGGTTCCGGTGGCAGCCGGGCAGCATCGCGTTCTGGGACAACCGTGCGACCGCGCACCTCGTGCCGACCGACGTACCCGAAGGTCATCATCGGTCGATGCAGCGCATCACGATCGCGGGCGACCTCCCGGTCGGCCCCGACGGGTCGACGTCCTACGCGCTCACCGGCGACACGTTCGAGTAGTCGACCGCCCGAGCACCCGTGCGCCGAACCGAAAGTCAGAGCCGCCCGGCGGCCACGAACGAATAGTTCGGATCGACCTTGCGCGGCGGCGCCTTCTTGGCCATCGCCTGTTGCAACGCCTCGCCGATCCGTTCGTTTTTGGCCTTCTCTCGTTGCGGCTCGCGCTCGGCAAATTCGGGCATCACCTCGCGCGCGAACAGTTCGAGCGACTCGCAGATGTGCTCGTGCTGGGTGCGGCCCGCCTGCGCCAGGAAGATGACCTGATCGACGCCGGCAGCCTCGTAACGCTTGAGCACCTCACGGATGCGCTCAGGTGTGCCGATGGCGCCACGCAGCAGATCTTCGCCGGCCTTCTCGGTCGACTTGGCGTCACCGAGGTCTTGGTTGGCCAGCTTGGAGCCGGTGTCGCCGAAGCCACTGGACTTGCTGTTGACGAACGCGTCCCAGATGTTGGTCGCGCCCGGGTGCTGCGTGCCGAAGACGTAGAAATGGCCCAGCGCGAAACCGAAGAACATCGAACCCTGCAAGCCGCGATCGAGGGCGGTCTGGTCGTCGGAGTGACACATCAACGGCAACACGATGGCGACGTTGGCGTTGATGGCGAAGCCCGCAGGATCACACGCGCCCGAGGTGATCGTGCTGTAGTAGGCGTCGACGGTGGCCTTGGCTTGAGTGGGGTCGAGGAAGGCGAACGAGAGTGCGCCCACGCCGTTCGTCGCCGCGAGTTGGATCGTCGGCGGTTGACTGCACGCGACCCAAAGCGGCGGATGGGGCTTTTGCAACGGTTTGGGCACCACGTTGCGCGGCGGGACCGTGAGCCATTTGCTCTCCCAACCGGCAAAGGGCTCTTCGACCATCATGCGAGTGACCGCATCGAGGTTGCTCGTCCATTGCTCGCGTTTGGAGTCCCAGTCGACACCGAAGCCGTGGAGCTCCGCGACCGATGAGCCCTCGCCTGTGCCGAACTCGACGCGACCATCGGAGAGGAGGTCGAGGGCGGCGACACGCTCCGCGACGCGAGCCGTGGGATTGATCTCGTTGGGCAGTTGCACGATGCCGTGACCGAGACGAATCCGTTTGGTGCGTTGGCTGGCGGCCGCCAGCAACACCTCAGGTGCGGAGCAGTGGCTGTACTCCTCGAGAAAGTGATGCTCGACCGTCCAGATGCAGTCGAAGCCGAGTCGATCGGCGAGCTCGATCTCGTCGAGCGTGTTCTTGTACAGCTTGTATTCATCATCGGGCCGCCATGGTCGGGGCAGCTGGAGCTCGTAGAACAGTCCGAACTTCATTGCTCTCCGATCATGCGCCGTAAACGGGCGCGGGTGGTGGTGCCTGTGCAATCAACTCGCGAACGGCCGGCCCGACTTCGCCCGGCTCCCAGCGCCGATCTTTTTCGATGCGGGGCCCGTGTTGCCAACCATCGCACACGCTGAGCACGCCGCCTTCGATTTCGAACAGACGGCCCGTGACGTCGCGCGACTCGGCACTGCCCAGCCATACGACGAGCGGCGAGATGTTGTCCGGATCCATCACATCGAAACCGGACTCGACTTCTTTCATCATGTCGTTGAACACGCCCTCGGTGAGGCGCGTGCGCGCGCTCGGAGCGAGACCGTTGGCAGTGACTCCGTAGCGACCGAGCTCGACCGCTTGCACGATGGTCATCGCGGCGATGCCGGCCTTGGCTGCCGCGTATGCGGTCTGGCCGACGCTGCCCATGAGCCCTGCGCCCGAGCTGGTGTTGATGAGTCGTGCGTCGACTGGCTCGCCGGCCTTGGCCTGATCGCGCCAGTAGGCCGCGGCATGACGGCCCACGCAGAAGTGACCGCGCAAATGGACGCGGATCGTCGCGTCCCACTCGTCGGGCTGGATGTTGACGAACATGCGGTCACGGAGGATGCCCGCGTTGTTGACGACCACGTCGAGGCGGCCGAACGTGTCGAGCGCGGTCTTGATGATGCCCGCAGCGGCGTCGAAGTCCGAGACGTCGTCGGCGTTCGCGACCGCCTCGCCCCCCATCGCGCGGATCTCGTCGACGACATCGTGGGCGGGACCGGCCGACGCACCGCTGCCGTCGGGCGCGCCGCCGAGATCGTTGATCACGACCTTGGCGCCTTCGCTGGCGAAGGCGAGCGCGTGCGACCGTCCCAAGCCACGACCGGCCCCGGTGATGACGACGACCCGACCGTCACAGATACCCATGTTCGATGTCTCCTCAGATTCGTTCGATGATGGTGACGTTGGCTTGCCCGCCGCCCTCGCAGACCGTTTGCAGGCCGTAGCGGCCGTTGGTGCGCTCGAGTTCGTTGAGCAACGTTGCCATGAGGCGAGTACCGGTGGCGCCGATCGGATGACCGAGGGCCACTGCGCCGCCGTTGACGTTGACTCTCGACAGGTCCGCGCCCGTCTCGCGTTGCCACGCCAACGGGACGCAGGCGAACGCTTCGTTGATCTCGACGAGATCGATGTCGTCGATCGACAAGCCGGTCTTGCGCAACGCGAGGGCAGTTGCCGGGATCGGCGCCGTCAACATGTAGATGGGGTCCGCGGCGCGAACACCGAGGAAGTGGACGCGGGCACGCGGCCGCAGGCCGTGTTCTCGCACCGCCTGCTCTGAGCAGACCAGCACCGCACTGGCCGCGTCGGAGATCTGTGACGCCAGCGCTGCCGTGAGACGGCCACCCTCGCGCAACGGCTTGAGTGAACGGATCTTGTCGAGGTCGGGCTCGCGCGGCCCTTCGTCACGGGTGGCACCGGCGATGGGAACGATCTCGGCGTCGAAGCGTCCTTCGCGAGCGGCCCTGATGGCCCTCATGTGCGACTCGACCGCGAAGGCTTCCATCTCTTCGCGCGTGATGTCCCACTTGTCGGCGACCATCTCGGCCGAGCGGAACTGCGACACCTCTTGGTCGCCATAGCGGGCGAACCAGCCCTCGCAGCCGACGAACGGATCGGCGAATCCGAATTGCTCGGCGACGGTCATCGCGGCGCTGATGGGGATCATGCTCATGTTCTGCACGCCGCCCGCGACGACGATGTCCTGCGTACCGCTCATGACGGCCTGCGCCGCGAAGTGCAGCGCCTGTTGCGACGAACCGCACTGGCGATCGATGGTGGTGCCGGGAACCTCGTCGGGCAATCCGGCGGCCAGCCAACACGTGCGGGCGATGTCGCCCGACTGCGGACCGATCGTGTCGCAGCAGCCGAAGATCACGTCGTCGACGGCGGCGGCGTCGAAGTCGTTGCGCTCGACCAGTGCTCGCAAAACGTGAGCGCCGAGATCACCAGGGTGGATGCGGGCCAACGCGCCACCGCGTTTGCCTACGGGTGTGCGAACTGCATCGACGATGAACGCTTCGGCCACCGAGCCCCCCATAGCTACGAAAGTGCGGTGTTACAGTACCCAGACCAAAGGTCTGATGTCATGAGCGGGGGCGTAAATGACAGCTATCGCCAATCCAAATGAGCGGTTGCGTGCGGTTCGGGCACAGCTCGATCATCCGATCGTCGATGCCGACGCGCACCAGCTCGAAGTGCTCGCGGTGGTCATGGACTTCGTCCGCGATGTCGGCGGACCGCAGATGCCCGACCGCCTCATCAACTACTTCATGCACGCGCGTCGGGCGTTCCGCCAGACACTCGACGAGCGCGAAGACCAGCGCACATCGGTGCCTGTGTGGTGGCCGGTGCCGACCGAGAACACCGTCGACCGCGCGACCACCGCGCTGCCCGGTTATCTCTACGAGCGCATGGACGAGATCGGTCTCGACTTCTCGATCGTGTACCCCGGCCAGGGACTACTTGTCATCACTCTGCCCGGCATGTCCGACCCCGAGTTGCGCCGTGCCTGTGCCCGCGCGTTCAACCTCTACAACGCCGAGTTCTTCGCGCCTTACAGCGACCGGTTGACACCGACTGCGGTGATCCCGATGCACACGCCCGAAGAAGCGATCGAAGAGCTCGACTTCGCCATCGGAGAGCTCGGGCTCAAGGCCGCCGTCTTCGCCGGCGATGTGTTGCGCCCGGTGCCCGACTTCGCGAAACAGCACCCCGACCTCGCTCAGGAAGTGCTCTACCAAGATTGCTTCGGCATCGATAGCCCCTTCGACTACGACCCGGTTTGGCAAAAGTGCATTGACCTCAAGGTGGCGCCGACGTTCCACTCCGGGCCCATCGGATGGGGATCGCGGCGTTCGTTCACACGGCATCAGTACAACCAGATCGGCGGGTTCGCCGAAGGGGGCGAAGCGCTCGCCAAAGCGCTCTTCTTCGGCGGCGTGACCCGGCGGTTCCCGCAGTTGCGCCTCGGCTTTCTCGAAGGCGGCGTCACGTGGGGCCAGAGCCTGTACTGCCGCATGATCGAACATTGGGAGAAGCGCAACAGCGAAGCGATCATGACGCTCGATCCCGCGCGTCTCGACACCGCGCTGTTCGCAGAGTTGATCGACAAGTTCGGCCATCCCCGCGTACAGGCGATCCGCGACCGCGTCGTGCAAGATTCGCTGTGGTCCGATCACCCCGAGATCCTCGACGACTGGCACGCCTGTGGGCTCGAGCACGAGAGCGAGATTCCCGACCTGTTCACG
>JBDTLT010000128.1:0-14603 GCA_039934635.1 Acidimicrobiales bacterium
GCTTCATCCTCGAGTTCGCGCCCCACCGCTCCAGTCTGCCACCTGAATCGAGCGCCTTGCGTCGTCCTCGCGATTGAGACGCATCGGGCGCCGTACATCTGTGGAGGGACGAGGAACTAGCCGCGCGCCAGACGACGGTGACCCCTGCGAGGCGCACGATGGCGTCACGGTTGTTCGCAGATCGCACCAATCGCTTTCAGAGGAGGCATCACCCATGAGCACCATCACCGTCGCACAAACCGCAAGCCTGTTGGACACCGACACCGGGACCGCTCGGCCATCCCCGCTGCGCCGCTTCGTCGGCGTCGTGGCCCACCCGGATAGCTACCGGAACATTGCATTCCTTCTGCTCGGCCTGCCGCTCGGCACCGTTTGGTTTTCGGTCCTCGTCAGTGGCGCGTCGATCGCGGCGAGCATGGTTGTCGTTGCCCTGATCGGCGTTCCGATGTTGCTCGGCCTGTGGTACGTGACTCGTGCGTTTGCCAACTTCGAGCGCGGCGTGGCAAACGCACTGCTGGGGCAACGCCTACCGGTGTCGCCGATGAATTCGCCCCGCGGCAACATCTGGATGCGGCTGCGCTCGATGAGTCACGACAGGGATCGCTGGCGAGAGCTCGGCTACCTGATGTTGCGGTTCCCGGTCGGCATCGCCACATTCATCGCGGCCGTTACGGCAATCGCGACTCCATTCCTTGTGGCGTATGCACCGATCGTTGTCCGTCACGACGATCAGCCATTCGGCGACTGGGCACTCAGCTCGCGGATGGAAGACGTGGCGTCGAATTCACCATGGTCGTGGCTGCTGGTGCCACTCGGCGTGGTGATGCTGTTCGTTTCGTTCCACTTGATGAACGCGATGGCGCGAGCTTGCGCTCGCTGGGCAACCGCATGGTTGTCCGGCGCGTAGCAATTCGAAAAGATTGCATCCAGTTGCACACGCTGCGTCGTAGTACTGGTCATGAGAACGCAAGCGCTGATTCGTATGGGTGCACTGGTGACGTTCGTCGCACTCGGGGTGAGCTGCGGCGACGACGGCGCAATTTCCAGCGGAAACAGTGCGTCGAGCGCCGGCACTTCCATGACTGCCACCGAGGTCATCAAGGACGTTCAGTTCGTCAACACGGAGGTTCGAGTCAAAGCGGGTGGACAGGTCGTCTTCGACAACCAGGACACTCAACCTCACACCGCGACTGCAGATGGTGGTTCGTTCGATACCGACAGCATCGCGGCGGCGACGAAGAAATCAGTGACCTTCGCGACCGCCGGGACATTCACGTTCCATTGCTCGTTTCACCCGTTCATGAAGGCAACCGTCGTCGTCGAGTAGCGCATCGCTATTCGACGATTCAACAATTGGAGGTTGAGCGTGGAGATCACGGAAGCAGAACTCAGGGCTATGGCGAAGAGTGTCGACGAACGACACCGTGACGCGATGCGCACCTTTGGCGACGATGCTCGCGAGGCCCACCGAGGCGTCGCCAGCGCCGGTCGTCGGCGAATTCTCGCGGGTGCCGGCATCGGCGGAGTGGCCTTGGCCGTGGGTGCTGCGGTTGGGCCGGCGAGTTGGCTCTCCAGTGCTTCCGCGCAGGGAATCAGCGACGAAGACCTCGCGGCGTTCGCGCAATCAGTCGAGTTGGCCGCGGTCGCGGTCTACGGGATGGCGGCCGCGGCGCTCTCGGCGGCGACCAAGCCCGTTGGCGTGCTGTTCCAGATGCACCACCAACAACACGCAGACGCGTTCGCCGCAGTAGCGAAAACGAAGGCGGTCAAAGGACCCAACCAAAAGCTCGTCACCGCGTTGACGCCCGCCTTGCAAGCAGTGAAGGACGAGAAGTCGGCTCTCGAGTTGGCGTTCATCCTCGAGAATCAAGCAGCCGAGACATACGCATTCGGTCTCACGGTGGCCGCGGGCGCGGCGGCCTATGGCGGCATGGCGACGATTCTGCCGATCGAGAGCGAACACGCAGCCGTCCTCGGCGCCGCCCTGGGCAAGTCGCTCGCCGACATCTTCGTCAACGGTGCATTCGAGAGCACCGCGGTTGGCGACGGCAAGGACGTCAAGAAGGGTCTCGATCCCGCTGTGTTCCCCGTCAGCTGATCAGACCCGTCGCCAACACCAATCGAAGGAGCACACAATGACCGAGTTCAACAATGACGAAGTACGACGCGAGTTGCGCAGCATCGACGAAGTTCAGCGCTCCGTCGATCGATCATGGCGCAGTGTGCTGACGCAACTGTTCGACCCCGCCAGCGGATTCAGTACCGACGAAAAGGCCGGGATACTCGGCGTGCCATCGCGCCGACAGATGTTGCGCTTCGGCGGACTCACTGTTGCCGGCGCTGCACTGCTTGCGGCGTGTGGTGATGATGGCGGCAGCTCGTCGTCGGCGACCACAAGAGCGGCGAGTTCGGCGACAACCGGTGCACCCGCGACCACCGTGGGATCTGCATCGATGGATCTCACCCTCGCCAAGACGGCGGCTTCGCTCGAAGCGCTCGCCGTTGCCACGTACGACACGGCGATCAAGTCGGGTCTGGTCAAGACCGCCGCGATCGGCGATGCCGCGAAGCTGTTCCAAGCCCATCATCAAGCGCATCTCGACGCACTCAACGCAGTGGTCGCGCAGAGCGGTGCGGCCAAGATCACCACCCCGAATGACGGCGTGAAGAAGGCAATCGTCGACCCGGCGGTGGCGGCCGCCAAGACCGAAGCCGACATCGTCAATCTTGCGTTCACGCTCGAGGACGCGGCCGCGCAGACCTACGTGTTCGCCGCCACCCAGCTATCCAAGCCGGCATTGCGTTCGACGATCATGACCATCGGCGGCGTCGAAGCCCGCCACCGTGCACTTCTGGCCGTGATCGCTCAGGGCAAGAAGCCGGCCGACGTGTTTCCTTCGGGCTTCTTCAAGGCCGACAACCCGCTGCCGGCCGCGGCGCTCATCAGCTAGCCCGCCCTCTGCTCCATCCGTTCTCGCAGTCAATCGTGGGCTATATCAAGCCCACGTCTGACAGCGGGAACGGGGTCATTGCGCGAGGGCGTGCCAGACTTCGAGGATGACTGCGACGATGCCTGCGTATCGGATGTTGGGGTGGGGCGAGCGCGCCCGCTTCGTCGACGTACCCATTCCGCGGCCTGGTCGCGGTGAGGTGCTGGTGCGGGTCGCCGGTGTCGGGCTGTGCCACAGCGACGTGTACATCATGGATGCCCCGCCCGATCGTTTTCCGTTCATGAACCCGCCGTTCACCCTGGGTCACGAAAACGCGGGATGGGTCGACACGCTCGGCGCTGACGTCGACGGACTCGTGCCGGGTGACGCGGTGCTCGCTGATTCCCACTTCATTTGCGGGCGCTGCGAGTACTGCATGCGGGGCTTCGACAACTACTGCGTGCGGGGACTGGGTCAGGGTCAGGGTGCAGGCACCGATGGCGGTCTGGCGCCCTACATCGTCGTTCCTGCCAATCGGTTGGTGAAGTTGCAGTCGCTCGATCCGCACCTCGCTGGTCCGTTGGCCGACGCGGGACGCACTTCGTATCACGTGGTCAAGCGCGCGCTGCCCAAGCTGATCCCCGGGTCGACCGCGATCGTGATCGGTGCCGGGGGCCTGGGCGGTTACGCGGTGCAGTGGTTGGCGCAACTGAGCGCCACTCGCATCATCGCCGTCGACATCGCGCCGCACCGGTTGGCGCTCGTCCGAGAATTCGGTGCCCACGAGGCGGTGCTGTCCGACTCGAATGTGGTGGCCGCGCTGCTCGGCCTCACCAACGACCGCAAAGCAGAGGTGGTGTTCGACTTCGTCGGTACCGACGAGACCATCGCGACCGCGCTGAGCGTTGCTCGCCCGATGGGCACGTTCGCGCTCGTTGGCGCGGCGGGTGGTACCGCTTCGATCGCGTGGGGACGCGTTCCGCTCGAGTGCGAAGTGTTCATCCCGCTCGGTGGTTCGCATCCCGAATTGCACGAGGTCGTTGCGTTGGCCGAGCAAGGGTTCGTGCGCAGCGAGATCGAAACATTCTCGTTCGACCAAACCGAGATTGCCTACGAACGCGTGCGCACCGGCGACGGGCGCGGACGCGTTGTCGTCTGTCCCGACCGCTGATAGTTAGGTCAACACGATCGAGGGCAGGAGGGAATATGCCGGCAGCGTCGGGCGCTCAACCGGACCAAGTTCGATTACTCGCAGACGGCCGCGCGATACCGACACTCGGTCTCGGCGTCTGGCAGGTGGGCAATGGACGTCACTGTGTCAAGGCCGTTCGGTGGGCCCTCGAGCTCGGCTATCGGCACATCGATACCGCGCAGGCCTACGGCAACGAGGAGAGCGTGGGACGTGCGCTGAGGGACAGTGGCATACCGCGCGCCGACGTCTTCATCACGACCAAATTCTTTCCGGGCAGCAGCGACCCGGCGGCCGAAGTGGCATCGAGCTTGAAACGGCTGCGCGTCGACTACGTCGACCTCTACCTCATCCACTGGCCTCAGCGCGGTCCGACTTGGGCATGGCCCGGCATGGAACGCGCTCATGCGCTCGGTCACGCGCGTTCGATCGGCGTCTCCAACTTCAGTGTCGCGGATTTGAACGAGTTGGCTGCGGTGGCGAACGTGGCTCCGGTCATCAACCAGGTGCAGATCAGTCCATTCGAGTACCGGCGCTCTCTCATTCGAGAGCACGGCGAGCGTGGCATCGTCACGGAGGCGTACAGCCCGCTTGGCACCGGCACGCATCTCTCCAACAGCGCCGTCAACCAAATCGCCGCGCGTGTCGGGCGTACCCCGGCACAGGTGCTGCTGCGTTGGTGCGTTCAACACGAGCTCGTCGTGCTGCCAAAGTCGACGCATCGCAACCGCATTGAAGAGAACGCGCAGATCTTCGACTTCACGCTGTCGGCCGACGACATGGCGCAGCTCGACGCGCTCGATCGCACCGGCGGCACCGACCGTGCCCGTGACGACAAGTGGTGGTGAGCGTCGCGATCAGCGCAACGCGCGGAACGGGCGCAACCCGCGTTCAGGGCGACCGAGTGCTCTCGCCGACGACGTATGTTCAGCGGAGCGCGAAGCCCGCATACCCGTTGGCGGCGACCTCATTGCAGCGCTCCATGTAGAGAGGGAGTCCACCGACGTAGGGGAGGAACACGCGCGGCTTGCCCTCGATGTTCTGACCGTTGTACCACGAGTTGCACGATGCCGCGGTGAACATCGTGCCCACGGCGACCTCGTTCACGTGGTCGCACCACGCGTCTTGTGCCTCGATCTCTGCTTCGGCACTCGTAAGGTCGTGTTCGCAGAGGTATTGCAGGAATTCGGCGATCCAACCCATCTGCAATTCGATCTGCGGGGGATACGTGGCGAGCACGGCCGGACTACCCGGACCGACGAGGACGAAGAGGTTGGGATAGCCGACCATGCTGACGCCGAGGTAGGTGCGGGGTCCGCCGGCCCAGTCATCTCGAAGCAACCGGCCACCGCGCCCACGCACGTCGATACGCGTCAGCGCGCCGGTCATCGCGTCGAAACCGGTGGCGAGGACGATCACGTCGAGCTCGACAAAGTCCTTTGTGGTGCGAATGCCGTGGGGTGTGACCTCTTCGATGCTGTCGACGCGGAGGTCGACGAGAGAGACGTTGTCGCGGTTGAAGGTCTCGAAATAGTTCGTGTCGAGTACCGGCCGCTTGCAGCCGAGCGGGTAGCCGCGCGGCGACAGTGCATCGGCCATCTGCGGGTTGCGCACCGTGCGACGAATCATCTCGCGAAACAGCTCGACGGCCATCTCGTTGGCATCGAGATCTTTCGCGGTATCGGTCCACACGCGGCAGGCGCCAAAGCCAAAGTCTTGCAGCGCGTCTTCTCGTTGCTCGGGCGTGCTCTCGCGGATCTTGCGATCGTCGGTCGCGAACTGCAGGATCACTGCGCCGGAAGTGCCGGCCGTGCCGCTGAATGACTCTGCTTGTTGGCGGCGCAACTCGCGGTAACGCGCTTTGATCGTCGCCTGCTCTGCGTCGGTCAGCGGCTTGTTCTGCGACGGCCAGGTGAACGCGGCAGTGCGCTGGAACACGGTGAGGTGCTCGGCGACCTGTGCGAGCTCGGGGATCGCCTGTACGCCGGATGAGCCGGTGCCGATGACACCGATGCGCTTGCCCTCGAGCACGACGCCCTCGGCGGGCCACAGGCTCGTCTGCACGATCGTGCCCGCGAAGGCTTCGATGCCGGGGAAGTTGGGGCGGTTGGGCGCCGACAACCCACCGGTGGCCATGATGCAGAACCGGGCGCGCAGTCGCTCACCGGTTTCGGTCTCGACGAGCCAGGTATCGCTGGTCTCGTCGTAGGTCTGCGCGGTCACGCCGTTGCTCAGGCGGATGTCGCGGCGCAGGTCGTAACGATCGGCAATGTGGTTGAGATAGCGCTCGATCTCGGGTTGCGAGGCGAAGTGCTCGGTCCACACCCATTCCTGCTCGAGTTCGGGATCGAAACCGAACGAGTACTCGAGGCTCGGGATGTCGCAGCGAGCGCCGGGATAGCGGTTCCAGAACCAAGTGCCGCCGACCCCGGACCCCTTTTCGAGCACGATCACGCGGAGACCCTGCTCACGGAGGACCTTCAACGCGTAGAGACCGGCCATGCCGGCGCCGACGACGATCACGTCGGCATCGAGCGATGGAGGACGGGTGACCATCCGATCGATCTTACGACACCGCTACTTCCAGACTCCCGCTGTGCCGGTGGGGCTCTCTAAGCTGCGGGAACGTCCGGAGAATGGGGGCCGCAACAATGCGGGTTGTTTCGGGTGACAGCCATGTGGTCGAGCCGCACGATTTGTGGACGAACAAGCTGGCGGCGACCAAATACGCCGACCGCGCGCCGATCATGGCGCCTGGTTCCGCGGGATTCGAGTTTCGTATCGATGGCCTCGCGCCGTTTCCGGTGGGTCTCGCGGGTGCCGCAGGGCGTCGCTCCGACGACCTCAGCAACGAAGGCGAGCTCCGTGAAGGTGGATGGAACACGGCAGCCCGCATCGACGACATGGATCAGGACGGCATTGCCGCGGAGGTGCTCTACCCCTCGGTCGGGATGTCGATCGTGCAAGCGCCCGACCACGAGTACCAACTCGCTTGCATCCGCGCTTACAACGATTGGTTGGTCGAGTTCTGCGCGGCCTCGCCCGGCCGCCTCGTCGGCCTGGCGCTGATTCCGGTCTACGACGTCGATGTTGCGGTTGCCGAGATAGATCGGGCACATCGGCTCGGTCTGCGCGGTGCGTTGATTCCGGCGATCCCTACCGAGGGTCACTATGCCGAGGCTCGTTTCGACGCGATGTGGGCTGCGCTGTCGGAGCGCAACGTGCCGGTGTCCTTTCATGTCCTCACGGGCGGGCGAGCCTACGACCCGACTCTCGGTTCTGGTATCCGCCTCATCGGGCTGATGTCTCCCGTGCACCACATCCAGAACACGCTCGGATTGTTGATGTTCGGCAAGGTGTTCGACCGTCACCCCGAACTCGAGGTCGTGTCCGCCGAACATGACGGTGGGTGGATCGCCCACTACGGCTATCGCATGGAGCAGATGTACGAACGTCATCACAATTGGCTCGGCCCGGACATCGCGCTCGATCGGACACCCACCGAATACCTTCGCAGCCGCGTGTGGTACACGTTCCAAAAGGATCCGATCGCGGTCGAGACGCGCCATCGAGTAGGCGTCACGCAGTTGCTGTGGGCGAGCGACTATCCGCACTCCGACTCGACGTGGCCGCACAGCCAGAAAGTGATCGAGCGCGACTTTGCCGGCGTACCCAATGACGAAATCGCGGCGATCGTCGGTGGCAACGCGACGAAGTTGTACGGGCTATGACGCGCGGTGAAAGCAATGGGCGCGTACGCGCGCCATGGTGTGGAACGGACGGTTCGGCGTGCCATGGGCAAAGTCGTCATCTCGGCTGGTTCACCCATCTGAGCGAATAACGGCCCCGCTCGACCCACCACTTCTTCCAAAGGCTCAAGGTCGCTGACGAAGCGACCGACCTCTATGTCATAGGCACGCACAGGCGAATTGGGAAGGTACTGCTCGGCGGCCTCGGCACACTGCTGACCGCCGGGGTGATCGTGGTCGCCGTCGACGGCGGGGGCCGCATGACGTCTGAACCTCCGACGACGCAACCCGGGCCCGTGATCAGTGGCGCCGCCGCGGCACCGCCCACATCGTCCGCCGACGACGGCGCGATCCCGATCGATGCGCCGGCACCGGGCGTGACGCTCGATCCGCGCTTCATCCGTCCCGGCGAAAAGAGCGAACGAGTTCTCGTGGTGCAGACGCGGCTCAAGGCGTTGGGCTATGACCCGGGCCCGCTCGACAGTCACTTCGGGCCGGCGACACAGAACGCGGTCTGGGCCTTCCAACGGGTGAATGGTCTCTTGCCCGACGCCATCGTCGGGGACAAGACAACTGCTGCGCTCGCTGATCCGAAGCCGCCCGTGCCGATGCGACCCGATGGCCCACCCAACCGCGTCGAAGTGAGCGTCAAGAGCCAACTACTGATCGCCTATCGAGACAACGTGCCGGTCGTGATCAGTCACGTGTCGTCGGGTTCCGAGATCGCGTTCTGCGAGAACGGCGTCTGCGGCGACGCGGTCACACCGCGCGGCGACTATCACGTGATCTTGAAGATCGACGGCTGGGAACACGGCCCTCTCGGCGCGATGTACAACTCGGTCTACTTCTGGCCCGCCTACGCGATCCACGGTGCGACCAGTGTTCCCGATGTCGGTCTCTCGCACGGATGTGTGCGCATCCCGATGCACATCGCCGAATACTTTCCGTCGCTCGTCGATGACGGCGAGGCCGTATTGATCAGCGCCTGAGCGCGGTCGGGTGGCGCAAAGAAACCGCCCGGGGTCGTGGTCTGCGCAATCCCCGCAGCGACGGCGGTCGGCGGCTTCGCGGCCACTCGTAGTGCAGCCGTTGACGAGTGCCTGCAACTATCGCGGGACGACCCCGAACAATGTCAGGAACTCAGATGTCGAATGAAACCGCAGACCGCCAGGCCATCTACGAGCTGCTCGCCAACTATGGCCACATACTCGATGACGTCGCGCATCACCGCTATCCCGAGATCTTCACCGAGGACATGGTGTTCGACCTGAGCGCGTACGGGCACGCGAACCTCAATTCCAGAGCCGAGATCGCGGCAGCATTTCAGGGACGCAACATGTACGGCCACCTGACGACGAATATCGTCGTCGAAGAGCTCTCCCTCGATTCGGCTCGGGTGCACAGCAAGTACATCACCTTCGCCAACGACGGCAGTATCCAAACCGGCGACTACTTCGACGTCATCGTCCGCACCGATGCAGGGTGGCGTCTGAAGGTGCGCAAGGCGGTGCCGCGCAACCCGCGCGTCGAGGGCTGATTTCGGCTACACCACTTGGCGGGTCGGCGCGTCGAGATCGAGGCCGAGAGCGACCATCACCTTGTCGGAGCTGAAGTGCATGAGCCGCACCAGCAGGGAGCCGAGTTCGGTCGGCGTGAAGTGTGTGGCCAGCTCGGCGCGCAGGCCCTCGTCGATCGCGACCGGGCCGTTCAGATAGGCGTCGGCGAAGCGCAGCGCGGTTTTCTGCTTGGGGCTCAACGCGCTGTGCGCATGATCGTCGACGAGCGCCAGCATGTCGTCGTCGACTCCCGCTTGCAACGCACCTGCGTCGCGGTAACCCATTCAAAGATTGCATTGCTGCACGCGCGCGTTGCGCATGCGTACCAACTCGAGCACGAGGGGATCGGGTTCCGGCGAACCGTAAACGGCCTTGGCCAAACGAGAGCGCGCCCTGCCGACCGCGGGAGCGAGGCCCCGTGCATCGGGCGCGCCCAATGGCGTTCGGTCGTTGCTGGGAAGCGGAAGGCGAGGGCTCATGCGAACTCCAGTATCAAGTCGCGGGAACGAGTCCGAGGGTGTGCGGATCGGGGTCGACGCCCATCACGACCGTCATGCGGGCGAGCGCTTCCATCACCCAGATGCCGTTCACGAGCGCATAGCACTCGTCGGCGCTGAGGTGCTCGAGCACCGCGGCCACGTCGGCATCGGTAACAGTGAAGGCGCCCATGCAGAACTGCTCGGCCAATGCGAGGCAGGCGCGCTCTGCGGCGGAGAAGAGCGGTGACTCCGGCCAGCGCGCCAACGCGGCGATCTTGGCTTCGGCGAGACCGGCGTCGGTCGCCTTGGGGCGGCGCAGCGACGCGAGCGCAGGGGCGCCGATCAGCCCGGCGATGCGCAGTCGGCACACCTCGACGATCACCGGGTCGACACTGTCGTCGATCGCCTGGTGCAGCGCGACGTACTGCTCGACCGAGTCGGGGGAGAGCGCGGCCAACTCGTTCCAACGGGTCGGCCAGTCGGTTGCGGTCACGGCACGAGCGTATCGCAGGCCCCCGTCCGACGGTCCGACCGCGCCCGGTCAGTCGTGGCCGTGTTGCCACCATGGTGGTTTCGACTGCTGCCAGGTGGCCAGGTCGACGAGGCAGAAGAGGTTGCCTTCGGGATCGGCGAGCACCTCGAACCAGGTGAGCGGGGTTCGTCGCTCCTCGACACGAGTCGCGCCCAGTTGCACTGCTCGCTCGACCGCGACGGGCAATGATGGCACCACGATGTCGAGGTGCAACCGATTCTTCGTGGTTCGTGGCTCGGGTACCTGCTGCAGGTAGACGTGGGGGCCGAGGCCACTCGGATCGACCAGAAAGACGTGGCCCGTCCTGTCCCATGCCCGTTCGTACTGCAGCAGCGCTTCGTAGAAGCGTGCCATCTCGGCGAGGTCATTCACATCGATGCCCACGTCGACGATCAGGGGTCGGGCAAGGCGGTCGGGCTGAATGGGGTCGGTCGTCATCGGATGTCCTTTGCGAACGGGTCATCCACGTCGTTTGCGCTCGGGAAGGGATAGATCTCGAGTTCGCGCGGCGCGGTTGCGTACAGGCGGTCGTAGCGGCGTTGCGCGAATCGCCATTGTCCGTCGACTCGCGTGTAGCGATCGTGGTAGACGCCCGCAGACTCCAACCGGCGCCCGGTGCTGGTCCACTGGCGGAACTCCGCGATGTAGAGCCGCGCTCCCGCGATATCGACATCACCGCGCTGGCGCAGTTCGATGCGGGCGTTGAGAATCACTTGGACGAGGAAGTCGTACTTGGCGATGTAGCCCGCGATCAGATCGCCGATTGCCTTGGGACCGACGACACGATCGGGTTGCGCTTCGCCGCGGGACACGGTCAGCTCGGCATCTGGAATGAACAGGTCGGTGAATTCGCTCCAGGCCGACCGGTTGACGGCGTCGACATAGTGCGCGTGCAGCCGCCTGATTGCTCGTTCGTCGACCATGTCGCGCAATTCGCGCGCGTCGATCGGCGGATCATCGGTCGTCATTGCTTCTCCCCGGCTCGGACCGATTCGGACACTATCGAGTGAGAGTCGTGCCCGTTTGCTAGAACACGGCGCAGAAATCTGGCCTCGAGAGGGACACGTAGTGAGTATGCGAATCGAGCGCTCGGTCACCTCCATCTCGTGGATCCCGTTCGATTCGATTCCGGGGCTCCTGCGGCTGCCGTTCGACCGAGGGATCATGCACTACGACCCGCCGCCCCCGTTGACGCTCGCCGACGTGGATGGGATGCGCCGACGCGGTGAGTTTCGATTCGCGAATCGGCTGAGCGCCATATCCAGTGGCAGGCGACGGTCACGGGCGACCACGCCACGTTTGTGCAAACCGCAGGCGGTCGACCGGGGTTCTCTTTACTCAAGCCCACGCTGCGTTGGCCGTTTCTCGTCACGCGCCCATTTACGATCTGGACGACGCTGAAGCTCACGATCGATGTCAACGGCACGGGCAAGGGCGAGCTCGTCGGTGCCAGTCCATTCCCGCGTCACTGGGTCTATGACCACGATGGTGCGCTCGTGTCGAAGTCCGCGCTCACGCGCAATCAGGTGTGGGCGCGCACGATTTTCGGGAGCCACACGCCCTGGGGTGGTCAAGACCAGGTTCCCGACGTGGCCGAAGCAGAGACGCATCTCGAGCGCGCCATGGCCGACCAGGTCATGCACCGTGAAGAACGACCGGCGATACGAGAGCTGCGCGCGGGCGACTTCTTGTTTCGCCAGAACGACCAGGCGACATCGGTGGCGCTCGTCCTCGACGGGATCTTGGAAGTGCGCGTCGACGGACGAGTGGTCGGTCATGTGGGACCGGGCAGTGTCGTCGGCGAACGAGCGCCGCTCGAAGGCGGTCGCCGCACCGCGGACCTGCGCGCGACCACCGACGCCCGCGTCGCCGACGTGCCCGAGGGAACTTTCGATCTCGAACGTCTCAGCGAACTCGCCCAAGGGCACCATCGCGAAGACTTCGCGTAGCGGCGTTTGCCGGCGAATCAGCCGAACGAACGCTCACCTGAGATGTCGTAGATCTTGACCGAGAACCCCTTGGGTGCCGGGCCGGTAGGGCGAGGCGCGGTCTTGATGGCGGCCATGTGTGCGTCGAATGCAGCCTGGTCGGCCCAGCGCTCGAAGAGCATCACGCGGGTCGGGTCGACCGGATCCGCGCTCATCACATACTCGAGGCAACCGCCCTCGGTGCGGGTCGAACGGATCGCGTCGACGCGCCCCGCCAAGAACGCGTCTCGGTCTGCGGGCTCGACATCGAAATGGCCTGCCACGATCAACATCAGTGCTGCGCCTCTCGTCTCATGGTGTAGTTGGTCTCTGTCTAGTCGCTCCGCGTCGAGTCCGGAGAAACGGCGCCGCGCGGTCTAACGTGGGTGAACTGGGCAAAGGGGGCGCCATGGGCATCCGCTATTCGAAGCCGCCGGTGTTGATGCACGACGTCATCGACGACCTCGGCGCGGTCATGCGCCTGTTGGAGTCGCAGGCTCCGTACACGCCCCTCGGGGGGTGGTACAACCCCGGCGCTGATCCGCATGCCCGCACACGGCCCATGTGGTTCCAGAACGACTGGGTCCATGACGTCTTCGCTGCGGAAGGTGCTGACCTGTTCCTCCGGCACGAGGGCTATATCGAGAATGCCAAACAGTTCTACGGCGCGGAGGTGGTCGAGCCGCAGAGTGTCTACGTGAACCTCATGGTCGCCATCGCCGACGGTGGGCCGGCGCACACCGACAACCCGCGCTTCCATGGGCGCGATCGCACCAACACGCCGATGTGGTTGCTGCGGGTGATGTTGTGGTCGGGCTTGTTCGATCGGTTCGAGATCGTGCAGGCAACCTCGATCTGGTGGATGAACGATGTGGAGGGCGGAGGCTTGTTCTATTGGCCCGAGGGCCCCGACAACGAGCCATTGCAGCACGTAGGTGCCATGGCCAATACCGCACTGATCGGTGACAACCACGGCATGTTCCATCAGGTTGCGCCCATCGGCCCCTTCGACGGCGGCACCCGTTTGATCACACCGAGCGCGCAACTCGCGCCGGCCACGGATGGCACGGGCGACTGGATCGTGACCGATCACGGCGAGTTGCAGTTCCGGGCGCCGATCGAGACCTACCGTGTGAGCGTGCTGTGGAAGGCCGACGTCTACGCGACCGCCGCCGAGCGCGACCGACGTTGCCGCGACACCCTGTCGCTGCAGGATGTCGCGGACACGTTCAACGATGACCTCGCCCACAGGGGGTCATCGGTGCGCCTCGACCCCGTGCTCGTCGACGAACCCGGGCTCAAGGCTGCGCTCGCCGGTGTATACCCCGAAGCGAAACCGGTCGGCGCGATGCGCTCCGTGTTGGCGCCGGCCTGAGACCGAACTTCAGCGATTGGTCGGACGGGTGCGTCGCGTTCCGGGCTGACGGGGTCGATCACCGTACTGGCGGCCGTCGAAGTAACTCGGCGCGGTGTCGGGGCGGCCGCGCCGACTCGTCCATCGCCACGTGAGCGAGATGCGCGGGTAGGGCGTCTCGAACGACGGTACGCCGTGGAGAAACTCTCGCTGCATGGCGCCGCCCATCACGAGCATGTCGCCTTCGCCGGGCGTGAGCACCGTATCCGCGGGGTCCTTGCCCGCCGGAATGCGGTTGATATCGGTCATCGGACTGCGACGACGAACGACAAAGGGTCGATGCTGCCCCAACACGACGATGGCGATCAGCGTGTCGTCGAGCCATCGCAACTCTCGGTCACTGTGCAGGCCTTGGTGATCATTTCCGTCGCGATAGAGCAGTGCCCCCACACCACTGAATCGGCGTCGATACGTCGCTTCGAGGTGAAGCTCGGTCTGGCGCAACAGCGCACGGCTTTCGGCGCGTAGGCCCGCGCCCAATCGCTGTTCGGGGACATATGAGTCGTATCGCAACACCTCGCCTTGCAGCCATGGAGTGGTCGAGGAGATCTCGCTGAACTCTGAGGGCGCGTCTCGCACGAAGCAATCGACGACGTCGACCCAAGAGTGCTCGCTCAGTTGCAGCCGACGAACGGGTGCGATGCGGTTGATGGTGAGACCCTCGGTGTCCACGGCATTTAAGATTATCGGCGATGTCCAGGACGACAGCGCGGGGGAGATGCAGTGCGGGTCGATACGCAAGTGCATGTGGTCAGTCGTGACCAGGTGCAATATCCGCTCGACCCGC
>JBDTLT010000129.1:0-14576 GCA_039934635.1 Acidimicrobiales bacterium
CCGCTCATCGCGACCAGCGCGTGGATCGCCATCGACGACGCGTCACCCGAGAACGGATGCTTGCGGTTCGTGCCCGGCTCGCACCGTCATGGACTCTACCGACACAGCGATGAGCACCGGGCCAATGGTCTCCTGCAACGCTCGATCGACGACCCCGCGTTCGACGACGCGGCGGCCGGAGACATCATCGTCTCCGCCGGACAAGTCTCGCTGCTCGATACCTTCGTCGCGCACGGCTCGCACGCGAACACGTCCACGCGCCGTCGCGCCGCGCTGACCGTGCGCTACATGGCCTCGTCGTCCTACTTCGACCGCGGCAACCAGGGTGTGCGCGTGCGCGAGGGCGGAGAAACCGCCGACTATCGCGCTCGGCCGATATGGCTCGTGCGCGGCGAGAATCGGTATCCGGGCAACGACTATTCGATCGGCCACGAAGGCCTAGAGGACTACGACGAATTGGCCGAAGCGGCGCGCATCACGCATTTGCCGCGGTGAGCGCGGCGTTCATCCACGCCACGCCGCGACGCACTGCAGAATGACCGCCCTCCTGCTCGATCGCAGGGCCCAACAACTCCAGGTCGAACACGCCCGTGTAGCCCGAGTCGACTACGTCGCGGATGATCCGCTCGATCGGCAGATCACCATCGCCCGGCACCCATCGATTCGGCTGCACCATCGTGCCGATCTTGAAATCACTGATCTGCACGAGGTGCAACAGATCGACGTTTTCACGCAGCGTGTCGCGCAACCCTCGCTCGACCCAACACGCGTAGGTGTCGGCACAGATGCCGATGCCGATCTGGCGGGCGGCGATCACACCGTCGCGCACGCTGTGGATGAAGCTGATCTCGGTGCGCAGCGACAATGTGTTCTCGACCGCGAGCCCTACACCCGCGGCGCGCGCGGCGGCGACGACCGGCTGCATTCGCTCGCCGAACAGCGCGACCGCGCCTTCCCACGTTGCCTTTCCGGGCGGACCGGTGCAGAAGTAGACACACTTGGCACCGATCGCCCGCGCCCCTTCGACGCAGGCCAACAGTGATTCGAGATCGGCCTTCCAACCTTCGTCGTCGGTGACAGGCGTGTAGATGCCGTGCACGAGGTAGGGCACCTCGAGGCCGGCGTCGCGCGCGGCAGCCAAACCGCGATCCCAACCATACGGTGCGAGTGTCATCGACATGAGCCCGACGCGCATCACACCGAGATCAGCCCATAGCCGCAACTCGTCTTCGAAGCCTCGGTAGCCGGCGACCTGCGGATTGACGCTGAGGCACGGGTGGAGGTCCATGCCTCGATGTCTACACGATGTTGATGGCGAGCTGTCTGCCTTGCGCGAGCAACGCTCCATCGGCCGACCACAGTGTGCTGTCTTCGTCGAAGAACCCATCGTTCATGCGACGCGTCGTGAGCTCGGCGATCAGATGTTCATCGTCACGGAGGTGCGCCCCGACGTCGGGCTCGTGAACGAGCATGTGCAGTGAAGTGGTCGGTGGCGGCACGCTCGGCGACTGCGACATCGTGGTCATCAACGCACGGGGAAAGACATCGCACAACACGAGCAGCGACGACACGTCAGGGCGCCGGCGCTGCGCGAGACGTACCCACCCACCGACACGCGCCGTGGCGTTGCTGGAGAACAACGGTGGGTCGGGTGCCAGGCGCAGGTCGACCAACTCGAGGAACGAGCGGGGCACATAGGGCACATCGAGCGATCGGGCCAGCGCGGCGACCGGCGGGTACCGGGGCGGAGGCGTCGGCTCGCGGTACTCGAAGGAGGCATCTTGCCCGCTCTGCCGGGGGCCGCTCGGGCCCTGGCCGCGCGGAGCGAACGACGCGACCCCGACGATCGCCGGCGCGTCGCCTTGGCGCATGCGATAGCTCACCGTTGCCAGCCGCCGGCCCGATTGTTCGACCGTGACGTCGAACTCGACGGCGCCGCTCCGGACGCCCCGGAGATAGTGCACCGTGATCGTGCGCAGTGTCGCGTCAGGGCGCTCGAGCGCGGCCGCACAGGCACGCTCGGCGAGTGCGGCAAGGTAGCCGCCGTGGGCCCGGCCATTGATGCACCACCGCTCGGCGATCGCGGCATCGATCCGCACCGCGCTACGGCGCGTCATGCGAAGGGCGTCATCGAGATTCATGGCGGGAGTTTCGCACGCAGACCGCCAGGATTCGACGATCGACAGCAGCCTGCGCCCGCCGTGTCTATAGTTCGCGCAGCCAGGGGGAACTGGTCGGTGTCGGGCACCTCGACACGGCGATTGAGAGAACCACGGGGGGATCCATTGAAGAACCGTATTGGAATGCTGGCGGTCGCTGCGCTCGCCGTCACGTTGCTCGCCAGCGCGTGCGGCGACAGCGGTGGCGATAGTGCCGCGACGACCACCGCGGCGCCCACCGGAACGGCGGGGCCGTCGACCACGGTCAAGAACACCGCGTCGGACACCGGCGTCACCGAGACCACGATCAAGATTGCGATCCACAGCTCCGATCTGTCGGGTCTCGTCAAGGCCGGGGCCATCAAGGGTGTGCCCGAAGACGCCGGACCGGCGAACGCGAAGCGCATCTCGTACTACCTCGACAAGTGGAACGCGGAAGGCGGCATCAACGGCCGCAAGTTCGAGTACCAGCTCATCCAATGGGACCCTGCCGACCCCAAGACGTACCAGACCTCGTGCCAGAAGATCATCGACGCCAAGGTGTTCATGGTGATCGCGTCGGGCGGTGGCTATCCGCCTGATTCGACCCCGTGCATCGCGGTCGACGGCAAAACGCAGTACATGGGACTCGACGCGGTGAGCGCAAAGCAGTTCAAGGAGATGAACGGCAACTTCATCAACCTTTCGCCTCCCGGTGCCGCTTCGGCGCAAGCGAGTATGGAAGCGCTCGTGAAGAACGCAACCGTGCTGCCCAAGACCGCGAAGGTTGCCGTGTTGCGCAGCGACTACGACTACGCGACCGACGCCTACAACGAGGTCGACAAGATCCTCAAGCGTGAGAGCTACAACGTCGTCTACACCGACGCGATCAAGATCGCGAACCTTCCGACCGCGGATGCCAACAAGAATGTCGCCCTCGCCGTCGAAAAGGTCAAGGCTGCTGGGGCCACGCATGCGATCAGCATGTTGAACTTCACCAACTTCGTGGTGTTCCCACCCGAGGCCACGAAGGCCGGCCTGACGCTGAAGTATTCGATGATCGAGATCAGCGCGGGCATGTGTATCGCCTTCTCGGCGGGCCAGCTTCCTCCAGAGATGGACGGCGCACCGTGCCTCACGCATTGGAACAACTTCCGTGTAGACACCACCGGGGCCAAGACCACCGACACTCCGTTCGAGGCGCAATGCCGCAAGGACTTCGAGGCGGCCTACGCCGCGCCCGGTGCACTCGGCAAGGACCTGCCGGCAGTCACGAAGACCATTCCTGGCGTGCCGTGGCCCGGGTTCAAAGACGCGACCGGTAAGCAGCTCGATCCCGATCAGAGCTACTTCGAGTGCACGCTCATGAACGTGGTCAAGATCGGCATCACCGGCGCGGGGGGCAATCTCACCAAGAAGACCTTCCAAGATGCACTGTTCAAGCAAAAGGACTTCGACGCGGCGGGTGTTGCCGGCGGTAAGGGCACCCTCGCGGCCAACAAGTTCTGGCTCGCCGCGAACGTGCAGCAAGTGCAGGTCACGTCGCGGACAACCGCGCAGTTCGCCGACCCGGTGGATGCAAACGGGCTCTACGGCGGCAAGTGTCCGTCGCCGCTGTCGTGCTTCCGCACCGTGCCCAACAGCGTGACCCCGTTGACGTACACGCTGTCATAGCGAGGACAACTGTTTGACTATCGTGATGGGTGCCTGACACTCGGGCACCCATCACGATGACACCCATGATGAGGACGCGGATAGCGGGGGCACGAGACAATGTCGACCGAAGCCCGACTCGAACGTCTGGAGTCGAGGATCGCCGAGGCCGAAGCGCGGCTGGCGCACTTGAGCGTGTTGCCCGAGATCGTCCTGCTCGTGCACGAGTGCATCATCGACATCGCCGACACGATCGAGGAGCTCGCCGACCACACACCTGAGGGCCTCAGCGGCCGGCTCGAACGGCTCGAACAACTCAGCAATTCGATCCTCTGACCTATTGCGGGCGACATTTCCATTGAGCAGCAATCGCGCGAAGGTACTGACACCGCTCGCCCTCGGCTTTGCCACCACGGTCCTGACGGCGATCGGGCTGGCGGGCCTCGGCGACGCGCCCAACCCGCGTGAACCAGCCACCGAGATCAGCCGCTACTTCGCCGAGCGCCGCGATGAGGAGCTCCTCGCCGCGCCGTTCGCCTATCTCGGGGCGATCGCGCTGGTCGTGTTCGCCATCACTATCGCGGCTCGCCTGCGCCGGGAGGGAGAAAGCGGCGCGGCTACTTCGGTCACCGTTGGCGGCTGGCTGTGCGCCGTTTACTTCACCGGGCTCCATGTCGTGTTGACCACGCTCGTCTATGAACCCACTGCAACGTCGGCCGATACGACCAAGACGCTGTTTGTCGCCACGATCCTCGCCGCGCCGCTCCTCGGTACCGGCGTGGCCGCGTTGCTCGGGGGCTTTGCGTGGGGCGACCGCAGTGCACGCGTGGCGCCGCGATGGCTCATGGTGGCGTCGGCCGTCGGAGCCGTCGCCGGCCTTCTGGCACTCGTGTCATTCGCCGAGCGCGGATTTTGGTCTCCCGACGTGCAACAGCAGATCAGCGGCAACGTCATCCTGCTGTGGCCGTTGATCACCGGCGCCGGTCTCGCCTGGCGCGCGCGATCGAGCTGAGCGGGCGACGACGCCGCGACGAACCTCAGCGGAAGTCGCCGACCTTCTCTCCGAATATCTCGAGGGCGAGCTCGCTCTGTTCCTCACGGCCAGCCATCGCGAAGCGCGACGCATCGCGCCGATAGTTGAGGAACTTGAAGGCCTTGCCATCGGAGCGCAGCGTGTACCGCATGTGAGCGGGGATGGAAATCGCGGTGCCGGCCGGGCATCGGTAGGCGCCCATGCGCAACTCGCCTTCGAGGACGAAGATGATCTCGTCTTGGGTGTGATGATGCGGCAAGTCGGTGTCGGGCGTGTCTGGATGCTCGATGCGGAACACGCAGATGCGGCAAGTCGGGCACGACGAGTCGGCCCACCATGTCTGCGAGTAGGTGTCGTTGCCGGCGCGGAACCACCCACCGTCGCCGACGACATGCACGCAGTGGCCTTCTTCTTTCGCGGGCCCGAGGAGACCATCGGCCGGCGGTGTCGGGTCGGTCGGCCCGTAGTGCGCGACGCGGGTCGCGCCGACTGCCGTCGCGATGCACGCCACGCCCGCCTCGACCACGACCGCACCGCCCGGTGGGCAATGGCGGCCGTCGACGACGAGTTCGCCCTCGAGCACGCAAACTGCCTCGTCCCCGTGGTCACTCCCCCAACGCATCACGGCGCCGTCGGCAAGCTCCGAGACCACGAGGCACAACGAGTAGTCGTCGGGGCTGATGCGCTTGCTCCAGGTCACGCCCGACACGTCTCGCTCGATCGCATACGTCGACGAGGCCGAAACATCATCGAGACCTATGGCCGCAAACTTCGCCATGAAATGCCCCCTTGCTGTGGTGGCCAGACTAGCCGCACCTCATTTGGACAAGCGTCGGACGAAGCCGCCTATGGACGTCCCGGACGCGTCCCTCCGTCGGGTGTCAACGTCACGGTGACGATTACGTTGGCGCTTGCGCAAGCCCCTCTCGAATCGCAAACCTGATACGAGAACATGAAATCGCCCGGGGTCGACGGCGCGCGATAGTCGATCTCGTTACGACCATTACGTGTTCGGACTGACACTGATCCGGCATCCGATCCCGGACCTGTGGGCTCCGCGATCACCGACACGCTGAGTTGGTCCAGGTCACCGTCGACGTCGACGTCGTTCTCGAGCACGTCGATGTGGATCGTTGTATTTTGCTTGGCCGTCGCACGGTCAGAAGTCACGTCCGGTTCATGGTCGGTTGCCCGAGGCGATATCGACGTCCTCGTTCCGGCGGCGGTGGACGTCGGCACGCTGGTGGTCGATGTAGTACCGACGGGTCCCGCTCGGCTCGAATCAATGGTGGTGCCCACCTCACCAGCTGTAGGAGCTACTGCGCCGAGCGACGACGAGGCTGACGTCAGGGCCGGCCCACGCGACGTGGGCAATGTGACGAGCGCACCTTCAGCGGTGACAGCGCCGGCGACCTGATCGGGCCTGGAGCGAAAATCGAGTGGGCCGAATGAGGGCGTGAAGTGCAACAGTTGCGCGGTCATCACTGCGACACCGCAGCCAACGACCGGTGGTGCGGACAGCGCGAGGACGCGCATGATCCATGACAGAGGACGTTTCCTTTCCCACCTCATATTCGCACCACGCATCGCCCAAGGAATCGGCATCCAGGGCCGACAACTCAATAGCCAGATGTACTGGCGCCACAGTTCGGTCCCGGCGAGCCTGCAGTACGGTCGCTGCCGTGACACAACTCTTGGAGATCGCCGCGGTCTGCTTCTTCGATTCTCGCGGCGCGCTCCTCACCGTCCGCAAGCGCGCAACCCATTCGTTCATGCTCCCTGGTGGCAAGATCGAACCGGCCGAGACACCACTGGCGGCAGCCGTGCGCGAAGTCGCGGAAGAACTCGGCATCACCTGTGACCCGGCGCAGCTCGCACTGCTGGGGCGGTGGGGAGCAAACGCCGCGAACGAGTCCGATACCACGGTCGATGCCCACGTCTTCGTCTCCACTGATCAGATCGCACCGGCCGCGTCGGCCGAGATCGAGGAGATCCGGTGGATCGCGCTCGACGGCGCCGTTGGCGGCGTACGCCTCGCTCCACTGCTCATCGAGCGCGTGATCCCGGCGCTTCGCGCTATTTGATCTCGCGGCGAATGCTGCGGATGATTCCGATCCTTGCGGGGATCAAGACCCACACCAAGATGAATCGTTACTCAGGGGCCGTTCTCGGTGGCCGCATTCCAGCGGTGCACCTCTGCGTCAGAGCCCGACGCGTTCGAAGTCGGCGTCCGCTAGCTGTTCACGATCGCTGAATCGGCGGAGTCGCATCAGGACCGACGATGCGATGGGCCATGGCCCACGCGATGCCGTGGCCGCGTTTGCGCGCACGTTCGGTGATCGGTCCCGTCCAACCACCGTCGAGCGTCGAGTCGAGGATCTCGAGCCACAGATCGAACAAGGCCGCATCGAACGGCGCCGCGCGATGGAGCCAGCGATGAGACTCGATCACGGTGTCTGCGTCGGTGTGAGGTGATGCGAAGAGCACACCGGTCCAGAAGTCGGTGAGTTCGAGCGTATGTGCGTACCAATCCACGTGGGCGATGGTCTCGAAGTAGAGATGGAAGCGCTGCTCTTGGGCGATCTCCCGATAGAAGCGGGTGACGAACTCGGTGACCTCCTCGACGGTGTCGAGGTCGCGGGACCGGTGCTCGGCGGGCCGCGTGCGAGTCATGTCGGGGACTCCGCGAAGAGGCCCGCCTCTGCGACGGTAGTTGCCTCCAACTGAGCGAGTAGCTGGGCCCGCGCCCGGAGCCAAGACACGTGAAGCGCACACGGGCCTCGCTCGTTGCACGGTCGATCAGCCAACACGCATCGCCCGGTGTCGGTCGGTCCCTCGATCGCCTCGATCACGGCGAGCAGTGACACGTCCTCGAGATCGATCGTCAACGAATAGCCGCCGGTCGGGCCCGGATCGGAACGCACCCAACCCGCTCGAACCAGTGGCGTCAACACCTGGGACACGAAACCCGACGAACTGCCCACTGCGGCGGCGAGCTGTGGCCCTTTCATGCGGGTCGGGCTGGCGGCCAGCGCCCTCAACGACCGCACCGCCAAATCGCTCTTGCGCGTAACTTCTAGTCGCATACTATAAGACTAGTCCATCAGGAAGCCCGGTCCACTCGATGACACCGCCGAAGAATCTGCTCTCCCGTGACATTCGAACGCGAACCGACGTGCACGACCTCGTCGTCGCGTTCTACCGCGAGATCATCTTCGACGATCTCTTGGCACCGGTCTTCGGCGAGGTCGCCGAAGTCGATTGGGCGATGCACATACCCAAATTGATCGACTACTGGTGTCAGGTTCTGCTCGGCGAACCCGGATACGTCGGGGCGATGCTGCACGCGCACCGCGAGGTCCATGACATGGAAGCCTTCCAGCCTCAGTTCTTCGATCGTTGGTATGCGTTGTTCGCGGCGACCCTCGACAAGTCGTGGTCCGGGCCGACCGTCGACAAGGCAAAGCAACACGCGACCCGGGTCGCGGGCGTCCTCGCCCGCAGACTCCTCGACATCGAGTGGCCCGACCGATGGGACACAACTTCGTTAACCTCCGCGACATGACCGATCGCAACACCCGCCCGAATGCCGAGATGGCCCGATACTGGACCGAGGACGGCGGGCCCAGTTGGGTGCGCGACGAAGAGGTCTACGACCTCATGCTCACGCCGTTCAATGTCGCGTTGCTCGATGCGCTCGATCCGCAACGCGGTGAGCGCCTACTCGATGTCGGCTGCGGCTTCGGCAGCACCTCCCTCGCGGCATCGGCTCGTGGAGCCGACGTTCATGGCGTCGACATCTCACCTCCGATGATCGAACGCGCCCGTGAGCGCGCGGCTGCGGCCAAAGCCGGCGCAACGTTCACCGTCGCCGACGCGCAAGAAGATCCGCTGGGCGGGCCCTACGACGCAGTGACGAGTCGCTTCGGCGTGATGTTCTTCGCCGATCCGGTGCGAGCGTTTCGCAACTTCGCGACCGCGACCCGCGCCGGCGGCCGACTGACATTCGTGTGTTGGCAAGCGCTCGAACGCAATCCGTGGATGAGCGACGGGCCGAGGGTGCTGCGCGCCTTGATGGATGACCCGCCACCGCCCCCACCACCGGGCGCCGGTCCGTTCGCGTTCGGGGACACCACGTTCGTCGAGCGCGTACTCGTCGACGCCGGATGGTCGCACCCGTCGTTCACATCGTTCGAGACCTCCACCCGCATGGGCGGCAATGACGGTGTGCCCGGCGCGGTGCAACAAGCGCTCGGCAGTTCGGCAGCCAAAGCGTTGCTGGCGCTCGGCGACGCGACGCTGCGGGAGCGGGCGGCGGCCATCCTGACCGAACAGTTCGAGTCGTTGAGCGTCGACGGTGTCGTCGCGTTTCCCGCGGCCGCGTGGGTCGTGACCGCGCGCCGCTGATTCACGAACGCCGTCAGCTCGTCTCGAGACCCTCGAAGTCGTCGCTGTCGCGCCAGTCGCGCAAGATCGTGAAGAAGGCTTGCGCGCCGCCGCCGTAGGTGCCGCCGAACCAGCCCGGGCCTTCACCCGGACGCCCCTCGTTGTTGTAGTACCCGGGCGTGCACTCGTGCTGGAACGTCGCTCGACCTTGTGTCGACTCCGCCAGCGTACGCAGCCACGACTCTTCGGCCGCTTCGCTCGGCTCGATCGCGCGAACACCGGCACGGAGCGCGCGCCCGATGACATACGCGACATGCTGGCTCTGCTCGTTGTACAACTCGGTGAAGTTCGGGCTCACGCCCGACTGGATCCCGCCCATGAACAAGCAGTTCGGAAAACCTCGGCTGACGAGCCCGTGCAATGTCGCCACCTGGCGGCCCCACTTTTCGCTCAACGTCAGACCGTCCCGGCCGTAGATCTCGCAGCCGGCGCGACGCGTGTACTCGGTACCCACCTCGAAGCCGGTGGCGAAGATCAGACAATCGACCTCGTACTCCGCGCCATCGACCACCACTCCGCGCTCGGTTATGCGCTCCACTCCTCTGCCCTGCGTGTCGACGAGCGTGACATTGGGCCGGTTGAACGTCGCGAGATAGTCGTCGTGAAAGCACGGGCGCTTGCAGAACTGGCGATACCAGGGCTTCAACGCGTCAGCGGTCGCGGGGTCGTGTACCACCTCGTCGACACGCGTGCGGATCTGCTCCATCTTCGCGAAGTCGGCCAACTCGACGTGTGCCGAGATGTCCGCGGGCGACAACCCCAACCCGCGGCGATCGGCGAGCCCGGACAGGTTGCGGAGGATCTCGGTCCACCCATCGCACACGAGGTCCTCGTCCTGATGACCACCCGACACGATGATGCCGAAGTTCTCGATGCGTCGTTGCTGCCACCCCGGCGCCAACGACTCGGCCCACGCAGCATCCGTCGGACGATTGCCGCGTACGTCGATCGATGACGGCGTGCGCTGGAACACGAACAGCTGCTTCGCCCACTGGCCCAAGTGCGGGACACACTGCACGGCGGTCGCACCCGTGCCAATGATCCCGACGCGCTTGTCCCGCAGTTCCGTGAGATTGCCTGATGTGTCGCCGCCCGTGTAGCCGTAATCCCACCGACTCGTGTGGAACGTGTGCCCGCGAAACGTCTCGATGCCCGCAATACCCGGGAGCTTGGGCCGGCTCAACGGGCCGATCGCCATGACCACGAACTGCGCCGTCATGCGATCGCCACGGTTGGTCGAGATCACCCAACGCGCCGCGGCCTCGTCCCACGAGAGTGCAGCCACGTGAGTCTGCAAGCACGCATCGCGATAGAGGTCGAAGTGCTCACCGATGCGCCGGCTGTGTTCGAAGATCTCAGGGCCGTACGAGTACTTCTCTTTCGGCATATAGCCGAGCTCTTCGAGCAACGGCAGGTAGATGTACGACTCGATGTCGCACTGCACGCCCGGATAACGATTCCAGTACCAAGTGCCACCAAAGTCTGCGCCGCTCTCGATGATCCGTATGCGCTCTACGCCCGCCTGACGCAACCGCGCACCGGCGAGCAGCCCGCTGAACCCACCACCGACGATCGCCACTTCGACATCGTCGGTAAACGGCTCGCGCGTGAAGTCCTCATCCGCAAACGGATCGTCGGTGAACCGAGCGAAAGCACCCCGTACCTCGCGGTACTGCTCGTTGCCGTCCGCCCGCAGTCGCTTGTCGCGCTCCTCGCGGTACTTGGCCCGCAACGCCGCTGGATCGAACGCGATCTCACGCTCGGCGACCTCGTCGGCCATCGTCTCTCCCCTCGCGACCGCTCGACTAGCGGTCGCTCTCCCATGTCGAGATCAACGAATCGATCGTCACCGTCGACAATACCGTGCCGTCGTCGTCAACGATCTCGTAGAGCCGCCCGTCGTCGCTGTGATGACTGAAGAACAACACCGCTCCGTCTGGTCCGCCCCGCTCGAGATGTGGATACGGATCGCCGGTCGTTAGGTGATACGTCCCTGCCTTGCGGACTTTGTGCACGCGCTCTCCGTCGGGCCGCAATTCGTCGAGGTGCTGCTCGCCCTCGAGGACCAAGACCGATGTCGTCGTGACGTGACGGTGGGCTTGGCAGTGGCCACCCTTGTCGTCGAAGCGCACCAGCATGTCGAGGGTGCCCGCGTCTCGGTCATAGCCCAGGACACACAGGTCGTGATGGATGGGATACGAGCTGTTCTCGCTGCCCTTGACCTCACGCCAGTCGTAACCCCCGGAATCGAGCTTCACGCCACCCCTCCAGTCGCCGCGCGGCGCGGCCGCTTGGACTTTACCGCGTGCGGGAGCGGGCGAATCGACGCCAGCTGTGCTGCCACCACACGTCTTGGTCCTCACCGGTTGCTTCACCGGCGCCATCGACCGACCATGTCACCATCGAGACCGTGGTCATCATCGCGGGGATCGACTGAAAGGTGCAGCGGTTGAGCGTCGCCCCTTGCACGCGCAGTTCGCGTCCCCCATCGTCGACGAGCTCGAGAACAACCCGCTCGATGCGACCATCGGGTCGATAAGTGAGCTGTCGCGTTCCTTGGCGGATCGGCGAACGCGCGCCGTCTCGATCGATGAAGCCGTCGAATACGTCAGCCCGATCGAGCGCGCTCGGATGCGACACGGCGAGAAACGCGATGCCGTCACCGGCACCGGTCGTGTAGCCGATGCGATCGCCCCACCACCGCTTGCCCCCGTCGGGGCGGGACCCCCATGAACGGTCGCGCACCATCGGCGAAGCCACCTCGAACGTGAGGTCGCCCACCTGCAGCGCGCCCTGCAACACGCCCGGCTGATCGAAGTGGCCCTTGATTCCTTTGCCTTTGGCTTCCTGCGATGGACTGTGCGCATCGGCCGTCGCGCGGAACGTGACATCGAGCGACGTGTCATTGTCCGGGTTGTCGTAGCGGATGCGACTCTCGCGCATCGGATCAACGATCTCGATCGACAGGCCGGAACGGAAGCGGAAGTATCGCCCCGCGCTGTGTTCGAACGGTTCGGCCCAGCGGTAGTCGGCGAACAACGCATCGAACAACGTGTCGGTGCGGTCGTCCCACACGATGACGCCACCGGCGGCAACCCCCGCCACCGGTCGTACGACGGCATAGAGATACGCCGAGACCTTGGCCTCGGGGACATACAGCGGATACCACCACGTCTCGGTCCACGTCGGGTCGTCGGCCGGCCCACCGTGCAACAGATCGTCAGCGGGTACGAGCATCTCGGTCTACCTCCGGATAGGCGAAGGCGAATCCGGCGTCGACGAGGCGCGACGACGGTGAGCCGTTGTCCGCGCATCGGCGTAGCGCCTCGCGCAACAGGCCCGCGAGGTCATCGGGTGGCGCGGCGACTTGATCGGCTGCCAACTTCGCGACTTCGACGAGAGAGAGAAAGAGGTTCTCACTCTCGTAGCGGGCAAATGGCGCATGCGAACGTCCTTCGTTCCCCTGCTCGAGTGAACGTCGCATTGCGATTGCGGATCGAACGAGAACGTGCGCGCGCTCCCATCCGACTCGAGCGCGATCAGGCGTGACGCCGCCATCACGGTAGAACGAGCGCAACGCGTCGCTCCACACCCCGGCGTCGCGGTTGAGCGAGCGCATCTGCATGCAGGCGAGATCCTCGAACGGATCACCGAGGTGGCTCATCTCCCAATCGATGAAACCGGTGATCCGATCGTCGACGACCATGAAATTGCCGTGCCCGGCATCGCCGTGGACAATCACCGAGGGACTGGTGTCGCGGGCACGGTTTTCGTCGAGCCAGTAGAGCAGCCCGCCGCCGAGTGGGTCGGCGAGAAAGCTCGGTGTCGCAATCGCCCGCCATCGCTGCAACTCGACCTCGACCGCCGCCGCGATGGTTGGAGCGGAGGTGCGCTCATCGCCGAACACCGCGTCGCTATCGACGTCCGGCAACGACAAGATCGTTGCGGCGTAGCTACGTGCGAGTCGCTCTCGCGTAGCGCGGTCGCCGCGCGGGCCGACCTCGCCGTCGAGCCATTCGAGTACCAACACTGTGCCATCGTCGGACACGCACAACGGTCGAGGGACGCACAACCCCGCGCTCGAAAGCCGGCCGAGAATTGCCGCTTCGCGCCGCAGGGTGAACATCGTCGATTCGAGTCCGAGTCCCGGCACCGCACACCGCAGGAAGGCGCGACCTGACGCAGTATCAGCGACGTACGCCTTGCGCGACGACCCGAACGCCGACTCGTGCTCGCCGAAGTCGAGAACCGGCGCGCCCATCGCCTTTTCGGCCATGGCCCGGAGCTCGTCCTCGCTGTGCCCGTCGCCCACCCGAGCTCCCTCATTTGTCAGACGATCGTCTGAATCTAGTGGCCCCGTGTTGGCTGTGCCGTCACGCCGCCGCGCGCTATTCGTGGTCGGACTCGTACAGAGCCAGCCCCATCGCGGGCCCGTAGAGCGGTCGCGCCGCGCGTGCGACCGCCAGCTCGAGGCCGAACTCATCGGCGAGCAAGAACGCATCGTCGAGGTCCTTCCACCCGAGCATCACTGCCGCACTCATCTGCGCCACGAACTCAGGTGCCGCCGCAGGATCATCCAGCGCGACGGGACGCATCGTCGAACGCGAGATGACGACCTCGTCGTCGAACGTCATACCGAAAGTGCCTCGGTACAACTGCGCCATCGCCGCGAGATCGAGACCGGCGGCCTCGGCAAGCACGAGGCCCTCGTACATCGCTCCCCACATCGCGTAGCGCAGTGCGTTGCGGATCAGCTTGGCTTGCATTCCCGCGCCGACTTCACCAAAGCGCACGACGTCGCTGCAATAGACATCGAGCACTGGGCGAACTGCGTCGATCGTTGCGGGCGCACCGCCGCACATCGCGTACAGCTTGCCGATCGGTCGGCCCGCGCCCCTGCTGATACCGGCATCGATGAAGCCAACGGCCGCGGCCGCGCACCCAGCCGCCAATCGCGTGACGGTCTCGGGTGCGACCGTCGAATGCGATACGACCACTGAACCCGCACGCGCTGACGTCAGGATGCCGTCGTCACCGGTCACGCACGCCAGCGCCTGTGCGTCGTCGCGCACCATGACGACATGCACGTCGGCGTCACGAGCCGCGTCCGCGGGGCTCGAGCGACTGAGTGCTCCGAGCGCAACAAGAGGCGCAAGGGCCTCCGACCGAGGATCGAAGGCCTGCACGCTGTGCGCCGACGCAACGAGCGCGGTGCAGATCGGTGCTCCCAGGTTGCCGAGGCCACAAAACGAGACTCTCCGACCTGCTTCGCTCATCTTCCCCTCCTGCTCCGGACAATCCTCGCA
>JBDTLT010000130.1:0-14556 GCA_039934635.1 Acidimicrobiales bacterium
GCGCGTTGACGCCGACGAGTAGCAGGAACTGGGGGAGATTGGCCCGCATCCCGAGTACTGGGCGGCGGGTGATGGTGGTCAAGGTGCGGCCTCGAGCGGAAGTCCCGTGGTATCGGACCAGTTGGTCGGTCCGCCGACCGCGATATTGACGTCGATGCCGCGTCGTTCGAGGAGACTTGCCGCGCTCGCGGCGCGTTCGCCGTGGCCGCACATGACGGTGGTCGATCCCGGCGATGCAAGCGGAGCAGTTTGGATTTGGGCGAGTTCGACGTTGACGGCGCCGGGTATGTGTCCGTCGAGGAATTCGTTGCGTTGACGGACATCGATGATCGGATTTCCTGCAAAGGCGGCCTCGATCAATCGTGTCGTAGCAACTGGTTGATCAGCGGATAGCCATGCATCGATTCCCCCCGCGAGCTCGCCGGCGATGTTGTCGTAGCCGATGTTGGCGCATTGGCGAACCAGCTCGGCTCGATCGGTGTTCTCGTCGCACACGAACACCAGAAGTTGGTCTCGAGCCGTGAGCCAGCCGAGCCAAATCGCGAACATGGGCCGAAGCGCGTTCGAGAGCGAACCGCGAATGTGCGCCGCGGCGTACGACGCGACGTCGCGTGCGTCGACGACCTCGGCGCCGGATTCCATCAATTGCTGCATGTCGCCTACGCAGAGTTGGCGCAGCGGCACGTGTGGTGTCGTGCCGAGTTGGTGCCGGTTGATCTCCGGGAGCGACCGGTAGTAAGTAGGGAACGTGCCGAGCGGCGCGACGAGGCGACGTACGAACTCATTCTCGTCGTCGACTTGCAGCAGTGGGCTCGTCGCCCGCTCATGACCGATGGTGGTGCTCCGCTCCTCCGATCCGGGAACCGAGCAGAACGAACCTGCACCGTGCGTGGGATAGACGGCGAGATCATCGGGCAACACGAGCAATTCGTCACGCAGAGAGCGGTACATGGCGCGGGCCAGTTCGTCGGTGTGATCGGGTCCGAACAAATCCGGTCGCCCAACGGTACCGACCATCAATGATCCGCCGGAGAACAACGCAAGCGGACGCCCCGCGTCGAGCAACAGGAAAGCGAGGTGGTCGGGCGTGTGACCGGGAGACGGCAGTGCGCGCAGTGTGAGGCCGGCCATGTCGACTTCGTCGCAACCGTCAAGGGGTCGATGGGGAATCTCCAATGCGGCTGCGCGCGGCGCGAAATACGCCGCGCCGCGGGCAGACAACTCGGACCCGCCGGACACATAGTCGGCGTGAAGGTGGGTGTCGGCCGTCCATCGCAGTCGCCAGCCGTTGCGTTCGATGGTGTCGACATATCGGCTCACGACGCGCAGAGGGTCGATCACCAACACGTCGCCGTCGACCGCGACCAGATGCGCACTGTGGCCAAGGCCCTCGTCGGTCAGCGCAACGATCTCCAGACCCAATGCCGGCCTCCATCCTCTCGCGGACTATTAAAGTATTCAAACGAGTACTTGACAAGCAACATCGATTGGTTTCTACTGACGTAAGACCGCGGGAGTCGTGACCGTGACCTCGTGGATGGAGGCACCGTGGGTGATCGAGTTGCCAAGGAAGCGTTGTTCGACGCGTTTGCCGAGGTGGCTCGTGCGCTGGCAAGTGGACGGCGTGCCGAGATCGTCGATGTACTCGCGCAGGGAGAACGCTCGGTCGAGGATCTCGCGGAGGAGATCGGACAGAGTGTCGCGAATACGTCTCATCATCTGCGCGCGCTCACGCGTGCGGGGTTGTTGACGAGTCGACGCGAGGGGACACGGATTTTCTACCGAGTGGCGAGCGAACAGGTCACCGCGTTCTGGGAGTCGCTGCGCGATGTAGCCGCCGACCGCGTTGCCGGGTTCGAACGGCTCGCCGCGGCCTACCTCGGTGATCGATCCAAGTTGGAAGCGATCACTCGAGCGGAACTTGCGCGTCGGCTGCGACGCGGTGATGTAGTAGTGCTCGATGTGCGGCCCGCGACCGAGTACGACGCCGGCCATATCGCCGGCGCGCGATCGATCCCGGTTCGCGAACTGCAACGCCATCTACGCGAGATCCCGAAAGACAAAGACGTCGTCGCCTATTGCCGCGGCCCATATTGTGTCTACGCCGATGACGCCGTGCGCGAGTTGAGCCGCCGAGGGTACCGAGCACGACGGCTCGAGGATGGCTATCTCGAATGGCATCGTGTCGGCCTGCCGGTGAGTCGCAAGATAACGGAGGCCGCTCATGCCCGAACTGCTCGTTGATTCCGAAGTGTTGCGCAGCGCAGTCCGCGAGAAGTACCGAGACGTCGCAATGCATCCGCAAGCGGATCACCACTTCCACATGGGCCGGGAGCAAGCCGCGCGACTCGACTATGACGCGACAGTCGTCGCCTCATTGCCCGACCGCGCCGTCGAGTCCTTCGCCGGCGTCGCCAACCCTTTCAGTCTGCGACCGCTCAGGAGTGGTGAACACGTCGTCGACGTCGGCGCCGGTGCCGGGTTCGACAGTTTCGTCGCCGCTTGCCACGTTGGCCGCGAAGGCGCAGTGGTCGGAGTGGACATGACCATAGAGATGCTCGAGAAATCCCGTGAAACTGCGCGGCTTCTCGATCTCGATCACGTCGAGTTCCGCGAAGGCCTCGCCGAGGCGTTGCCGGTCGGGGATCAGTGGGCCGATGTCGTGATCTCCAATGGCGTGTTCAATCTTTGCGCCGACAAACGAGCCGTGTTCGACGAGATCTACCGCGTGCTTCGCCCCGGCGGCTTCCTGCAGTTCGCCGACATCGCCACCGGGCGACCCGTCCCCGAGGAAGCGCAGCGCGACATCGACCTGTGGACTGGTTGAATCGCCGGTGGCCTGCCGTGCGCAGGTTGGCAACATATGCTCGAACAATCAGGATTCGTGGATGTCGTTATCGGCCCCGCGATCGACACGTTCGCCGGCGCAAAGGGTGAGCGGAACGCTCGTGCTTTCGACGTCTTCGGCTACGCATTCCTCGCCCGCAAACCACATGGTACGAATCGAGCGACAAACCCATAGGAGGCAACTGATGGCAAAGCTGCTCTACATCGGCACGGCTGGGACAGACGACCCGACCCGCGCCACGTTCCCGTTCATCATGGCCAAAGGAGCGATCGACGCGGGCCACGAAGCCGGCATCATCCTCATGGGCGAAGCCGCGACGCTCATCAAAGACGGCATCGCAGCCCAGGTCCATGGCGTCGGGATGCCACCGCTCAAGGAGCTCACCGAGTTCCTTTATGCCCAGCAGGTCCGAATATCGGTTTGAGGCCTCTGCGGCCGGGCCCGTGGGGTCACGGAAAGCGATTTCGAAGGCAAGAACAGCGGCTTCGGCTCACCGGTCGACGCCGCTACTGCGCACGCCGAATATGACCGAGTGATCAGCTTCTGACGACCAATCGCCGGCGAGCGATCAGAATGCCGGTACGCCCGGCGGACTCTCCAGTGTTTCGATGAGTCCCGCGAGTATCGCGAGACCTTGTCGGGTCTGCTGTTCGTCGGGGACATTGATCGCAGAAGATTGAACGAAGCTGCGCGCTGGTGCCGGTCGTGAAAGAAGTCGAGCACGGCGGCCGTGGTGTCGCGCCACAACTAAACGGGACCGCGCCACAGCGGTTTGTTCTGGTTACGACTGTTCGCCCGCTTCCGTAGCGGCCACTTGTTGGGTGGCTTTGGGACGTAGGGCTCTGTCCAAGGGGTGTCGAGCGTCATTCACTACGGGTGTGCGTCGGTGTCGATGTTCATCACATCCGCGAGGTTCACCCGACCGCGCTGTCGCTGGCTGATCTTTATGTGTTCAGCTCGCCGGGACGCTTGGGCAAGCCGATCGGTCGGATGCGCCGCTTCCTGAAGAAGGTGCGCTTGCCCGCAGGCACCAAGTACGCCGTGCTGACAACGGAGGCGGCACCGAAGCCGGACAAGAAGACCGGGCTGATACCGAGCGAAGAAGAACGGGCGAAGTGGCAGCGCGTCATTCCGATCATGAACGCGATCCTCCAAGGCAAGGGCTTGGTCAAGGTCGCTGACGACAAGGTCTTCGTGACCGGTTTGAAGGGCCCGTTGGAGGAGAGCTGGCACGAAAAGGTTGAAGCCTTTGTGGCCAGGCTCCCCATCGTCGAGACTGCGGCCTGACGCAGCGACCACCTCGAGCCCAAGGAGACACAGTGATCATCACCGATGACATCCGGCGAGCGTTGAGTGCAGGTCGCCTCGGCCACCTCAGCACGGTCAATGCCGACGGGAGTCCACAGGTCAGTGTGGTGTGGATCGGCCTCGATGGCGACGACATCGTGATCGGTCACCTTGGCGCCGGGCGCAAGGTGGCCAACATTGCGCGCGACCCGAGGGTCGCGCTCACCGTCGAGGACGCCGGTGCCAACGCTGTCGGTCTGGCCCATTACCTCATCGTGTACGGCAAGGCCCGGCTCGTCGCGGGCGGCGCACCCGAGCTGCTGCAACGACTCGCCGAGGTGTACCTCGGACCGGGTGTGAAGTTTCCGCCCTTCGACAACCCGCCCCCCGGCCAAGTCATTCACATCACTGCCGAACGAATTGGCGGCGTAGGGCCCTGGAGCACCTGAGAGGGCATCGGCGACAACCAGCGTTCTGGTACCCGCCTGGACATTCAGCTGACTTGCGCACCCATGTACGACCGCGCTGCGGCTTACGACTGCGGTGGCCACCACGACGATTGCGCTGGCGTCGTCGACACCGTCGTCCAGCACGAAGGCTCCACCCTGAACGTTGTCGCGAAGTCGTGACGCCTACTCTGGTAACGCGACCGATGGTTCGAAACGGTGCGCCGTGACGAGCCGGCTCCGTAACCGGCCAATGGTGGAGACGATGCCTGACGATTCTGCCGCCACACCGCAACCTGACGAGGGCGCGTCACCAGGACTCGAGGTGATCGAAACCGACAGCGGACGCAAACCCCTCTGGGGCATCGTCGCCGGCATCGCGTTCGTCGCCTTGTCGGTCTTCGCGGTCTTGCGCGTGACGGCAGGCGACGGCAACTCGTCAGCCAGCTACTCGTCGAGCGTGACCACGACCACCACCGTCGGCGTAGGCGCCGGCGGCTCCAGGCCCGCGCCGCGACGCAACTCGACCCCGGCGGCGATCTTCTTCTTCGCCTTGATCGGTGTAATGGTGCTCGTCGCCGTGGGAATCTACTGGCGCGCTCGACTGACGAATCGCGCTGCCTCGTCGTGATCGACTCGCACCGCCCGTTTGTCCATGAGTGAGGTGGCGCCCAAGGGCGCAACTCCACTGATGGAGACAAAACTGCATGTGCCGCGCCGGCGTCGTGGTGTGGTGCATCGCCCGCGACTCGCGAACCGATTGGTCGGGCGAGAACAACCGGCGCTCACGCTCGTGTCCGCCCCGGCCGGCTTCGGCAAGACGACACTGCTGACCGAGTGGTTCGCGGACGGCAAACATCCGATGGCGTGGCTCTCGCTCGATGTCAGCGACAGCGACCCGGCGTTGTTCTGGTCGTATGTGATCGGGGCCTTGCGACGGGTCGTGCCGGGTGTTGGCGAAGAGGCGTTGTTGTTGTTGCAGACAGATCCGTCGGCGCTCGAATCGGTCGTCGCCTCGCTCATCAACGACTTGGACGCCTGCGTCGCAGACGTTGTTGTCGTCCTCGACGACTACCACGTGATCGGGTCCACTGCCGTGCACGAATCGCTCGCGTTCCTGCTCGAGCATCTACCGCCGCAGGTTCATGTCGTTGTCGCCAGCCGATCCGATCCGCCGTTGCCGCTGGCGCGCATGCGGGCGCGTGGCGAACTGCTGGAAATCCGTGCCGCGGATCTGCGCTTCACTCCGGGCGAAGCGTCGGCGTACTTCCGTGAATCGATGGGTCTCGATCTCAGCGACGCGGATGTCGATGCCTTGGACGCACGAACGGAAGGCTGGATCGCCGCGCTGCAACTCGCGGCGCTGTCACTGCAGGGTCGCGAGGACGTGTCCGGCTTCGTCGCCAGCTTCACCGGTGATGACCGCTTCGTCGTCGACTATCTCGCCGAAGAGGTGTTGGAACGACAGCCGCGAGAGGTCCGCGATTTCCTGCTGCAAACTTCCGTACTCGATCGGCTGACGGGGCCACTCTGCGATGCGGTCACTGGCGGCCAAGGTGGCACCGCGATGCTCGAGATGCTCGAGCGCATCAATCTCTTCGTTGTCCCGCTCGATGACCGCCGTCGTTGGTACCGCTATCACCACCTTTTCGCCGATGTTCTCCGCGCCCGGCTGGTCGACGAGCAACCCGAACTCGTGGCTGAGCTCCATCTTCGGGCGAGCACATGGTACGAACGGGACGGGGACACGGCCGAGGCGGTGCGCCATGCTGTGGCGGGCCGCCACTTCGACCGAGCCGCGCAACTCATCGAACTCGCGGCCCCGCTCTTGCGGCAGAGTCGCCAGGAAGGCACGTTGCGTCGTTGGCTCGAAGCCTTGCCAAACGGGATCTTCGACAACCGGCCGGTGCTCGCCATTTCACTGGTCGGCGCGCGGATGGCCACGGGCGACGTCACCGGCGCGGAGCCGCTGCTACGGCTGGTGGAGTCGGCGCTGGAACGCTCCGCGCCTCCACCGGTGTTTTTCGACCAGGAGTTGTTCGAGCGGCTCCCCGCACAGCTCTCGGTGCAACGAGCCGGTCTTGCTCTGCTCGCCGGCGACGTCAACGGCACGATCGACCACGCCTCCCGTGCACTCGAACTGGTCGAGCCGAGCGACCATTTCCGTCGCGGCAGCGCGACCGCGCTGCTTGCTCTCGCATATTGGACCAACGGCGATCTCGCCACGGCAGAGCGCCGCTACACAGAATCGATTCGCGCGTTCATCGCGGTCGACCACCTCGCGGACATGCTCGGATGTTCTCTCGCGCTGGCCGACATACAGATCGCGCAGGGCAAGCTCGCCGCCGCGACGCGGACCTTCGAGTCCGGTCTTCGATGGACAACGGAGCACCGCGGTTTGCGCGGCGCGGCGGACATGCACGTCGGGTTGAGCGAGGTGCTCATCGAACAGAACGAGCTCGACGCGGCCGCCCGCCATTTGGCGACGAGTAGCGAACTCGGCGAGTCGGCCGGGCTCCCGCAGCACCCCTATCGCTGGCGCGTGACCATGGCCCGCCTCTGCCGCGCCCGCGGCGACCTCGATTCCGCGCTCGAACTGATCGACGAAGCCGTGCCGCTGTACGACACGGATTTCTCCCCGCCGGTACGTCCGGTCGCGGCTCTGCGGGCAAGAGTGCAACTGGCCCGCGGCGATCTCGATGGGGCACTCCGGTGGGCGACCGAACGCGGCCTCGCCGCCTCCGACGAGCTCAGCTACGTCCGCGAGTTCGAGCACATCACGCTTACCCGCGTGCTCATCGCCCGCCATGCCGCGGCACACGACGCCCGCTCGCTCGGCGATGCGCTCACGCTGCTGCGCCGGCTTCTCGCGGGCGCCGAGCAAGGGGCACGCAGCGGTAGCACCATCGAAATACTCGTATTGCTGGCGGCAGCTCATCTCGCGGACCACGACACCCCGGCTGCGATCCTTGCGCTCGAGGACGGTCTACGGCGCGCCGAACCCGAGGGCCACGTCCGGCTGTTCCTGCACGCGGGTCCGGTCGTGACGGCACTTCTGCGTTCGCTGGCGTCGCGCGAGGACGCCACTGCGCATACGAGACGGGTGCTGGCCGCCGCGGATGTCAGCAGCAGTTCGCCGCCGTTGTCCGTTCGCTCGGAGGCTCCGCTCGTCGACGAGTTGAGCAGCCGTGAGCTCGACGTGCTTCGGCTACTGCGCAGCGACCTCAGCGGGCCCGACATCGCCCGCGAGCTGATCGTGTCGCTGAACACGGTGCGAACCCACACCAAGAACATCTACATGAAGCTCGGCGTGAACAACCGTCGAGAAGCGGTGCGCCGCGCCAACGAACTCGGTCTCTGACCCAACGCCGCCCGCGTCGACCGCGCTGCCGAGAGCATCAATCACCACATCGATCACCAGATGATGTGATGTGCGCTCATCAGGTCCGTTCTTATGGTTCGAGTGTGACCACGGACGACCGCAACCTCGACACCACGAGCAGCGCATCAGTCGGTGATCACCGCGGAATTCCGCACTACGAAATCCGCGTCAAGGGACATCTCGGGTCCCGGTGGATGGCTTGGTTCGACGGACTGAGCATCACCGACGAAGGCGACGGGACCACCGTCATCCGCGGACCTCTGGTGGACCAAGCCGCCCTGCACGGCCTCCTCCAGAAGCTGCGCGACATCGGCATTCCACTCGTCTCCCTCGCCGAGCTCCCACTCGACGCATCCACCGCGCCACAAGCGCCCTCAACCCATGAAGGAAACTGACATGCCCACCACAACCCGTACGCCAATGTCGCCGCTGAGGAAGACCGCGCTCGCCGCCGGGCTTCTCTACCTCGCGACGTTCGTCTTTTCGATCCCGGCGCTCGCCTTCTACGACGGCGTATTGAACAACGCCGACTTCGTCAACGGCGCCGGCAACAGCACCGGTGTGCTCTGGGGGGCCATCTTCGAGGTCATCACCGCACTCACCGGCATCGGCACCGCCGTGGTGCTCTACCGGGTCCTCAAGCAACACGGTCCGGCCGGCGCAGTCGGCTTCGTCGCCTCCCGCACCCTCGAAGCAGGCATGATCTTCGTCGGCGTCATCAGCGTCCTCGGCGTCTACACCCTTCGGCAGGACTTCGCCGGTACCGACACCGCGGGTCTCACCACCACCGCTCACGCACTGATCGCGATCAAGGACTGGACCTTCCTGCTCGGGCCCGGTGTCATGCCCGCCATCAACGCGCTGTGCTTCGCCACTGTCCTGTACCGGTCCCGACTGGTGCCCCGCATCATGCCGATCGTCGGCCTCATCGGCGCCCCGCTGCTCCTTGCGTCCTCCACGGCCACGCTCTTCGGTGCCTACGACCAGGTGTCCCGCCCCGCGATGCTCGGCGCACTCCCGATCGCAGCGTGGGAGTTCTCGATCGGCGTCTACATGACCGTCAAGGGCTTCAAGTCCTCACCGGCCGCCGACGAAGCCCACGTGCCCGCTTCTTCGCCGATCCTCGCCGGTGTCGCCGCCTGATCGGACCGTCGCACGCCGCACCGTCATCCAGCGTCATTCGCCTCCCCTTTCGCAATCCGCGGAGGGGAGGCGTCTGCTTTTTCGACGAGGTTGCGCTAGTCGTCGGAGGCTTCGGTGCCGCCACCCGCCCGGTAGTGCTCGAGCATGCCGGTGATCTCGAGCACACGCTGCGTTGCGCCGCGCGCCCCCTCGATCAACAACTGGCCGTCCTGGGCCGCGAGGAGGTTTCCGGCCTGGATGATCCCTCGCAAGCCAGACGAATCGAGGAATGACACGCCACCGAGGTCGAGGATGATCAGCTTGACGCCTTTTGCGGCGAACTCCGACACGCGTTCGAGGATGACTGGCGCAACATGCACGTCCAGCTCGCCTTGCGCAACCAGCCGTACGGCGTGGGCGCCTAGGTCGGAAGCTTGGCTGGTCACCTTGAAGTCAGAGTTCACGGCGACAGTCTGATCGTTGGCGCAACCTGGCGCTACTCGGGTGTGTCTTCATTCGGTCATTCCGCGATCGACGCGTTTGGCCCGCTCGGTGAGTTCCAATGCGAGATCGTGAATCTTTCTATTCTCGTGCTGCGACTGTTGAACGAGTAGCGCGAACGCCTCATCGGCCGAGCAGTGCAGCGTGGCCATGATCAGACCCTTCGCCTGTCCGATCAGATCTCGCGATTCGAGCGCCGTCTCGAGCTGCTCGACGTCCTTGTCATGTACTGCGTCCATCCGGGCGATGACGACCTTCAGATCGACGTTGGATTGCAGCGCCGCTGCGAGGAGGCGTTCAACCTCCTCGCGCAGACTTCGCATTTCGGCCTTGTCATACGCCATACGCCGCTCCCAACCCGTCGGGTCGTCATGGCGAGACTACCGCGAGGGCGCGTTGCGAACGAGATGTCGCCTGGCCTGGCTCGCACCGATCTGGCCCAGGCGTTCGCTAGGCGACGCAGCCTCACAACTGAGCGTTTCGAGCGTTCGTCGTCCAAGTGCATCGCGATATCTTCGTCGTCGCGGCGCTCCTCGACCTTTGCGTACCGACACAGGGCCCGCTCGTCGGCTTCGGTGAGGTCATCTCCGTAGAGGCTTCGCGGCCACAGCCGTTGGTCACGCACCACGTTGACCTCGGCGGCGAGCAATACCACTTGCGCGAGCAAGTGCATCCACGAGAGCAGTCCGATTACGAGCGCGAACACCCCGTACGATTCGGACGCACCCTTGACGACACGCGACACGTAAAAGCTGCCGATCATCTGGAGTGCGACGAAGCCGGTGCTCGCCGCCAACGCGCCGGGCAACAGGGTGCTCCACGACAAGTCGCGGTTTGGCAGTACGCGAAACGCGAGCAGGAATACGCCGGTCGCGAGAGCCAAGGCAAGCGCGAGGCTCACGATGTTGCCGGCGATTCCCAAACGGCGGCTGTAGGCGCCCAACGCGCTCAATGCCACGACGCCGCCGACTCCTGCGCCGAGTACGAGCAACAGCAGCGCGGCTCGAAGCCGCGACATGATGAAGCTGGGCCTGTCCTTGATCGGTACATCCCACACATCGTTCATGGCGTTTTCCATCGCTTGGAGGGCCGCCAGACCCGCCCACAGTGCACCGACGATACCGATGGCCAATGCGGCCGGATCGCCGCGAAGGGAGCTGACCTCCAGTTGCTTGCCGACGACGGGGAACTGAGTGAGCGCGGAATCGAGGAGGTCCTGTTGCAGGCCCGGATGGCCGACGAGTACGTAACCGAGCACCGTCACCATGACGAGCAGCAGTGGGAACAGCGAGAAGAAGCCGTAGTAGGCAATCTGCGACGCCAACTTCCCCGCTTGGTCGTCGCCGAATTTCTTCAGCACCGCGACCGGAAGCGCCAGCATTCTTCGGCGACGTTGCGCAGCGTCGATTCGGCCGATCAGTTGTCGAATGCCACCGACCTCGTTTGCCACGGCGCTCTCGTACCCGGGGGTGGCAATTCGCAATCGCAGTTCGCCCGTCGACTCGCTACCGGTCCGACGGCCACCGCCGCAGTGCCTGCGCCGCGATGTCAATCGCTGAATGCGTCCAACGGCCGTTGAGTTTCTAGGATGTGGGGCGTGCCCGCCACCGAAGCCGATGAAAGCCCCGTCACCACCAGTGGTTGCCCCATCGATCACCGCGCCCTGACCGCCGCGACCGCGGGAAGTGGCGGGGGGGTGTGCCCGTTCCCGATGGGCGCGGGGCAGCGGTCGCCCGCCGACATGGTTGTCCGCAAGCTGCTGCGGATTCGCGACCGTCCGACGGGGTTGTCGGAGAACGCCGCCTACAGCGCGTTCCAGCGGTCGATGTTGATCTCGGCGATTCGGTGCACGCTGACCTACGTCATCTTTCCGTTCGTGTTACCGGCCGCGGGTTTCGCCACCGGCGTCGGGCCGGTGCTCGGTATCGCGATCGGCCTGGTGGCCATCACCTGTGACGTCTTCACCATCCGGCGCTTCTTCAGCGTCGATCACCGTTGGCGTTGGCATTTCTCTGCGATCGCGGGGACCGTCATCTGTCTGCTGCTCGTCCTCATGGTGCAAGACATCGTTCACCTCCTGCGATGACACCGGGCAACGCGCAACCGACAGCATCGGTGGCGCGCAACCGCGTGGTGCGCGGTTGTTGGTTCGTGTCCGGCTGGTTGGCCGTCGCGGTGGGAACGGTCGGCATAGTGGTACCCGGTCTGCCGACGACCGTGTTCTTCATCATTGCTGCGTGGTGCTTCGGAAGATCCAGCCCGCGCTTCGAACGCTGGGTGCTCGACCTACCTCGTATCGGTCCGATGGTGCGCAATCATCGCGCGGGTTTGGGAATGCCCCGGCGGGCAAAGGTGGCCGCGCTGTCGATGATGTGGGCTGCGATCATCATCAGTGCTTACTTCCTGCGCGATCGGCCGCTGATCGTCGTCGCCGTCGTCGCGCTCGGTCTGGTGGGCAGCGGCTACATCGTGTGGCGCGTGCCGACGCGAGAGCACGTCGCGTCGCCGGCGTAGCAGCGACACCAACGTCACGGTGCGGACTCGCGATCGGCGATATCGATGAAAACGCCACCGTTCGCCCGAAGGGTGCGGGCAAAATAGGTCGTCGTGAGTGCATTCGACCGCGCAGACATACAACACCGGTGGTCTCTTTGCGTATCGGCGTCAACGCGGATCGACGAGTCGGTCTGCCGAATGAGTTCGTCGCGTCGGTGGCGACCGAGATCAACCCGTCGAGTCGCAGATCGCGCTGACGATCGGCGGGATCGAGTTGGCGGTGAGCGTGCGGCGGACATCGGCTTCGCCGGACGCACCGAGAGCTATCTCGCGGTCTTGCGCGTCCCAGAACCGGGCTTGTTCCAATTGGCTGTCGCGCGTTTCGCAGTCGATGGCCGCGACCCATTCGGAGCGGTGCACCGGCGGCAGCCCGTCGAGGACCGGAGCGTCTGGTTTGTACACCCACGTCTCTGTCACCCGATAGTTGTCGCTCCCGGCGGTGTGCGTGATCGTGAGGCAGTTGTGCCCCTTGGCCACGTCATTGCACTCGGTCTCGTTCGACGCGTTGGGCTTTGAGCTACTACAGGCAGTGAGCGCGACGGCGATGGCGATCATGCTGGCGATGCTTTGGGTGGAACGGTTGCTCAACTCTGTGCAACTACGCCGCGGCGATCTCGCTGCGCGTCGCGGCAATCGCGCGTGCAAGTCGATCGGATGGCGTCTCGTTCCCGCGTCGACAGACAAGACGAAAGGCGCGGCGTGCGGAGCAGCCGGTCAGGGCGATCACGAGTTCGGCCAGTCGAATGTCGAGCAACAGTTCTTCCTCGAAGTCGACGTCGCGAAACTCGAAATCGGTCGGACGCAGCAGAGTAGCGGTCACTTGGCGTGCCCTCCGGTTGTTAGCAGTTCTGCCATAGGTACCCGACGAAGCTCCGCTGACACTAGGCCGTTCGACCCATTTTCCGCAGCCGATCAGAGGCTCTACCGGTGGCGTAACCGGGCCATGAGCCGGCGCACCGGGCCTGGTCGCTCCTCGTGTACCTCGTACGCACGGTTCGGTTGATTTGCCGAGGCCCACTCACATGCGCGTGCCCGGTGATCGAAGAGGCGCGACCGCGCGACGGACTCGCCCTCGAACCAAACCCGATACCGCATATCGTTCATTGCGTCTCTGCTTTCGTGAACGCGACCCAACCCACGGACGCCATACCCATGCTCGGAGCACTGTGAAACGTCCGCGTATTCGCACCGGTGTGTCGCGACCGGCGGCGCTCTCATTTGTCGTACCGCTCGCGACGAATCGTCGGCTTCTTGCCCTTGATCCGGGTCGCTTTCAACGCCGCGATCACATCGTCGACCGAAGCCGCGGGGATCTCCACGAGGGAGAATCGGTCGGCGATCTCGATGGCTCCGATGTCACGGCCGCTGAGCGCCGTTTCTCCCGCGATCGCCCCGACGAGATCCTGGGGGCGTATGCCTGCGACGCGTCCGGCGCCGATGAACACGCGCGTCATGTCACCGGTGGACGATCGGCGGTTTCGTGCGCCCCGATTGTCGTCGCCTCGGCGGCGCCCGGTGTCGGCTGTCGGAGGCTTGACCTCTGGGATCTCGTCGTCTTCGTCGCCTCCCGCAGTCGCTTCGTGCGCGAGCTTGACCGCGGCCAGCGCGACGTTCATCACATCGAACTCGTCGGCGAGCGACTCGACGACGACGCGGAAATTCTCCATGTCGTCGCTGAGCAGGATCTCGCGGAGCGCGGCGCGCGTGAGCTCTAGCCGACGCGTGCGGAGGTCGGCCAATGTTGGCAGCTTCTCGACGATGATCTTCTGCTTCGTGACCCGCTCGATCGTCGTGAGCATCCGATGCTCTCGCGGCTCGACGAGCGAAATGGCGACGCCCTCGCGGCCGGCTCGTCCCACGCGGCCGATGCGATGCACGTAGGCATCGGGGGCCGACGGGATGTCGTAGTTGATGACGTGCGTGAGATGATCGATGTCCAAGCCGCGCGCGGCAACGTCGGTCGCCACGAGCAGCTCGGTGGTTCCATTGCGGAGGCGAGCCATCACCCGATCGCGTTGTATCTGGTCCAAGCCGCCGTGCAACGCCTCGGCGCGGTATCCGCGGCCGTTGAGGGTCTGCGTCAGTTGGTCGACCTCGTCGCGCGTGCGGCAGAACACGATTGCCGCGGTCGGCGACTCGACATCGAGCACGCGTCCGAGCGCCGCCGATTTGTGCGCCCGCGCGACGACATACGCGCTCTGACGAATGAGTGTCTCGGGCGCGGCCGCCGATGCTTGACGCCCCAATTGGATGCTGAGCGGATCGCGCAAGTACTTGCGGACCAACGCGTCGATCCGCGGCGGCGTGGTCGCAGAGAACAGGACCGTCTGACGATTGGTCGGAGTCGCCTCGAGAATCGATTCGATGTCGTCGGCGAACCCCATGTCCAGCATCTCGTCGGCCTCGTCGAGCAC
>JBDTLT010000131.1:0-14544 GCA_039934635.1 Acidimicrobiales bacterium
CCCAGCAACAACTCGGTACCAACCGCGACGACTTCGCAGCGCATGACGAATCTCCCTATTGGCTCAGTGAAGCGAACCGCTCGTCGTGGTTGCGTTGCCGCCGTCGCGCACGTATTGCCAACCGGACCACAACGTCAGCGCGACGGCGATCCAGAGTGCAACGACGCTGGGAGTCTGAGTGTCCTCGAGCAAGGGGATCACGGCGACCAACAGTGCGATCCCCTGCACCAGCGTCTTGTGCTTGGCGGACCGGCGCGCCGGGATGGCCATGCCGCTGCGAGCAAAGTGCGCCCGCATCGCGGTGATGGCCACTTCGCGCGCGGTGACGATGGCGACCGGCAGCCACCAGTAACGATCGACCATGACGAGGCACACCATCGCACCGATGACGACGACCTTGTCGGCCAACGGGTCGAGGAACGCGCCCGAGCGGGTCGTGCCGTGACGGCGCGCCAACTGGCCGTCGTAGTGGTCGGTCAGCGCCAACAAGACCCCGAGCGTGAAGACGGGCCACGACGCGCCACGGGTGTCCTCGGCGGCGAAGATCAACACGAACAAGACCGGTGAGAGCAGGATGCGAGCCAGCGTCAACGCGTTGGCCGGTGTGAGCCGGGCGCTGGCGTTGAATCGCGTGGCCGTGCGGATGTCGGTCACGGCGCGACCTCGAGAGGTTGCGCATCGAGGTCGGGGCCGGTGGCAGCGACGATCTTCACGGTGTGGAACGTACCTGGTTGCAACGCCGCGGGCACGTTGATCACCCCATCGATTTCGGGCGCCTCGCGGTGGCTGCGGGCAACTCCGTCGCTGTCGACCAGCACGGTCGTCGTCGTACCGATCAACGCGTCACGTGCGCCGGCGGTGATGGCGTCCTGGCGCTCACCGAGCTCGCGCAGCCGATCACGGACGAGCGACTTGTCGACCGCTCCGTCGAGGCCTTCGGCGTAGGTGCCCTGCTCCGGAGAATAGGCGAAGAAGCCGCACCATTCGAGCTGCGCCTCGTCGAGGAAACGCAGCAGCTGGTCGTGGTCGTCTTCGGTCTCGCCGGGATAGCCGACGATGAAATTCGTGCGGAACACGGCGCTCGGTTCGCGGCGGCGGATGTCGTCGATGCGGCGCAAGAACCGTTGCCCATCGCCCCAGCGGCGCATACGGCGCAGCAACGGCGCCGACACGTGCTGCAGCGAGAGGTCGAAGTAGGGCACACCCGTCGCGCAGATGGTGTCGATCAGCTTGTCGTTGAGCTCGGACGGATAGAGATACAGCAGCCGGACCCAGTCGACGCGGGCGGCGACCGCTTCGACCAACGGCACGATCGACTTCTCGCCGACGCCTTGATCGCGCCCGTAGGACGCGAGATCTTGCGCGACGAGCACGACCTCGCGCACATCGAGTTGGTCGACCTCGTCGAGGATCGCTTCGAGCGGGCGCGATCGCTGCTTGCCGCGGAACGTAGGGATTGCGCAGAAGCCACAGGCGCGATCGCAGCCCTCGGCAATCTTCACGTAGGCCCATGGGCGAGCGGATCGGGGCCGCGGCAGGTTCAACAGGTCGAACGAGTTGCGCCGCGGTCCACGGCCGAGCACGACCGGCACCCCGAAACCGCGCACGGACACTTCGGGCAGGGCCGCGGCGAGCTCGTCACCGTGGCGCTCCGCGAGGCAGCCGGTCACGACGACCTCGGCACCCTCTTGGCGGCGCCCGCTGAGCGCGAGTACGACGTCGATCGATTCCTGCCGGGCCTCCTCGATGAAGGCACACGTGTTGACGACGACGAGATCAGCGGTCTCCGGTGCCGAGGCCGGTTGCATGCCGTCGGCCAGCAATGTGCCGACCAGCTTGTCGGAGTCGACCTGATTCTTGGGGCAGCCGAGGGTTTCGATCCAAAAACGCTGGGCCACCCGGTAAGGCTACCCGCCATGGGTCGGCGATGAATGCCCCCGACCCTTCGGGGTCAGCGAGGGTCGCGCTTGCCCGCGAGCCGGTGGCGCACGGCAACCCACTGGATCACGGCGATTACTGCGTACGCGCCGATCAGCAACAGCAGCACCCACCACTTGCGGGCCAACAGCATCACGATCGTTCCGATGACCAGCACACCAACGAGGCCGAAGAACAGCAGCCGCGTCAATGCCTGCAAGTCGGCGATCGAGTCGAGCCCGCGATCGACCGGAGCCGATGACGGAGGCTCCTCGTTCGGTTCCATGCCCGAACGCTACCGCGCCGGTCCTCAGGCGCTGGCGCTCACGACTCGACGAGCAGGAGGTAGCCGTCCTCGACAGTGGGTTCGTCGATATCGGCGCCGGGCGGCGGGTCGCCGATGCAGCGGTATCCGCCGTTGGGCAAGCGCCACCACGCCCGCTCGTTGCCCGTCGTGGTGCTGGCGCGCCACGTGCGGCCACGCGCCAATGCCGCGAGTTGCGCCGGGGTGCCACTGAATCGCAGTTCGCCACCGTCGAGCACGAACACCACATCGCTGCACACCGCGGCGTCGTCGGTCTGGTGTGTCGACACCACGATCGTCGAGCACCGCGCGAGTTCGCTCAACAACGTGCGCAGTTCGAGGCGCTGTGCCGGGTCGAATCCCGTCGATGGCTCGTCGAGCACGATGAGTGGCGGCGAGGCGAAGATCGCCTGCGCGAGACCGAGACGTTGGCGCATCCCGCCGCTGAGCGTGCCCACGCGATCGCCCGCGCGCGCCGACAGCCCGACACGGTCGAGCGCGAGCCACACCTCGCGCCGGCGCGCTCGCGGATCGCGCCACCCCTTGAGCACCGACAGGTAGTCGACGACATCGAATGCGGTGGCCCGCGGAGAGAACGCGATGTCCTGCGGTAGATAACCGAGGCGGCGGCGGATCTCGACACGCTGGTGCCGGTCGGTCGCATCGAGACCGTCGACTGTGATGCTGCCGCCATCGAGCGCCTGCACGGTCGCCAGCGCGCGCAACAGCGACGTCTTGCCCGCGCCGTTCGGGCCGAGGATCGTCGTCACGCCCCGCGACGCACTGAGGCTCACGCCTGCGAGCGCCGAGCGCGATCCGAACTTCTTGTGCGCGTCGAGCACCATCACCGACGCGCTCACGGCAGCACCAGCCGATCGAACGTCTCGCGTCGCACCGACACGACCACCGCCGCGCCAACTGCGAGAGTCGCCAACGCGAGCTGTCCCCACTGACGGAACACGACGAGTTCGTCGGTGACATTGCGATTGACGACGCTGAGCGGCACGAGCCAGAACACCGCCACGAGCACTGCGGCCCGCCTCGGGGCCACGTAGGTCGACAGCGCGAGGCACACCGCCGGCAGCGCGAGCGATGGCACGAGCCACGAGATCGACATCCACGTCTTGTCCCGCAACAACAGCGTTGCGATGCCCGCCGCGCCCATCGAGCACGCGACCACGGCCGTCGATCGCAACAGCACCAGGCGCAACCCGCTCATCGGGGTCGCGAGGGTCACCTCGTGTGCAGGGTCCGAGCCGGGGCCGTACGCCAACGTGACCCCGACGACGGGCACCATCGGCGCGAGCGCCAGCAGCATCAGCAGGCTGGCACCGGGTTTCGACGTGTCGGCCGCGCCCAGCCCGAACAACAACGCCACGCCGGTGGCGACGAACCACGCGCGCCGCAGCGCCGGCGTCGCGACCAACGTCCGAGCGATGGGCTCGGGCATCCGCACCGCCAACAACGCGCGCTCGATCCTGCTGCGTGCCGGCGCGTCGAGTTCGGCCACGATCGCGCGCCAGTTGGCGTCGAGTCGTTGCGGAGTCACCGTCGCCCACCCGGATGTCGCGTTCATAGCGCCCTCTCCTATGCCAAGCCGGCGCGCAGTTGCGCACGGGCCCGCATCAGTCGTGTCTTCACCGTTCCCTGCGGCACACCCAGGAGGCGGGCCGCTTCTTTCGTGGTCAATCCGTCGATCGCCGTTGCGAGCAACACCGCCTGCAGATCGGGTTCGAGGCGGGCCAGTGCGGGGCCGACCGCACCGAACGCGCCCGATCCCAAGAGCTCTTCCTCGAACGACACCGCATCGGTCACCGAGGTCTGCGCCAACTCGGGTGCGATCGGCGTGGGTCGCCGCGCGCGCAGCTGATCGATCAACTTGCGGATGGCGATGCCCCACAGCCACGCGCCGACATCGCCTCGGCCCGAATAGCGCTTCGCCCCGCGCCACGCCGCGAGGAACGTGTCCTGCACCGCGGTGTCGACGAGTTCTCGGTCCGCGCAGCGATGCTGCAACCGCGCCGTGATCCATGGGCTGTGGCGGCGGTAGAGCGCCTCGAGCGCGGCGCGGTCACCCGACGCGATCTGCGCCAGTAGCGCTTGGTCAGCGGCGCCGTAGTCCACGGATCACCATCGGTTGCATTGTGGCCTTCAAAAGGGCACGGGGAGGCCGTCGAAGGATCCGCGGCGCCTCGTCGGCACCGTGGAGCGCTTGCGGAACGGGTCCTTGAGCTGTGCCCACCATCCGTGGGGCACGTGGTCCCACACGCCGTAGCGTTCGGGGCGGGCGTCGCCCGGCATGTGGTACGTGCCGAAAGCGATGTCGAAGACCGGCAGGAACGCTGCGTAGTTCGCATCGCGCGCATCGTCGCCGAGGCTGTGGTGCCAGTGATGGAACTCGGTTGTCGCCACGACGCGACCGAGGGGCCGCAGGCGCCACCGCACGTTCGCATGCAGCAGGACCGCGACGACGCCCTGTACCGCGGCGAACGCACCGAACTGCACTGGTCGCACACCGAGTACGAATGCGGGCACGACCGCGATGCCGACACCGATGGCGCGATCGAACGGGTGCACCCGCGCGCCGGCGATCCAGTCGAGGCGCGTGGACGAGTGGTGGATCTTGTGAAAGCGCCAGAACAACGGCACACGGTGCAATAGGCGATGCGCCCAATACACCGCCAGCTCGATCCAGAACAGGGTCCAGGTCGCTTGGGCAACGAGCGGCCATCGCGCGACCACGACGTCGAGACGAGGCAACGGCCGCGTGACGATGAACCCAACGATCACCGGGAGCACCGATGCGGCAGTTGCCAGCGCAGAGGTCAACAGCAGATGCACGACATCGGTGCGAAGGCCGGGGCGGCGCACCGGTTGATCATGGCGGCGGAAGGTCCGCTCGAGCGGCGTCAGCAGCGCGAAGCCGAAGAGCACCGCCCCCGCGGGCTTGTAACCGATGCGGGCGGCGATGAACAGCGCGATCGCGAAGACGCCCGTGACGAACCAACGACGGAACGATGTTGCCATAGCGAGTCCTTGCGACAGAGTGTGACTCTCTGTCGGGTGCGGACCCGCGATCGGTTCATTTGCGTCAGCTGTGCTGGCCGGTCTTCAGCTCGGCGAACTCTTCGGCAGACATGTAGACGTCGCGCGCCTTCGATCCTTCGGACGGCCCGACGACCCCGCGGTTCTCGAGCAAGTCCATGAGGCGCCCCGCGCGGGCGAAGCCGACGCGCAACTTGCGTTGCAACATCGACGTGGACCCGAGCCGGCTGGCGACCACGAGCTCCATCGCTTCCCACAGCAGGTCGTCCTCGTCGTCACCGTCGTGGCGGCCCGCTCCCCCCGTGACGGGATCCGCGGCGTCGCCGCCCGCGGGACCCTTGTCGGTGGCAACGGTGTTGTCGTAGTCGACCTTGGGTGCTTGACGACGCCAGGTACCCACGACGGCGCGGCACTCTTCTTCGGTGACCCAAGAGCCCTGGATACGCTGCGGTGCCGATGACGACGGCCCGAGCAACAACATGTCGCCCTTGCCCACGAGTCGCTCGGCGCCCGGTTGGTCGAGGATGACGCGGCTGTCGGTCTGACTCGACACGGCGAACGCGAGCCGGGCCGGAACGTTGGCTTTGATCAAGCCGGTGATCACGTTGACCGACGGGCGCTGCGTGGCGATGACGAGGTGGATGCCGACGGCGCGAGCCATCTGCGCGATGCGACAGATCGAGTCCTCGACGTCGCGGGCGGCCACCATCATGAGATCGGCGAGCTCGTCGACGACGACGACGATCAAGGGCAGCCGCTTGTATTCCTTTGGGCTGCCGTCGGGCTCGGCTTCGCCGAGCGCCGGTTTGAGCTCGTCCTTGTCGAACGCCGCGTTGTAACCGGTGATGTCGCGAAAGCCGCAATGGTGGAGCAAGTCGTAGCGCCGCTCCATTTCGCGCACGGCCCAGGCGAGCGCGTTCGCGGCCTTCTTGGGGTCGGTCACCACGGCGGTCAACAAGTGGGGCACGCGCTCGTACTGACTCATCTCGACGCGCTTGGGGTCGACGAGGATCATGCGCACCTGATCGGGCGTCGAGCGCATCAGGATCGACGTGATGATCGAGTTGAGGCACGACGACTTGCCGGCGCCCGTCGCGCCGGCGATCAAGATGTGGGGCATCGTCGCCAGGTTGACCAGCACGGCGCGGCCGTTGATGTCGCGACCGATCGCGACTTCGAGCGGATGCTTGGCGTTGCGCGCCTCGCTCGACGCCAGGATGTCGCCGAGCGCGACGACCTGCCGATCGGTGTTGGGGACCTCGACACCGATCGCCTGCTTGCCGGGGATCGGGGCGAGGATGCGCACGTCGGCCGATGCCATCGCGTAGGCGATGTCACGGTTGAGGCTCGTGACGCGGGCGACCTTGACGCCGGGTCCGAGCTCGAGTTCGTAGCGCGTCACCGTCGGCCCGACCACCATGTTGACAAGACGCGTCTGCACACCGTGTTCGGCGAGCGCGCGCTCGAGTTGATGACCCCGTTCGCTCACACGTGCCGTGTCGACTTCACGCGCGGCAGATCGCTTGAGCAGCGACATCGGCGGCAGCTTCCACTGCGACGCCGCGAGCGCGGGCCCGAGATCGATGGCGAGTTGCGTCGGCTCGACCACGGGCGTCAACTCGGCGGTATCGGCGGGCTTCTTCGGCGGCCGCGGCGCGCGGCGCGGCGCGGCCGCGACAGGTGCCTCTTCTTCGACTTCGTCTTCTTCGTCGTCATCGAGTGCCGCGTGGTCGAACGGCGTCACCAAACCGGGACGTGGTCCGCGCAGGTCGATCACTTCGTCGTCGTCTTCGACTTCTTCTTCGTCGTCGTCGACGGCGTCACGATCGCGGCCGAGGGTGAAGAGCGAACGAAACGCACTCTGAATGCCCGTGCCGATCGGTGCGATGGAACTGCGCACGATGCCGACCGCGTCGCGCACCGGTATACCGATGAACATGACCGCGCCCAGGAACGCGACCGCGGCGAGCACGATCGACGCGCCATAGATCCACGCGATCGATTCGAGCGGCCCGCCGACCGCGACACCGAGGAGGCCACCGGCGTCGGAGAGATTCTCGATGCGGTTGTCGGCGTTGAGGGAGGGCTGGCCACCGTAGAGATGGCAGAAGCCGGCCAGCGCCACGAGCACGACGGCGGCGCCGGTCATGGTGCGGAAGTTGTCGCCTTCGCGCTCTGCGTCGCCACCGCTGCGGATCAACAGCACACCGCAGCCGACGAGTGCGGGTGGCATGAGCACCCGCAACAGGCCGACGAAGAAGCCGGACGCATCGTCGATGAACTGCCCGAGGGGGCCGCCCAGGTCGAGGTAGATCGCCAACCCGGAGACCAGCCCGGCGACAACGAAGATCATCCCCCACACGTCGTGACCGCGACCGTCGAACGCGGCGCCGACGACGCGCTGGACGAGAGGCGGCTGCGCTACTGGGCGAGAACGGGACGGACGGGTCGCGGTGCTCTTACGTTGGGCCACAATGAGCCCAAAGCTAACACCAGCCTCATGGGCATCCGCGCTGGGGCGTGCCGATGGGAGCGTCGATATTCTTCACACGCTTTCAGTGCATCGTGTTCAGTTGTATGTCACTACGGGCACGATCATCGGTCGGCGGCGTGAGCGCTCGTTGACCGTCGATCCGGCGGCGCGGCGCACCGCCCGCTCGACCTGCTCGCGCGTCGCGCCCTCTTCGCCCGGATCCGCGAGGAGGTCGCGCAGCGAGCGCCGCACAGCATCGGCGACCGCTTCGTGCAGCGTCGTGCGATCGTGTTCGGCGGCCCAGCCGCGGCTGATGACCCGCGGCTCACCGGCGCGCTGCTTACCCTCGAGATGCACCTCGACGGCGACGAGGACGAAGCCGTCGTCGCCCAGAGTCTTGCGATCACGCAACACCGCGTCGTCGACGCCATCGACGGTGCCGTGTACGTACACACGACGCGCCGGGATCTCGGGGCCCATCACCATGCCGCTGTCGGAGAGCACCAGTGTGTCGCCCTCCGCGCACACGACGACATGGTCGTCGGCGATCGGCAACACGTGGCGCGCCAACTCGGCGTGTGCCGCGAGATGCGCCACCTCGCCGTGGATCGGGACGAACCATTCGGGATTGGCCGCTCGCATGAGCGTGGACAACTCGTCTTGCTTCGCGTGACCGCTGGTGTGCACTTCGAGAATGCCGTCGTGCACAACGCGCGCGCCGAGCAGCGTGAGCCGGTTGCGCAACCGGGCCACCGACGTTTCGTTGCCGGGGATCGGGTGCGCGCTCAACACGACGGTGTCGTCCTTGCTGATCGACATGTAGCGATTCTCGCCCGTCACCAATTGCCACAGCACCGCGCGCGACTCGCCCTGCGAACCGGTGCAGATGACGCACACGTGAGCGGGATCGAGATCATTGAGTTCGTCGGGGGGAATGATCGAGTTGCTCGGGATGTGCATCAGACCGATATCGCGAGCGAGCTTGGTGTTGCGCACCATCGACGTGCCGAGAATGGCGATCTTGCGACCTTCGGCGACCGCGATGTCGGCAACTTGTTGCAGCCGATGCACATGGCTCGCAAACGAGGCGACGATGATGCGCCGGCCGCGGTTTGCGAGGAACACACCGCGCAACACGTCGCCGATGTGCGTCTCGGACTTCGTCGCGCCGGGGCTGTCGGCATTGGTCGAATCTGCAAGGAGAAGGCGCACGCCCTCTTCTTTCGCGATGGCCGCCACCCGATCGACGTCGGTGATGCGGCCATCGACAGGCAGCGGATCGATCTTGAAATCGCCCGAATGCACGATCACACCTTGCGGGGTGCGGAACACCGTCAGCAACGACGACGGCGTCGAGTGAGTGACCGGCAGGAATTCGCAGTCGAACGTGCCGATACGGCGGCGCTGGTGATCACCGATCGGTATCAGCTCGGCTCGGTTGAGCAAACCGGCTTCGTCGAGCTTGTGCCGTACCAGACCCAACGTGAACGGTGAGCCATAGATGGGGAACGACATGTCGCGCAGTACATACGGCAGCGCACCGATGTGGTCTTCGTGCGCGTGTGTGAGGAGGCAGCCGTCGATGCGCCCCGCCTGCTCGCGCAGGTAGGTGAAGTCGGGAAGGATGACGTCGATGCCCGGTTCGGTGTCATCGGGGAACATCTGACCGCAGTCGACGATGAGCAATCGCCCGTCGACTTCGAGGGTCGCACAATTACGCCCGATGCGGCCGAGGCCGCCGAGAAATGCCAGTCGAACGGGCCGAGCCATCAGGGACGACCGAGTCCCGCGAGTATTGCGCGAGCTCGATTTTGCAGATCGTCGGGCTCGGGACCCATCGGTAGCCGGCAGTCACCGCCGGGACGGCCGAGCACCTTCAACATCGCCTTCGTCGGGATCGGGTTGGGATTGCGATCACCGCTTTCGAATTGCCACGAAGGCATCAACATGGCGTTGAGCTCGCGGGCGCGCTGCACGTCGCCGGCGAGATAGGCATCGATCATCTCGCCCATTTCGGCCGCCGCCCAGTGCGTCGCGACACCCACGACACCCACCGCCCCGACCGCGAGCAACGGCAAGGTGAGCGCGTCATCGCCGCTGTAGACCTCGAAGCCCTCCGGCGCGCTCGCGATCAACGTGGCGGTTTCGGCGGGGCTGCCGGCAGCGTCTTTCAACGCGACGATGTTGACCACGTCGTGCGCCAGCTCGAGCACTGTTGCCGTGTCGACTTTGCGACCGGTGCGCACCGGGATGTCGTAGAGCATGATCGGCAAGTCGGTCGACGCTGCGATGGCGCGATAGTGCGCAAGCAGGCCGGCTTGGGACGGGCGGTTGTAGTACGGGGTGACCGAGAGGATCGCGGCCGCGCCGGCGGCGGTGGTCTGTTCGGTGAGCTCGATGGCGGCCCTCGTGTCGTTGCTGCCGGCCCCGGCGATGACGGGCACCGACACGGCCTGGCAGACGACGCGCACGAGCTCGATCTGCTCTTCGTGGGTGAGCGTGGGGCTCTCGCCAGTCGTGCCGGCCACGACGAGCCCTTCGTTGCCTTGCTCTACGAGCCAGGACGCCAGCTTGGCCGCGCCGTCGAGGTCGAGCGCGCCGTCATGGTCGAACGGCGTGATCATCGCCGTGAGTACTCGTCCGAATCGGGCCATGCTGCTTCCTTTGCCGTCAGGCGGTATCTCGGACAATGGTGCCCGGTGCCGCCCCATTTTGACGAGCCGTCGTCAGTCCGTCGTCGGGATTATCGAGGTCGTCGGGCCAGACGTCGTCGGCCGACCTGTCACGACCATACGCCTGTCGGCGCAAAATGATCGGATAGCCGACCAATCCGATCGCCGAAAAGATGAACCACTGGATCGCGTAGCTGAGATGCGGGCCCTTCGAGAGCGGCGGTGGCGGCACCGGGTAGAGGGGGCCATCGGCGGTCGGTGCGCCGTCACCGGCGTCGAGGCGGAAGTAGACCGGCGCCACGGTGGGGCCCCACCGCTTGGCCAACTCGGCGGCATCAACCTGCGAGATGGCGGGTACCGCACCGCTCTTCGACGGCTCGTCGCCGAAGTGACCGCTCGTCGGGCTGGCCTGTAGCGCGCCTTCGATCGTGACCTCACCCGTCGGGGCCGGGACGCTCGCGATGCCGCGCTGCTCGAACTCGGGACGGAACACGAACCCGCGCACCACGGGGATGATCGTTCCGTCGGGCTCGACCAACGGCGTGAGCACCCAGAAGCCCGGTTGCCCGCTGACGGTGCGGTTGGATACGACGAGCTCGTCGGCGGCGCGGTACGTGCCCGTGGCCGTTGCGCGCCGCCACTGCACCTCGCGCGTCGAGGCGCGGGTCGAACCCGCGGGCACGAGCGCGTCGAACGGTTGGGTCGGCAACGTCCCGCGCGAGCGGATGTTGTCATTGAGCGTCGTCTTCTCGTCGAGTCGCCGCAGCTGCCAGAAACCAAGGTTGATCATGGTGATGATCAACACCAGCACGAGGAGGTGCGACAGGATCCAGCGAGGGCGACGGGCGAAGTCCCACATCGAAGGCCACGCTATAGGCTCGATCGGTGCAGTGGATCGTTCACGGCGAACGTGCGCTCTACGAGAGCGAATGGGTCAATCTCGCGCTCGTCGACGTCGAAATTCCCGACGAGCGCCGCTTCGATCACCACGTGATCCGCGTGCCGCGTGCGGCCGCCGGCGCGGTCATCCACCGTCCCGGCGAGGTGCTGCTGCTGTGGCGCCATCGCTTCATCACCGACACGTGGGGCTGGGAGATACCGGCCGGCAAGGTCGAGGCCGGTGAAGCGCCGATCGACGCCGCCGAACGCGAGGCCCTCGAAGAATCCGGTTGGCAGCCGGGACCGCTGCGCCACCTGACCACGTTCCATCCGACCAACGGCATGAGCGATCACACCTTTCACATCTTTCTCGCGGACGGCGCGACCTATGTCGGCGAACCGACCGATACCAGCGAAGCGACCCGCATCGAATGGGTGCCCATCGCACGTGTGCGCGAATTCATCGCCAACGACGACATACGCGACGGCCTGAGCCTGTGTGGCATCGCCGTCGCGCTCGCCCGCAACTTGCTCGACTGACCGCGGGAAGAAATGCCCCGACCGCGTCGTCCAAACCGGCGATGAGTCTGCGGCGACGAATTCCCCGACTGTTTTGCGTGCTCGTGCCCGCGGTCGCGCTCGTCGCGGGTTGCGGTGACGCCGATACGCCGGCGCAGTCCGCGCCGCCATCGTCTGGTCCGCCATCGACGGTGGCGGTCAAAACCACCGACAAGAGCGCGCCGTCGACCGAGGCCACCACGACTCGACCGCCGGATCCGCCGGTTCACGTGCCTCCCACCATCACAACTCTCGCGCCGGGTCTTGTCGCGACCACGCTCGTTCCCGCGGCGGCGAAGGTGGCTCCGGCCCCCGCGCAGGGCGTCCCCGTCGACATCGTCTTTCGCGATGCGGCGCGCGGTTGGATGCTCAGCTCCGGCGGCAACTGCGTCGGATGTCCCGTGCCGCTCGCGGCCACCACCGACGGCGGCGCGTCGTGGTCGCGAGTGCCCTCACCAAACGAGGGCGCGGCCAGTTCGCGCTTTCGGCTGAGGGCAAGCCGCCAAGGCGAACTGTGGCTGTTCGACGTACCCGGCAGCCCGTTGAACGCGAGCGCGCTGTGGGAGAGCCCCGATGGTGGCATCACCTGGTCTCGCATCGCCGGCCTGGCGCGGATCAGCGATCTCGCTGTCGGACCGACGACCGCATGGGCGGTCACCGACGCCTGCGACATCACTGCGACGAGTTGCGTCACCGCGATCCTGCGGTCGAACGATCACGGCGCAACGTGGCACCGGGTCGAGACGCCTTTGTCACTGTTGCAGGAGCGCTATTCGGCACAACTCGTCGTGCTCGACGACGAGCATGTGATCCTGCTCACGCAACGAGCGAGCCCCGACGCGCATGACATCGTGTCGACCGACGACGGTGGCCGCCACTGGGCGACCTTGACGTCGGTGGAAGAGTGCGGCGTCGCGCGATCCGAGATCGCGGCCGTGGACTCGCGCCAGCTTTGGCTCGCGTGCGCCGGCGGAGAAGGTGGCGGGTGGGAGCGGCGCGTCATCGCACGATCCGACGATGGCGGTCATCGTTGGCACGTCGCACTCGATGCGCTCACGTTCGGCTATCTCGAGCAAGTGTGGGCGAACTCGCCGAGCAAGGCCTACATCGGTCAATGCCGCGGACCGGCAATCGTCACCACCGACGGCGGCGTGACATGGAGCGCGGCCGCCGACTTCCGCGACCCCGGCGACTGCATGGGCCCGGTCGTGTTCACCGACGCGCAACACGGCTACATCGGCGATTTCTTCAACACCGACCCCGACGCCAAAACCAAAATCTGGCGTACCGCCGACGCCGGTCGCACGTGGCAGCCGGTCGACGTCAACTGACCGAACTCGCTGTCGAACGTGGGCCACGGGCCCACGTTCGACAGCGAGAACGGGAGAAGCGCGCTAGATACCGAGGAGCTTGTCGAGGCCGATCGTGACGCCGGGCGAGTTGCCGATGGCCTTTACCGCCATGAGTACGCCCGGCATGAACGATGAGCGGTCGGTGGTGTCGTGGCGGATACTCAACGTCTGACCAGTGGTGCCGAGCAACACTTCTTGGTGGGCGACCAACCCGCGGAGTCGCACCGAGTGAATCGAGATGCCGGCGGGGCCTTTGCCGCCGCGCGCACCGGGATAGATCTGTTGCTCCGTCGGGTCGGGCGACCACGAGGTCGACGCCGCGGCCATGCGTTGCGCGGTCATCACCGCGGTACCCGACGGCGCATCGATCTTTTGGTCGTGATGCAGTTCGATGATCTCAGCACTTTCGAAGAACGGCGCGGCGATCTCGGCGAAGCGCATCATCAAAACCGCGCCGATGGCGAAGTTGGGAGCGATCAGGCAGTTGCTCTTGGTGAAGAGGCTCGTCGCTTCGTTGTAGTCATCGGCGCTGAAACCGGTCGTACCGACGACCGCGTGAATGCCGTTCTCCGCGAGGTAACGCAGATTTTCGCGGGCCGCGTCGATATGCGTGAAGTCGACAGCCACCTCGGCCTCGGCCCGCAACAGTGCTTCGGCCGACGAACTCACCTGAATGTCGAGCGACTCGATCTTGGCGACCTGCCCGATATCGAGCCCCGCGTGAAACGGATCGACCGCGGCCACGAGCTCGAGACGACTATCGCTGGCAACGGCCTGGCAAACAGTGACGCCCATGCGCCCGCCGGCGCCGAAAACACCGACGCGAATACGTTCCGTCGCGGTCATGGCTGCACCCTAATGGACGCGCGTCGCCCACACCACCGGGGTCGCCGGTGGCTACTACCAGCGAACGGCGCGGGCGTTGATCGGCCCGACGGCCGCGACCGTCGGCTCACCACCGAAGATCTTGGCGGCGACGCGCTGTGTGTCGCGGCGAGTGACTTTGCGCACCGAGCGGAGGTACTGGTCGAGCGGTGTCACCGCCCCCCGAGTGATCACGGACGTGCCGAGGCGGGCCATGCGGGAACCGGTGTCCTCGAGATTCATCACGGTCGCGCCTTCGAACGCGTTCTTGGCCACCTCGAGTTCACGATCGCTGACACCGTTGCGGACGACGTCGTCGACGATGTCACGGGTGTGGCGCACGACGACCGGTGTGCTGTCGGGCGTGGTGCCCACGTAGATCGAGAACACTCCGGTATCGCTGAAGCTGGCCGCCGAGGAGAAGATCGAATACGCGAGCCCGTGGTCTTCGCGAATGGTCTGGAACAACCGGCTCGACAT
>JBDTLT010000132.1:0-14506 GCA_039934635.1 Acidimicrobiales bacterium
CCGTCGATGAGCGCGCGGGCGGACACCGCGAACGGCACCTTGGTGACGCGGATCTTGCGGCCGATGGCGAAGGCATCGACCTCGGCCACACCCACGTCGGCGATCTCGGGTTCGGTGAAGATGGCCGACGCGGCCTTGTCGTAGTCGAGGTGGCGGTGGGGCCGCTTGTGCATGCCCAGCGCGTGCTCGGCGATCTTGCGGCCCTGCATGGCGCCCACCGACGACAGGGGCAACTTGCCGGACAAATCACCCGCGGCATAGATGTGCGGGACCGATGAACGGCAGTTGTGATCGATGACGACGTAGCCGTCACGCACATCGACACCGATGCCCTCGAGACCAAGTCCTTCGGAGTTGGGGATCGAGCCCACCGCGAGCAACGTGTGCGAACCCTTGGCCTGACGCCCGTCATCGCAATGCACGACGACGCCGTCATCGGTGCGTTCGATGCGTTGCGCACGCGCACCTTTGAACAACCGCACGCCGCGCGAAAGGAAGTCGGCCTCGAGCGCCGCCGCCACCTCGGGGTCTTTGGTCGGCAGCACTTGTTGACGACTGACGATCAACGTCACTTCGCTCCCGAACGACTTGAACATGTGCACGAACTCGACGCCGGTGACGCCGGAGCCGATCACGACGATCTGTTCGGGGATCTGCGGCGGTGGGTACGAGTCGCGCGTCGTGAGAATGCGATCGCCGTCGGGTACGGCAAACTCAGGAATCCGCGGGCGGCTGCCCGTCGCCAACACGACGATGTCGGCGCTGAGTTCGATCAGGCCGTCGGCGGTCTCGGCGACGATCTCGTGCGGGCCCTTGAGCGTGCCCCGGCCCCGGATCAAGCGAACGTTCTGGCTCTCCAACAGCTCGGTGATCGAACGGGAGAGACGCGCTTCGATCGATTGCACTCGCTGACGCAGCGCGGCGATGTCGAGAACACTGTCCCCGCTGTCGACGAGGCCCATGTCGTCGCTGTGGCGCACGTAGCTGAGCGCGCTGCCGGTGGCGATCATCGCTTTGGACGGGATGCAATCCCACAGGTGTGCCGCACCGCCGACGATGTCACGCTCGATCAACGTGACTTCGGCCCCGAGTCGAGCTGCTTGTGTCGCGGCACTGTTGCCGGCGGGGCCGCCACCGATGATTGCGATACTCGTCACCCGAAAGAGGCTACCGGTGGTTCGGTACGCTCGGACCGATGGATGTGCTTCAGGTTCTGTTCACCTCGGCGGCACTCTTGCTCGCGATCGCCGGCGTGCAGAAGCTGCGCGATCCACATCCCCTTTCTCGGGCATTGCGCCTCGCAGAATTGCCGAATGCCGTCGGTTTGGTGCGGGGGCTCGCGGCATTCGAGCTTGCCGCGGCGGCAGGTGCGTTGGTCATCCATCATCGCGTCGCGCCGCTCGTCATCGCCGCGCTCTATCTGTCGTTCGCGGTATTCGTCACCTCCGCGCTCGCCCGCGGCTTGCCCATCGAGTCGTGCGGTTGTTTCGGTCGGGCCGACGCGAAGCCGTCGGCCGCGCATGTCGCGCTCAACGCGTTCGTCGCGGCGATCGCCGTGCTCGTCGCAGTCGACGACGGCGAACCGGTGCGCATGCTGATTTCCGACCATGCCGGCGAAGGCATTGCGGTACTCACGCTTTCCGCCCTGATCGCGTCGCTCGCCGCCGCTTGGTTGCGGCGCAGCCGCCCCAGCGTTGCGGCTCAGCCGCACTAAGTAGTGCCGCAGCCGAGCAGCGCGTTCGTGCCCCGTCCTTCGTTGATGCCGTAGGCACAGACCACGTGCGGGCCTGCTGCGAGATCGAGCGTCGCCTCATAGCCATGGGCGGACGGGAACTGCGGATACGCCGCCGCGACGTCGGCGCGGGCACGGTTGGCGATGACACCGCGTACCAATCGTCCGTCGACATAGATGTGCACCTCGATGGCGGTCGCAAGGTCGGGGTCGATCGCCCAGCCGGCGACGACCGAGCCCAGCGCGGTCGGACGCACGACATCGAGTGATCCGAACGGCGCGCCGGTCGGCATGTCGAACTGCCGACATCCGATGAGCGCGTTGGCGTCGTCGCCACTGTCGATGCCATACACGCACACCACATGCGCGCCGCCGGCGACGGCCACCGTCGCGGCGAACCCGTGCGCCGCGCCATAGTCGGGATACGCGCGCCCGACGTCGTCACGCGTGCGATCGGCCCGTGCACCGGTCACCAGCACGCCGTCGACATAGACGTGCACGTCGATGGGCGCCGAGGCGTCCGGATCGATCACCCAACCCTGCACGACAAGCACTCCCAGCCCGGCGCGCACCACATCCACCGAGCCGATGGGCGGCCCGCCCGGACCGGTCACGCTGGTACACACGACTCGTGTCGCGGTCGCGGCGCGGGCGCCTTGGATGTCGATGCACAACTCGAGCGGCGTGCCTCCATCGATCGGCACGGTCAGCGTGAATCGTTGTGTGTCGCCGTCACCGGCACTCGCTTGCACCACCGCTTTGGGGGTCCCGTCGATGAACCCGATCAGCGTGGCCGGCAACACACTGGCCGGGTCGACCACCGATCCCACCACCTCTACCCGCCCCGGCAGAACGCGCAATGCGGCAAGGCTCACGACCGGCGGGGCGAAGCGCGAGGTGTCGACTGACGGGTGTTGATAGCGCGCATCGAGCGCACGGTCGATGCGCAACATTCCGGCCGCCGATCGGCGACCGTCGGGACCGACCACCACGTCGGCAGTGCGATCGAAGAGAGCAACGAGTGCATCGAGCGAAGCCGACGGATCACGCTGGCGAAAAAGCGCCAGCGCGCCCGCCACGTGAGGTGTTGCTTGGGAGGTACCCGTTTTGGTTTGTGTCGCGTTGCCCGGTGCCGCGGCCGTGACGCTTTCGCCCGGAGCAAAGAGCGACAACGCGGGTGCGCGGTTGGCGAACGACGATGGCGAACCCAACGAGCCGACGGAACTGACGCTGATGACGCCGCGCACGCACGCGGGGTACGCGAGGTCGGCGGCCGAGCCGCCGTTGCCGGCCGCCACGACCACGGCGATGCCGACGTCATGCAATCGCGTCACCGCCTGCTCGACGGCCGCGTCGGCGCACGGCGTCGTCACCGGAGCCGCCGACGCGACGCTGAGGTTGATCGCCGCGATCGAAAACCGCGTCCGCTGCTCGTAGGCCCACTCGAAGGCCGAGAGCACTTCTCCGATGCTCGTGGTCGGTCCGCTCGGCGTCGGGGTGAACACCTGCACGGCGATGACCGACGCGTCGGACGCGACGCCGCGCAACCCGCCAAACGGAGCGCCCGCGGCGATCGACGCGACGTGCGTACCGTGATCGCAACCACCGCCGCTGCACGGTGCGGCCGCGCCAGTGCCGAGCTGTTCCACCTGCCCGTTGGGGCAAGAGCCGGCCCCGCCGCCGCTCTCCGCGGCCTCGGTGAAGCAGGCCTCGTCGACGACCCGACCGCTCAGCATCGGATGGGCGCGGTCGACGCCCGTATCGACCACGACAATTGTCTGACCGGCGCCGGTCAGGCCACTGTCCCACGCCGCGTCCGCGTGGATCTGCGCGGTGGAGTCGGCCAGCGCCGGGCGTAACTCTCGATCGACCGTGATCGCGGCCACCGACGGGTCGCGGCGCAACCGTTCGAGCGTGGCGGCGTCGGCGTCAACCGTGAACGTGCCGAGATTTGGTTGTCGCGACACGAAGTCGTAGTCGGATGCGAAGTCATCATGAGTCGTCACCACGACGCGTACCCGCGTCGGCGCCGCATCAGCCGTAGCCGCGCCGGCGGCAGTCGCCGGGTACAGCAGCAGCACGACCGTCCACAGGACGCTTACAAACGCGGGGACCATGGCTGCATCAGTTCGAGGTTGGGCGTGTAGAAGGGGTCGAACGCGGTGTACGGCGCGCCCCAGCGTTTCTGGAAGAACGCTTCGTCGATGACCGGGTGCAGCGAGCCCCTCGTCGAGCTCTCCGCGTGCTCGAGCTCGGCATACGGCGTGTAGACGATGCGCCAGCCGCGCTCGCCGATGCGCAAGCACAGGTCGACGTCGTTGTAGGCGACGCGCAGTCGCTCGTCCATACCGCCCACGGCGGCGTAGACCGACGCGCGGGTCATCAGGCAGGCGGCCGTCACTGCCGCGGTATTGCGTATGCACTTGCCAAAGGCCGCGTGCGGGCCAGAGTCGAGGTTCAGCGCGACACCACCGGCGTTGAGCACGACGCCCTCGTGTTGCGCCCGGCCGTCGGGCCACACGAGGCGGGCGCCGACTGCACCGACCTCGGGGCGCAGCGCATGCTCGAGCATCGCCTCGACCCAGTCGTCACTCGTTGGTCGCACATCGTTGTTGAGGAGCAACAACACGTCACCCTTTGCCGCGAGCGCCGCGAGGTTCATCTGACGCGCGAAGTTGAATCGATGCGGATAGCGCACGATCGAAACGTCGCCGAGCGCGGCAACCCTCCCGAAGTACTGCAACGTCGCAGGATCGCAGCTCTCGTTGTCCACGATGACGAACTCGACCGACAAACCGGCAGTCGCAGAACGCACGCGCTCGACGCACGGCTCGAGTAGATCGACGCGATCGCGAGTGGGGATCACGACGGACACCGTCGGCGGGTTGGTGACGCGATATCGCACTCGGTGCCACGTGGGTTGGATGCCCCGTTCGCGCGTGGCCGCGAGCCCTCGCCGGGCAATGGCCTCTTCGAGTGCCCGCTCACTGGCTCGGTGGGCGGCCGGCTTGGCGTGGATATCGGCCGACGTGGATCCCTCCACTTTGCGCCACGAATACAAGGGCGCCGGAATGTGCGCGACGCGGTCCGTGTGTTCCGTCAACCGCAACAGCAGGTCGTAGTCCTGCGCCCCGTCGAATCCTTCGCGCAGCCCGCCGACTTCGTCGAGCAGGCGCCGGCGCACGACCAGGAGATGGGTCACGTAGTTCAGCGAAAGGAGATAGTCGGGCGACCAGTCGGGCTTGAAGTACGGCTCGACGCGTGTCCCCCGTTCGTCGAGTTTGTCCTCATCGGAATAGAGCACGTCGATGGCACCATCGAGCTCGAGCCGCCGCACGATCCAGTAGAGCGCGTCGGGCGCAAGCACGTCGTCGTGGTCGAGGAACGCCACGTACGCGCCCGTTGCCAGCCCGATCGCCGCGTTGGTTGCACCCGCGATGCCCGCACCCGTATCGAGCCGATGCAGCACCACGCGATCATCCGTCGTGGCCAGATCGGCCAATGTCGCTCGGGTGTCGCGCCGCGTCGACGCGTCATCGACCACGCACAGTTGCCATCGTGGGTAGGTTTGCTGTTGCACCGATGAGGCCATCGCCCGCAGGACCTCGGGGTCGGTGTCGTGCACGGGTACGACAATGCTGACCAACGGTCGGTACGTCAGCCGGTCGGCGCGGCTGCCCGCGGTCATCACGCGGGCGGTGTCGCCATGGTGGACCGAGCGCCAGAGTCGATATCGATCCGGCACCGGCAACGACGAGTTGGTGATCAACGCCTGTACCCACGGCAATTGCTGTGTGCCATAGACCTCTCGGGCGAAGCCCTCGGTGTGCTCGCTGTGCGCGGCGAGAGTCCCCTGCCGCGACGGCGCGCGCCATGCGGACGTCGTCACTGCACGCGCCCGCACCGGACGTTCGAGCGCGGCAACGCACCGCGCGACGGCGTAGGCGCGGTCGTGCGCACCGTCGACGACGACCGGCGCCACCGCAGCGTGCGCGAGTTCGTGCAAAAGGTCGTCCGGCAGAGGGCCGGCCCGCCGGCACACCACGATGACCGCGGCACGATCGATCGCTCCCCACGCCTCGGCGGGGCCGCAGAACTCGTCGGCAATGGGAGCTCGGCGCACGACGTTGCCATCGAGCGAGGCAACCACGAGCCGTAGCCGTGGACGCACCTTGCGCAGCTCTGGCATCACTTCGTCGGCGAACCAGCGGATGCCGGCCTCTGCCTCACCGCTGCGGTCACTGACGAGGCAGTCGGCGAGCACGACACATTCCGCGTCGCCGCGGGTTTCGGTCGGCATCGGCGATGGTTCGTCGAGGAGCACGACGCGAGCGACGCGGCCGCGCACCGAGTCGTCACGCGCGCCCCGCGCGGTGATGGCGCACTCGCGGCCCGGCGCTTCTTCGGCTTCGATCGTCGCGGCCGATGTCGTGCCTTCGACCGCTCGCGAATCGAGCAACCACAACGGCGGAAGATCGCTCGACCGGGCGATCACGGCGGCGACATCGATGTCGGTGCACACGACCGCGTCGATGTTGGCTCGATGTCGTGTCAGCCAGCGGCGCGTGTGCCCGCCGGTGGCGACCGTGACCACACCCGCCGCATCGGTCTGGTCGTGCGCGGCCGACCCCATCACCGGTTCGATCGACGCGATCCACACGGTCGATTCGCGCGCCCGACGCGAGATCCAGCGCAACACACGGCGATCACGCGGCACGGGCGCGCCCGAGGCCAGTGCGCCCCAGTGCACCACCACCGTGGTGTGCGGTGGCGGGGGCGGCAGGTCATCGGAGGGATCAGTGCCGCCGGTAGTGTGACGAGTCGTCATTTGGTGCGGAGGGTAGAGGATGAGCAAGGCGGAAGGGGGACAGGGCAAGGCGGAATTGGGACAGGGCAATGCCGCGCTCGCCGCGTTGCGGGCCGGCGACCTCGATGCCTTCAGCGATTGGCTGCACACCACCAACTTCGCCACCACCACCGACGCGGGGGAGACGCTGCATTCGATCGCCCACACGATCGTCGCCGAGGGCCTGGACGCCGGCTTCGCGCCGACCGCCACCGTCGACGAGATCACCGCCATCCTCGCAGGCCGCTGCGGCATCGCCATAAGTCCCACTGCGCTCGCCGGCCCCGACGGTTCGCAATCGAGACGCGCGCTCATCGAGTCGGGCCGGCTCGACGACGCGGCCATACGACGCGAGCTGTTAGCGGCGCATGACGAGATCGTGCGCTTGCGCGCCAAACGGGACGCGCTCGAGGCGAAGGTCGACGAGCTTTCGGGTGCCCGAGTGCTCGCGGACCAACTCGCGGCCGAGCTCGAGCGCGACGAATGGATACGGGCACGATTGCGCCGCCTCAAGAGCACACGTCCGGTGCGCGGGTTGATCTACGTCCGGCGCAGAGTTCAGTCGCGGACGAAGTCGGCCACGAGTCGCTGAGCGCTCTCCGTGCGCCGTCGCGCGATGCGACGGCGGGCGCGCAACGCGTACAGAGAGTGGCGCAGCGCGCCGCCGTAGGACCTCACGCGCGCGGCGACGGTGCCGATGCGGGGGCGGCGACCGCGGCCGAGTGGTGCAATCGCGTCGGTCCACAGATACGAAGCAGTCGACAGCGGAAATCGCAATAGTTCGCGCAGGGCCATCGCCGGCGGCGCGTTCTTCATCAGCGTCAACAGTCGATTGCGTTCGCTGTAGTAACGGTGCGTGGGCGAGCCCACACCGACCGTCGCCGCATGGTGATGGTGCACGATGCTGGCGGGCACGAATCGGTAGCGCCAGCCACGGGAGCGACCGCGCCACGACAGGTCGATGTCCTCGTAGTAGAGGAAGAACCGCGTGTCGAAGAGCCCGACATCGTCGAGATACTCGCGGCGTAGCAGGACGGCTCCCCCACTCCACGCGAAAACTTCGCTCGGCTCGAACGTGCCCGCGGTGTGCACGACGCCCATACCGCGATCGCGCGCGTAGCCATTGGTGCGCACTTCGCAACCCGCGTTGTTGACGATCTCTCGACCCTCCTCGTCGCGCGCGACGAAGAGCATCAGCGGACACGCCGCGCCAAGTCGCTCATCGGCCACCAATGCGGCGACGAGCGGGCCCAACCAGTCGGGATCGACGAGGGCGTCCGGATTCACCAGCGCGACGAAGTCGACATCGGTGAGATCGCCCATGGCGAGGTTGTTGGCGGGGAAGCCGACATTGCGACCCGACCGCAGCACCCGTACCGCGGGGAACCGGGTGGCGACATCGTCGGCCGAGCCGTCGGTCGATGCGTTGTCGACCAGCACGACATCGAGGGAGTCGGCGGGCCAGCGCGACTCGAGGACCGACGCAACCGCTCGTTGCACCATCTCGCCGCCGTTGAAGTTGAGAACGATGACCCGTACCCGCGCCGTCACCGGCAAAGAACTAGCGTCATTCCGCCCCGAACCCACGGATACTGGCCGAAACTTCCGAGATGCCGACCCCCCCACACGCCGACCTCTCGCCGGCCGCCGACCGCGACGGACTGCCCCGCTGGCTGATCGCCGCGGTTGCCGCCGCCGGCGTGGCCCTGCGGTGGTTCGTGCTGGCGGGTCCGCTCGGCGGCCTCGACAGCGACGAGGCGGTATCGGCCCTCGTGTCGCGCGAGATCACCCACGGTCGCTTCCCCGCGCTCATCCCGGGGCTGCGCGCCGGTGGCACGTTGCTCGCGTATCCGCGGGCATTGGTCCTCGCACTTACCGGTCAAAGCAGCCTCGCGGCCAAGCTGTGCGAGGTGGCGGTGTTCGCCGCCGCGTGCGTCGTTGTATGGCGTGTCGGGCGGCGTATGTTCAGCGAGCGCCACGGCCAGATCGCGGCTCTGTTGATGTGGATCTATCCCGCGGCCACCGTCTGGGACTCGACCAAGGTGCGTCTCTACTACACCGTTGCGTTGCTGCTCGTCGCGCTGGGCATGTTGTTCGCAATGCGACTCTACGAGCACCCCGATAACGCGCGCGACGTTGCCGTGTTCGGTGCGATCGGCGGCCTGTGCGTGTGGACGCATCCGATGGCCATGTACGCATTCGCGCCAACCGTCGTGTGGTTGCTGATCTGCCGGCCCGCCGTCGCCCGCAAAGTGGCAGTGTTCGTCGCCGCCGCAGTGGGCGCGTCTCTACCGTGGCTCGTACACAACGCGCGCACCGACTGGGGCTCGCTGCGACAGCCGCTGCCTTCGGCGTCGAGCACGTTCACGCAACGCTTCGAAGGTTTCTTCCGCGGGTTGTTGCCACGCTTGACCGGATTGCGGCACTTCTACAACGGCCCCTGGTTCTTGCGACCATGGTCGCAGATCATCTTCGTCGTGCTCGGCCTCATCGCGATCGTCGCGATCGCGCGCTGGCGAGGCAACCGCACGCTCCTCTTGGCGATCTGCATTGCGTACCCTCTGCTGTTCTCGATCCCCCGCAACAGCGTGTTCGTCGCCGAGCCGCGCTACGGCGTGCCATTCGTGCCGGTGCTCGCGATCAGTGCCGCGGCGTTGATCGTGTGGGTCAGCCAGGCGCGCCTCGTCCCGATCACCGCCCTGCTCGCATTCGCCGCGCTGCTCACCGCGGTGTCGCTGCAACATGTGATCGACGACAGCGAGAGCATCGCGATACAGGCAACGGTGTTGCGCCCGATCTCGACCGACCCCGTCTGGCAGGCGATCGCCGACCGAGATCTACAGGCCGTCTACGCCGACTACTGGTTGGCCTATCGATTGGTGTTTCAAGACCGGCGCGACGTACTGGTGATCCCTCTGTCGGGTGACTACTACGGCATCGGGGGCAAGCACCAGCAAGGTGCCGACGCCGCGTTCTTCTACCGAGACTCGGGCTGCCTCGCCGGCTGGCTCGACGTGGTCAAGGGCATGGGCCTGACGGCCACCACCGAACCGATCGGCGACTACGTGTTGGTGCACACCCCACAGGCCATACCGGTGCCGGTGATCGCGGCCACCATGACGGCCCGCTGCTGAGCGGCGAGTACGATCCGAGCGATGTGGAACGGCCGTACCATCGCTGTCGTGTTGCCGACGTATCGAGAGCGCAACAGCATCGCCGCGGTCGTCAAAGGTTTCGAAGCGCTGGGCGTCGTCGACGACATCGTGGTCGTCAACAACAACGCCGAACACGGCACCTCTGCCGAGGTCGCGGCGACGTCTGCACGAGAGATCTTCGAGCCCACGCAAGGATACGGATCCGCGATTCAGCGTGGCCTGCGCGAAGTGGACGCCGACCTGATCTGCGTCTGTGAACCCGACGCGACCTTCAACCCCGACGATCTGCTGAAGTTGCTGCCCTATTCGGTCGACTGCGACGCCGTCTTCGGTTCGCGCACGGTGTCGACGTTCATCTGGAGCGGGGCCAACATGACCTGGTTCTTGCGGTGGGGCAACTGGGCGGTCGCGAAGCTCATCGAAGTCCTCTACAACACGCCGTACCTCTCCGACGTCGGCTGCACCTACCGGCTGCTCAGTCGGGAGTGCGTCGCCCGTATCCAGCCCGAGTTCCGGTCGCATGGCAGCCGCTTCGGTCTCGAGATGCAACTGCTCGTCGTGGCGACCGGTGAGCGGTTCGTGCAAGTACCGGTCAACTACCACCCGCGCGTCGGCGAATCCGCCGTCACCGGCGATCTGCGCAAGGCGTTCACGCTCGGCATCGACATGATCGGTCTCGTCCTGCGCATGCGCATCGGCCGCGGCCGTCTCCGATCGAAACGGGCATGAGCGACGCCGATTACTTCGCGACCCGCTACACCCCTGACTCTCGCCGGCGAGCGGTGTGGCGCCACGTCGCTGCGTATCTGCAGCGCTGGATCAGCCCGACCGCCGATGTACTCGAGCTCGGCGCCGGCTATTGCGACTTTTCCAACACCATTGCCGCCGGTTCGCGCACGGCCATCGACATCGAACCCAGCTTCGCAACGTTCGCCGACGCCGGCGTCGTCACTGCCGTCGGGCCGTGCACCGACTTGTCATCGTTCGCCGACGCGACGTTCGACGTCGTTTTCGCGTCGAATCTCTTCGAGCATCTCGAACGCGGCGCGTTGCTCACGACCCTCGGTGAGGTACGGCGGGTGCTGCGCGGCGGCGGCCGGTTGATCCTCGTACAGCCGAACTTCCGGTTGCGTCCGCACGAATACTTCGACGACTACACCCACGTCACCGTGTTCACCGATCGCTCGCTGCCCGACATGCTGGCGGCCAACGGGTTCACGAGCGAGCACGTCGAGGCGCGTTTCCTGCCGCTCACCCTGAAGAGCCGGCTCTCGTTCGGGCACCGCTTGGTGCCGCTCTACCTGCGGTTGCCGTGGCGCCCGCTGGCCGGACAAATGCTGGTGATCGCCACTCGCCAATGACTCGCCTCAGCGGGCGAGTATGAACGGCTTGGACGATACGGGGATCACGTCATCGATCACCGCGCGGAGTCCGTGGGCGACGTCGGCGTACGTCCATGATGCGGCGTGTGCCTGGGCCCGCCGTGTCAGCTCTGCGGCCGTGTGCCCGTCGAAGAGTACGACCTCGAGGCGTCGAGCCAACTCATCGACGTCGAGGTCGATGTTGATGACCGTGCCCTTCGGCAGATCGCGGGCGGATGCGACGTTGGTGATCACGGGAACTCCCGCGGCCATGGCGTCGTGCACCGTGCCGGTCGATTCGCCGAAGTCGACGGTGCGCAGTTGCACCGCGCACCACGCGCGCTGCAACCACGCGCGATAGCCGTCGTCGTCGAGGTATCCCGTGATGTGCACCGCGTCGGAGATGCCGAGCGCCGCGGCGCGTTCTTCGATGCGGCGCCGCGAGTCGGCGGTGCACGAACCGGCGAACACGAGTTGCACTCGCTGCGCCAACCGACCGACTGCATCGACGATGCGCTCCGGGGCCTTGCGCGCCGCGCAAAAGCCGAACGACACCACGAGCGGCGTCGTGTCGCGGGATACGCGTTCGAACGACGACACCGGCGCAAACGCGTGTGGCAACACGCTGATGGCCGGCGGCGCGCCGCCGGCAACCTCGAGGTCGCGCAGCAGCAGCGCCCGCGCCGTCGGCGATTGCACGATGACCGCTTTCGCCCCGGCGACGACGCTCGCCGCGAACAACGGGCCGCGCTCGATGGCCGCGTCGTAGGCCGGCGAATCCGCGAACAGGTCGGCCGGATACGCGCTGCCATAAGTGGCGACCAATTCGTCGCGCATCACATCGCGGACATCACGTTGTCGTCGCTCCCCCCGCCAGCCCAGGCGTTCCTCGTAGACGAGCCGTTCCGCGAACTCCAGCAGCAGGCCGACGACGTTGACGTCGTGCAGCCACACGATCCCGGGGAAGCGGCGCGCCCGTTCGAACGTCTCGATGTGGACCCGGCTCGTGCCGATGGCGTACACGATGGCGTCGTAGTCGCCCGGATTCGTCGTCGCACCGAGCGCGGATGCCGGGAAGACACGAGCCGCCACGACATCGGGCGGCCACGCACCGACCGGCGAAGCCTCGGCGTAGACGTCGAGCTCGTAGTCGTCGCGCGACCACGCGTCGAGCACCCGCTCGGTATACACCGCGACGCCCGATGCCACCGGCGGTAGCGGCCCCACGACCGCGACCCGCGGCCGGCGCGCGCGACGCAGCGGCGGAGCCGGGCGTTCGAGGCGCTCATAGGCGTCGAGCGTGCGCTGCGCGACACGCTCCCACGTGTGCACGGTCGCGGCACGGGTCGCCGCACCCAGCAGCCCGTCGCGGAACGGCCCATCGACCAGCGCGCGCGCCATCAGGTCGGCCAGCGCGTCGGCGTCGTCCGCAGCGAAGGTCGACGGCGGGTAGTCGAGCACCTCGGGCAACGAACCGCGGTCGGACGACAGCGACGCCGCGCCGCAACGAGATGCTTCGGCGACCGGTAGGCCAAAGCCTTCGTAGCGAGAGGGAAACACGTTGAGCCTCGTCGCCTGGTAGAGCGAGACCAACAGCTCGTCGGGCACGAAATCGGTGATGACGAGTTCGTCTTCGCGCAGCCCCACGTCGGCCGCGAGCCGGCGCCACGTGCGGATGCCGACGGCCGGCGCGGCGCAGGCGATGACCAGTTGATGCGCGGCACGGACATCGGCCGGCAATCGAGCGAACGCCCGGATCAACGTCTCGGCGTTCTTGCGCCATTCGAAGGCGGGCACGCACATCACGAATGGGCGCGTGATCTGCGGCCACGCCAACCGCACCGTCTGCACCGGGTCATCGCCGGGAGCCGGTGGACGAAAGCGATCGGAGACGCCGGTGCCGACCGTGACGATGCGTTCCTCTTCGATACCCAGTTGTTCGATGAAATCGCGGCGTGTGCATTCGGAGATGGCGAGCAGCAGATCGGCGGTTTGCACACGGCGCAACCGGCCGATGTTCTGCTCACGCCGATCGACCTGACGCAGGTACGGATCGTCGAAGATGAACGGAATGAGGTCGTAGACCACCATCACCTGCGCGTCCACCCGCGACAAGAAGCGCGGCATCGCGACTTCGACCATCGTGGGCTCTTCCATCGGCGACATCACGTGATAGGCGATCGGACCGTCACCGAGCCGCGCCCGGTCGAGATGTTCGGCCGTGTTCGTGACAACGAGCCCGGACTCACGAAGATCATCGGGCAACGCACGGTGCGCGATCACGGGGTTGACGGCGATCGCCTCGATCGGCGCGCCGGCGCGTAACAACGCTCGGGTCATCTCGACCGCGTAGCGCCCCATGCCGCGATGGCCCGAATCAGGGCTTTGCGCCACCTGCAGGTCGACGATGATGCGATGCATGACTTAGGTCGGGCGCAGGGCTTGGACCACGAACGCCGGCTCGGCCTGCTCGTCGAGGCGCAGCCCGTCGATCGTCTCGACGAACGATCGCCGGCCGACCACGCGCATGGCGGACACCTCATCGAGACTTGGTGCGGCCAACACCAACCAACCGTCACTTGCGAGCCACGACCGAACCGCGTCGATCGACGACGGACTCGGCGCCAGGCGCGCGTTCCATACGACGAGCGGGGCCCGCCCGTCGGGGCCCGGCCAATCGGCGAGCGGACGGGTCACGACCGCCACCTCGGGCGGATGGTTGAACTCCATCGCGGGGTCGACCACGATCACACGATGGCGGTACGCCAAGAGTTCGTCGACGAGTTGGCGGTCGACGAGTCCGGCGAGAATCACCGTCGCTCCCGGGGCCAGCGATGCGCGTATCTCGTGGACCGCCGGTCGTATCGCCGCATGCCGCTGCTTGATCTCGCGGCCTTCGGCCCGCTCGAGCGCAACCGCGGTGTCCGCGAGGAACGCGCTGTTCGAACGCATCTCGTTCACGATCGCCCGCAGGCTCTCGTCACGCAGTTGCGCCTGATGCTCCGCAAGATTGAGCGTGTGGGCCTCGAGGCGGGCGGCGGTGGCCTCGAGCCGCTGATCGAGTTGCGCCAACACCGGGCCACTCGCTCGTTTCGCGAACGGACGCATCAAGCGGTCGAGTCTGCCCATGAGTCCCTGGACACTAGCCGGGTCGCTCGGACCGCTAGCTTCATAGCTCGTATGGAATTCGGCCTCGTGACGGTTGCCCGTACTGCGCAGATCCCTGCCGCCCGCGCCATGATCGAGTCGGCCCGGCGGGCCGGCTTCACCGGAGCGGTGTACGCGTTCGTGCTCGATGTCGACAACGACGCCTCGGCGATCGGCGGAGACTGGGCGAACTTTCTCGCCGTCGTGCCCGACCCCGCGCTCGCCCGGCAACTCGCCCCGCTGGGCCTCGAAGAGTTGTTGCCGG
>JBDTLT010000133.1:0-14467 GCA_039934635.1 Acidimicrobiales bacterium
ATGCCGACAAGCCGGGTTCCGCATCGGGACCCCCAGCGACTTGATGCATATCAGTTCTCGTTGTCGGGTCAAAATGACACACCCGACCCCAACGATCCGTTCGAGGGCCGCGTCCAATCGTTCGGCCAGATCGTCAAGCTGGTCGGTCCGATCGGTGGCGTTCCCGGCTTCGAATGTCGCGGCTACCCGTCGACCGGCGGCTGACCCGCAGCCTGAGGAGCTCACGCGAAGTCACGAACGTGAACACCGGCCTTCGGCGCTCGAGCGCCGGAGGCCGCTTCGCTTTTGTAGGGTTCCCTGCGCGAAGCACTAGTGAGAAGGTGCTATGGGAAAGGGCCGTTCGCTTCGCGTTCTTGCGTAACTGGCAGGCGGTCCCGGGCGATCTACCGGCTGGCCTTCGGCGCGCAACTGCGTCGCGGCCCTATGGGTTGAGGGGGGCCGTACTTCTTCCTACGGAAGCAGTGCGGCCCTCTTCACGCCTATTGCCTACGTCGGGGTCGATCAGCCTTTTATCGGCAAAGACCGGCTGCGCCGCTCGCTTCTGTGCGCGCACGAATTCGGCGAGTTCATCGGGCGGCATCGGACGCGCGAACAAGAATCCCTGCGCGCGCTCACAACCGAGCGTTACCAGCGTGCGCATCTGCTCGACTGTCTCGACCCCCTCGGCGACAACCGACCGATCGAGCGCGTGCGCCATCGCGATGATCGCACCGACAAGCGTTTGTTGCTGTTGCACGCTGAGCAGTTGGTCGCTGCCGCTCTTTGCTCCGGCGATGCCATGTACGAAGCTGCGATCGATCTTGATGGTCTGTGCCGGGAACCGAGGCAGGTATGCGAGCGAGCTGTAGCCGGTGCCGAAGTCGTCGATCGCGCACTTCACGCCCAGCGCGCCGATCCGTTGCAGGAGAGTCCGGGCAGCTTCCGGGTCTTCCATGAGAGGGGATGCGCCGACTGGTCGCGATTTCCATACCGAATTGACCCTCGCGGACTGATCTCCCGCGAGGCGAGACCGCCGGCACGAGGGCGGCTGACTTTCTTGCATCCAAGACACGGGCTGGGTCGTAATGCCCCACGACCGACTGATTCACGCGGTCCCGGATGAAGGAGTGATAATGAAGAAGTTGCTCGGCGCGTTCGCGTCGGTCATGTTCGTCGTGTTGTTTGCCGCGCCGGCCGCCAACGCGCAGGCCGGCGGGGCCACGATCACGCTGTTGCACGGCATCCCCGCGACGCCGGTGGACGTCGAGGCCAACGGCGCCAATGTATTCACGAACTTCCAATTCGGGCAGACGAAGGACCTTTCGTCACTCGCAGGACAGACACTCGTCGGGCTCAAGGTGAAGGCCGCGGGCACGGCCACGGTTGCCATCGATGCCGGCAATGTGGCGCTACCGGCCACGGGTAACTACACGGTCGTGGCCCACCTCGATGCTGCGGGGGCTCCTAAGCTCTCGGTCTTCCAGAACGACGTGGCGAAGATCGCGTCGGGAAAGGGTCGCGTGACGGTGCGCCACACCGCCGCCGCGCCCGCGGTGGACGTGCGAGCAAACGGTGCGGTCGCCTTCGCGAACGTGACGAATCCGAACGAAGCGAAGGCTGATCTGGCAATTGCAACCTTGTCGGTCGACGTCGTCGCCGCAGGCACGTCTGGCCCTGCAGTGCTCGGCCCCACCAACCTCCCCGTTGCCAATGGTGTTTCGACAATCGTCTACGCCGTTGGTTCGTTGTCGGGCAGCACGCTGCAACTCTTGACCCAGTCCATCGGCGGACTCGGTACGCCGGCGGTTCCGTCTGCGGCGGCCGGCGGCGCGACGATCATGTTGCTGCACGGTATTCCGAACACGCCGGTCGACGTCGAAGTCGACAACGCAGTCGTGATCGCAGGCTTCCAGTTCGGACAGATGCAGAACCTCTCGGCTTTGTCGGGAGCGACATTGAAAGGCCTCAAGGTCAAGGCGGCAGGCACTGCCACTGTCGCGATCGACGCCGGTGATGTCGCATTGCCGGCGAGCGGTAACTACACGATCGTGGCGCATCTGGATGCTGCGGGTAAGCCAAAGCTCACGGTGTTCACCAACGACACGACGACGCTGCCCGCGGGCAAGGGCCGGCTCATCGTTCGCCATACCGCGTTCGCCCCTTCGGTCGACATTCGCGCTGGAGGAGCGGTCGTGTTCGCGGGCCTTACCAACCCCAACGAGGCCAAGGCCGATCTCGCGGCCGGCGTGGTGAGCGCAGATGTGGTGCCTGCAGGAGCCGCGTCACCGGTGGTCATCGGGCCGGCAAATCTGCCCATCACCGACGGGCAAGCGCTCATCGTCTACGCCGTCGGGTCGCTGAGCGGGAACAACCTTCAGGTACTCACGCAGACGATCGATGGCATCGGCACCGCGCCTACGCGGGTCAACACGGGGAACAGCCCGGTGGCCGACGGACAGCCCGTCACGATGCTCGCGGCGATTGCCGTAGCGATAGTCCTGCTTGCCGGCGCGACGGGGCTCACGCTGCGCCGCGCGCATGCCTGACGCTCGTACGCGGCCGAACGAGGGAGGGCATCAGCCCTCCCTCGTGGCGCGCCTGTGCGTCCTGGTGGCGTTGCTCGTCGTCGTGGCCTGCGCCGAGAGCGCACCATCGGCGGGCTCCGACGTCGCGTCCGCAACGGCGGTGCCCACGACCGATCAACCGTTGGTCTCGGTGCCTCCGTCGACGGCGGCACAACTGTCGCCCCTCGCCGCCCTCGTCGTATCCGCGGGCACCTTGCCGTCGCTTCCCGAGGTCCGCACCGCGCCGGCACCGGTCGCGGTTTCGATAGATCGTGTCGGTATCGACGCAGGCATCGTTGCGGTTGGTGTGAAGCCGTCGGGTGAACTCGAGGTGCCGCCGGCCGACCTCGTCGGTTGGTATCGCTTCGGCGCGCGTCCGGGCGATGCCGGCTCTGCGGTCCTGGCGGCGCACATCGCGTACGACGGAGCGGACGGTGCTTTTCGCCGATTGTCTTCGGTGAAAGTCGGCACCGGCGTTGTCGTTGCTTTCGACGACGGCAGCGAGCGTCGCTTCGTTGTCACGAGAACCGACCGTTACGACAAAGATGAACTGCCTTCGGACCTCTTCGCTCGCACCGGACCAGCGCGGCTCGCGCTCGTTACCTGTGGGGGAGCGTTCAATAGGGATCTCCGCAGTTACGAGGACAACGTGGTGGTCATCGCCGAGCTCGCGTGACGATCGCGGACTGGCTGTCGATCAGCCTTTGTCAGCAAAGACCGGCTGCGCCGCTCGCTTCTGTGCGCGCACGAATTCGGCGAGTTCATCGGGCGGCATCGGACGCGCGAACAAGAATCCCTGCGCGCGCTCACAACCGAGCGTTACCAGCGTGCGCATCTGCTCGACTGTCTCGACCCCCTCGGCGACAACCGACCGATCGAGCGCGTGCGCCATCGCGATGATCGCACCGACAAGCGTTTGTTGCTGTTGCACGCTGAGCAGTTGGTCGCTGCCGCTCTTTGCTCCGGCGATGCCATGTACGAAGCTGCGATCGATCTTGATGGTCTGTGCCGGGAACCGAGGCAGGTATGCGAGCGAGCTGTAGCCCGTGCCGAAGTCGTCGATCGCGCACTTCACGCCCAGCGCGCCGATCCGTTGTAGGAGAGTCCGGGCAGCTTCTGGGTCTTCCATGATCAAGTTCTCGGTGATTTCGAGCACGAGGAGCGATGGGTCGATGCCCGCTCGCGCGATCGATGCCTCGAGGCGCTGCTGGAACTTCTCGTCTGCCAGTTGTTTGGGGGAGACGTTGACGGCGATCTCCATGCGGCCGAGGCCGGCATCGACCCACGCTCGAAGTTGCGCGCAGGCCTGCTCGATGACCCATTCGCCGATCGGGATGATGAGCTCGGACTCTTCGGCGAGAAAGATGAACTCCGCCGGGGGCACGAGGCCCTTCGTCGGATGGTTCCAGCGGATGAGTGCCTCGGCGCCCACGACCTTGCGGTCGGGGATCGAGACGACCGGCTGGTAGTGCAGGATGAACTGTCGCTCTGTGATGGCGCGGCGCAACAATGTCATCGTTTCGAGCCGCTGTTGCGAATCAGTCGACAACGACTCGTCGAAGAGCTTTGGCAGCCGCAGCCGCTGACGCTTGGCCGAGTACATCGCCATGTCCGCGTTGCGCATCATGATGTCGGCATTGGATTCGAGGGTAGCCGCGCCGGTTGCGACGCCGACGCTAACCGTCATGTAGAGCTGCCGGTCGGCGATCAAGAAGGGCAAGCTGAGTGCCGACTTGATCTGCCGCGCGAGCTCTAGGTGGGAGTCGACGTCGGCAAGCTGAGTCGAGACGATGACGAACTCGTCGCCACCGAGGCGAGCGAGCCACGCGCGGTCACCGACAGCTTCACGGAGGCGCACCGCCGTCTCGCAGATGAGCTCGTCACCTCGCTGATGTCCGAGAGAGTCGTTGACCAACTTGAAGCCGTCGTAGTCGACGAAGATGAGCGCAGCGAGTTGTTCGGGATGAAACGAATCCTGAAGTCGTTCGGTGAGTTGTTTCTCGAGCAACGTCCGATTCGGCAGTCCCGTCAACGCGTCGTGGTGCGCCTGGTACTTCAGTCGATCCTCTGCGTGCTTGCGATCGGTGACATCGCGTGCGTTGACAACGATCGCGCCGACGTTCGGATCATGAGTGAGGTTGGTGACGATCATGTCGACCCACCGTTGCGTTCCGTCTCGGTGCAGCGCGCGGATCTCGGTGCGGTGCGGGAGGTCGGGGTGGTCGACCACCTTCGCGAAGAACTCGCCCATCATCGCGATGTCTTCGGGCGCCAGCAGCATGAAGGGGTCACCGCCGAGGAGCGACTCCGGTTTGTACCCGAGCACCCGCTCGATCGCCGGCGTGACGTACTGGATGCGACCGTCGACGCCGACGAGCCATACGAGATCCGCGGCGTTCTCCATGACGCGCCGCAGGCGTTCGAGCGAAGCGTTGCGTTCGGCCTCGGCCGCCGCGTGATCGGTGATATCGCGGACGTGGACGATCAAGTACTCGCAGCGATCCTCCATGAAGATCGGTGACATCGTGAGTTCGAGCGTGAACTCGCCGGCCGGCAAGCTCGATTTCGCGGTGTAGCGCACCGGTGCGCGTTGCTCGATGGCGCGGTTGGCATTGGTGTGAAAGCGCTCGACCACCTTGGGCGGCATGACGTCGCTGATGAGTTTGCCTTCGATGTTTCCCGCAAGCAGGCCCATGGCCTGAGTGGTGCGTCGATCGACCCATTCGTGGCGAAAGCGATCCGGGCCTTCGACGCGGTACAGCGTCATCGGGTCCGCGGCGAATTCCGCTATCGACTGCAGCAATTCGGCAGTGACGGTATATCGATTCTGCTCGCCGCGTTCCGGAGCCATCCTGTGGATAATCGGCCCGGGTGGCACGAATATGAACACTTCCGCGCGGTCCGCCGGTTCGTGGGCGGGCCAATTGCGGTACAAGCCGGCGATCAGAGCCTTGGACGACGGCCCCAGACACTGATCGTCGTGTAGTCGATCATGCGAAACGACGGGTCGGACAACGCCCGGAACCAGTCGTCGACCTCGGCTTCCGCGACGAGGTTTCGCCCCACGAGGGCCGGGCGCAGCAGTGCCGCCGAGGCCTTTTGCATGGTGGGTTCGGGCGTGCCCCGGGTGACGCGCAGGGATCCTATGTGATCGACTTCGCGCAAGCCCGTGGCCTCGACCATGTCGGGCAGGTCGCGGCCGAGCCAGACATTGATGCCCATGCCGAGGGTGAGGCCGAACAGCGCGTCATTCACCCGGTTGACCACGTCGGTCAACGGATGGTCCTGCTGGTAGGCGTGGGTGGTGGCGAAGTCCCATTCTTCGACGAGGAGCAATCCGCCCGGCGCGACGGCATCGGCCAGTTTCTGAAGGGCGGCCATCGGGTCGGGGAGGTGCAACAACAACAGCCGGCAATGCACGAGATCGAAGTGCAACGGCTCGAGGGCGTCGGTGGTGAGGTCGACCTGGCGCACCTCGACGGTCGGGGGGAGCCCGATGAGAAAGCTCGTGTCGAGATCGGCGGCGACGACGGTGGCTCCCGGGTCGACCCGCTCGCCGAGCCATCGGGCGATCGACCCGCCGCCGGCGCCCATCTCGAGGCAGCGCCGGGGCCGAGTGGGGGTGGAGAACGCCAGCCGCTCGAGATGGCCGATCGTGATCGAGTCGAGCGTGTGCTCGAGGATGGAGAGTCGCGAACGCTCGGCGTCGCGTGCGAAGTCTGCGGCGAAATAGTTCGTCGTGTCGGCCTCGTCGGTCACGACTCGGAGGGTACCGCGGTGTCTCCCGGCAGTCGATAGGCCAGGCCCGAGCGGCCCTCTGAGCGGGGGAGCACAGGCCCGAGCGGCCCTCTGAGCGGGGGGCACAGGCCCGAGCGGCCCCCTGAGCAGGGTGGCACGACGCGGTACTGTGGATCATGACCCTGCTCGCCATCTCGGCCGACTCCCATATCACCGAGCCCGGTGACTGCTACATCGATCGCATCGATCCCAAGTTCCGTGATCGTGCGCCCATTGCGGTGACCGACGAAACGATGGGCGCCACGATGCTGATCGACAACGGTCGCAGCCGATTGCCCTACGGCATGGTCGCCGCGGCCGGACGACCCTACGACCAGATCCACCCGCACTTGTTCGTGCCGTGGGAAGAGTTGCATCCGGGCGGTTGGGATGGCGAAGAGCGACTCAAGGAACAAGACCGTGACGGTGTCGCCGCAGAGGTGATCTATCCGTCGGTGGGCATGATCCTGTGCAATCACCCCGACGCCGACTACAAGAAGGCGTGCTTCGACGCGTACAACCTCTGGATCACCGAGTTCCAGAGCATCAACAGTTCGCGGCTGATCGGCTTGGGCCAGACCGCTCTGCGATCGGTCGATGAAGGTATCGAAGATCTCGTTCGTATCAAAGAGCTCGGCCTGCGCGGTGTGATGCTGCCGGGTTACGCGTCGTGTCACGAAGAAGGCGACTACGACCACCCACGATGGGATCCGTTCTGGCGCGCCGCTATCGACCTCGCGTTGCCGCTGTCGTTCCACATCTTGACGAGCGGCAACGATCAACCGACCAACCCGCAGTTCCGTGGACCGAAGATGAACAGCTTCCTCGGTATCATCCGCGGTTGCCAGGACATCGTGGGCACCTTCGTGTTCGGCGGCGTGTTCGAGCGTCATCCCGACCTGCGCATCGTCTGCGTCGAGGCCGACGCCGGATGGGCACCGCACTGGGCCTACCGTGCCGATCACGCGTACAACCGTCACCGCAACTGGTTGCCCGCAGATATCCATCGGCTACCCAGCGAATACTTCTTCGAAAACGTCTATCTCACGTTCCAAGACGATTGGATTGCCTTCAAGACGCGCCATCTCATGAATCACGAGCGGCTGTGTTGGGCGAGCGACCATCCCCACAGCGACGCGACGTTCCCCAATAGTCAATCGATCCTCCACGAGCACACCGCCGACATGGACGAGAACGAGCGCGACGACATCTTGTGGCGCAACACGGCTCGGCTCTACGGTCTCGACCGACCGGCCGCCGTGACTCAGAGGTAGTCGAGCAGCTGCGTCCAGTCGTCGACCATCGCGTTCGCGACGGCAGCGACCGCGGGCGACGCGTGCGTCATGGCGAGGCCGACGCGGGCGTTGCCGATCATCGACACATCGTTGTCGTCGTCGCCGATCGCCAAGACTCGCGTCGCGTCGATGCCGTAGCGCTCGCAGTAGGCGACTACGCCGGTCCACTTGGAGACGCCACGGGCGGTCGCGGCGAGGTTGTGATCGCCGTACGCGCGATCACGGCTGAGCACGCAGTCTCCGGCGCCCTGCTGTTCGATGGCCGTGCGGATCGGATCGAGCGTTACCTGCGCGATGCCGAGCACGCTGAACGCGACCATCTGCGTGAAATCGATCGGCAGGCGCGACAGCGTCGGGGCCAACACGGCCAAATGATCGGGATGCGTCGAAACACCCTCGGCCGCTACCGCGTCGACGCTCTCGCCGTCACGCTCGGGCACGAGATAACCGACCGGGGTGATACCGCCCGCGAGGAAGGTGTCGTAGACCGCGTGGGCGGCGTCGAAGGAAAAGGTCACCGAGTGGAACACATGGCCCTGATCAGCAGCCAGCGCTCCGTTGAGGCCGACACAAGGCACGTGGCCCAGCCCCGCGCGCACCAACGCCATGCGAGCCGAGCGCAATCGTCGCCCGGTCGCGGCGAGCAACGGGACGCCGCGCCGATCGAGCTCGCCGATCGCCGCGCGGGTCGCCGCAGCCACCTGACCCTCGCTCGCCCACAAGGTGCCGTCGAGATCAGTCACGACGATCTCGATGGGCTGTGACGACATGTTGTGAACGTACACTTGCGCCGTTCACAAGAAGGGTGACACAGATGGCAAAAACGCGGGTCCCTGCAGTGGAGGGCCTGTTCACGATGGACGAGGGTGACCCCCATCTCATTGCGGGGCGGGCACCGAACGGCAGCTACTTCTTCCCGAAGGATCTGGGTGGCAGCGATCCCTACTCGCCGCTCGGTCCGGTCGAAGAAGTGTTGTTGTCGAACCGGGGACGGCTGTGGTCCTACACCGACTCGCGCTATACGCCGCCGCCGCCGTTCATCCCGCGCACCGAGCCATTCGTGCCGGTGGTGATCGCGGCGGTCGAATTGGCGACCGAAAAGATGGTCGTGCTCGGTCAGGTGGTCGACGGCGTCACGACGGCCGATCTCAAAGTGGGCATGGAAGTAGAGATGGTGCTGGGCACGCTCTACGAAGACGACGATCACGACTACGTGGTCTGGAAGTGGAAGCCGGTTGCGTCGAATTCGGGAGGTGACTGAATGGGTCAGGTAGATGAAGTCGCCATTCTCGGTGTCGGCATGCACCAGTGGGGCAAGTGGGGTCGCAACTTCGTCGAGTACGGGGTCAAGGCCTCGCGTGACGCGCTCGACGATGCCGGCGTCAATTGGCGTGACGTTCAGTTCGTGTCCGGTGCCAACACCGTTCGTTGTGGCTATCCCGGCTACGTGTCGGGTTCCACGTTCGCGAAGGCGCTCGGGTTCACCGGTGGCCAGGTGGCGTCGTCCTATGCGGCGTGCGCGTCGGGTACGACCGCGCTGTCGATCGCGCGTGCACAGATCCTCGCCGGGGTATGCGACGTCGCGTTGGTGGTCGGTGCCGACACCACACCCAAGGGTTTCCTCGCACCACAAGCGGGCGATCGCCACGACGACCCTGATTGGCTTCGCTTTCGCCTGTTCGGCGCGACCAACCCGGTCTACTTCGCGCTGCATGCGCGTCGTCGCATGGATCTCTACGGCGCCACCAAAGAAGACTTCGCGATGGTCAAGGTCAAGAACTCGCGCCACGCGGTGCACAACCCCAACGCGCGGTACAACAAAGAGTACGGCCCCGCCGACATCGACAACTCGCCGGTCGTGTCCGATCCGCTGCGATTGCTCGAGATCTGTGCGACGTCCGACGGCGGTGCGGCAATCGTCGTGTCGAGCATGGAGTACGCACGCGCACACGGTCACACTGATCCGGTACGCGTCGCCGGCATCTCGCTGACGACGCCGACCTACCCCGACGTCATACTCGACCTTCCCTACATGGCCTCCGACTCTGCTGCGGTGACTCCCGCGCCCGATCTCACGTTCAAAGAATCGGTAGCGAAGCGCGCCTACGACGAAGCCGGTGTCGGCCCCGGTGACTTGAGCCTGGCCGAGGTCTACGATCTGTCGTCCGCGCTCGAACTCGACTGGTACGAACAGATCGGGTTGTGCAAGCCGGGCGAAGCCGAACAGCTTTTGCGCTCCGGTGCGACGTCGATCGGCGGACGCATACCGGTCAATGCGAGTGGCGGTCTCGGTGCGTTCGGCGAAGCCGTACCGGCACAGGCCATCGCACAGGTCTGCGAGCTCACGTGGCAGCTGCGCGGGCAAGCAGGTGCACGTCAGGTCAACGGAGCCAAGGTCGGGCTGTCGATCAACCAAGGTCTCTTCGGTCACGGCAGCTGCGTGATCGTCACTCGTTAGGAGCATGCGTGACCATTCACGAAACCGTCGACGGCAATGGCATTGCCGAGCTCGTCATGGACAACCCCAAGGTGAACGCCCTCAACATCGCTGATACCTACCAGTTGGCCGACATTCTCGACGGCTACAAACGCAATCTCGCCGTGCGGGTGGTGATCCTCACTGCGACCGGTCGCGGCTTCTGCGCCGGTGTCGACATCCGTGAGATGCAGAAGTTGCCCGGCAACGAGGGCATTCTCGGTGCCAACGACTCGTGCTTCGAGCTCTTCCGGGCGATCTACGAATGCGCAGTGCCGGTGATTGCCGCCGTCAACGACTTTTGCCTGGGGACCGGTATCGGCATCGCCGGCAACGCCGACTTGATCATCGCCGCCGACAAGGCCGTGTTCGGGCTACCCGAGATCGACAATGGCGCGCTCGGTGCCGGCACTCATCTCAAGCGACTGGTGCCGCAGCACCGGGCCCGCCAGATGATGTACACCTGCGAGTCCGCTCCGGCCTCCGAGCTGGCGGCCTACGGCAGCATCTACAAGGTCGTTTCCTCCGAGGACCTGATGGGAACCGCTCGTGAAGTGGCGGGGACGATCGCGGCCAAGGCGCCCACCGTGGTGCGAAAAGCCAAGCGGGCATTCAACAACATCGACGCCGATCCGATGAAGACCTACCGAACCGAACAGGGCTTCACGATGGAGCTCAACCTGCTGGGTGAAGGCGATAAAGCGCGCGAGGCCTTCCTACGAGGCGAACGAAAGAAGGACTGAACGATGGATCTCGCACTGGTCGTGATGGCGGCGGGCCTCGGCAGTCGATTTGGCGGCAACAAGCAGCTGGTCGAGGTCGGTCCCACCGGCGAAGTGTTCTTCGACTTCGCCATCGCCGACGCGGTCGGGGCGGGCGCGGCGCACGTCGTGCTCATCGTGCGCCGTGAGTTCGAGCGCACGGTGCGTGATCACATCGAGGCCCGCTACGGCGACGCGTTCCGCCTCAGCACGGTGTGCCAGGACGAGTTCGGCCCGCAGCGCACCAAGCCGTGGGGCACTGCGCACGCGGTGCTCGCTGTTGCCGAGGTCGTACGCGAGCCCTTCATGGTGGTCAACGCCGACGATTACTACGGCGAAGCGTCCTACGGCCTGCTGGCCGAAAAATTGGCGGTGGCGTCGCCCGACACGGCGTTGCTCGCGGCGTTTCGCCTCGGCAACACGCTGCCGCAAGTGGGCACCGTCTCACGGGGTGTCTGTCGCGTAGAGGGCGATCGGTTGACGAGCCTCGTCGAAACGCACGGCATCGGACGCACGGACGACGGACGAATCGTGAGCACCGACCCGGTCGGGGAGTACGGCGACAACACCCCCGTCTCGATGAACATGTGGGGCTTCGCGCCCAAGATATTCGAACACTTGCAGCGCTACTGGGACGAGTTCTACGCAAAGCACAGGGACGATCCCAAGTCCGAGTTCTTACTGCCGACGACCGTGGCGTCGCTACGCGATCGAGGTCTGCTCGACGTGAGGGCCGTGCATACCGACGACGAATGGATCGGCGTGACCAACCCCGACGATCTCGACCCGGCTCGCGCCCGGCTGCACGCGTTGCGCAGCTGAACCCGTCCGGCAACTAACGTGCCGGACATGACGAATCATCCTGTACCCGCCGATCAATTGCGGTCCTACGTCGCCGGCATCTTCGTCGGTCATCAGATGCCGGCCGACGACGCGGCGGTCGTCGCGGACAACCTCGTCGAGGCCGACCTACGCGGTGTCGAGTCGCATGGGGTCAACCTCGTGTCGCTGTATTGCACGCGCCTCGATGGCGGCTTGATGAATCCAACTACGACGATCACCATCGAGAAGGAAGACGAGTCGACGGCGCTGATCCATGGGGGCCTCGGCCTCGGTCAAGTCGCGGGCATGTTCGCCATCAACATGGGCGTGCGCAAGGCCAAGGAACACGGCGTCGCCGCCATCGGCGTCCGCGAGAGCACGCACCTCGGCGCGCTCGCGTACTACACGGCACGCGCCGCCGAGCAGGGCTGCATCGCGATCGCGGTGCAGAACGGCCCGTCGATGATCCCGCCCTACGGTGGTCTCACGGGAGTGTTTTCGACCAACCCCTTCTCGTTTGCCGCGCCGGCCGACAAAGAGCGCACAGTCGTGCTCGACATGGCGACGACCGCGGTCGCCGGCAACAAGATCATCCTCTATCGCAAGAAGAACCAACCCATTCCCGATGGTTGGGCCACCGACGAGCGAGGCAAGCCGACCAACGATCCGCACGTTGCCTCACTCGAGCACCTCCAGTGGTTCGGCGGCTACAAGGGATTCGGCATCGCGATGATGGTCGAGATCATGTCCGGCTGCTTGATGAACGCCAGCTTCGGACACACCGAGCTCACCGAAGGCATCGGTCACGGCAAGGCGCGGGTGGCCAAGGGCTATCTCTTCATCGTGCTCGACATCAACCGTTTCGTTCCGCTCGATCTCTTCAAGGGCTACATGGACACGCTCATCGACGATGTTCGCTCGGGCGAGCGGGCGGAGGGTGTCGATCGCATCTACGTGCCCGGCGAGATCGAGCACCTGTGCATGGACGAGCGTCTGCGTGATGGCATTCCGCTCGACAGCGCGGTCGTCGACGAACTCGAAAAGCTCGGCGCCGAAGTCGGCCTGGGCACCCTGATCACCCGCTAACTCGCGAGAACGCGGGCTAGATGACCGACGATCCGTCGCGGCGAAGCCGCCAATCCGTTGCGGCGGAGCCGCACTAGATAACGAAGGGACTGGGAAGGCGGGGGATCGGTATCTCGATCACGGTGGTGCGGTTGTTGCCGAGCGCCTCTTTGAGCGCGGGTCCGATGTCGTCGGCGTGTTTGAGTTGCATACCGTCGGCGCCGAAAGATTCGGCCAGTTTGGCGAAGTTGGGATTTTGCAGGACCGTACCGATCTCGCGACCGCCGAATCGGTCGCGCTGGTCGCGGTTGGAGTTGCCGAACGCGCCGTCGTTGAACACGAGCGCGACCACGTTGATGCCGTGCTGCATCGCCGTCGCGAGTTCGGTGGCGCAGTAGAGGAATCCACCGTCGCCGTTGATCGACACCACCGGGCGGTCAGGTCGCGCGACTTTGGCGCCGAGCGCCGTCGGGAACGAGAAGCCGAGGGTGCCCATGTACGACGAGCCGATATAGGTGCGGGGCAAGTACACGTCCATGCGCATGTGCGAGATGTAGCCCACTGTGGTGGTGCCGGGCACGACGATGGTGTCGTCGGGCATGGCGGCGCGGAGGTCTTCGGCGATCTTGCATTGCGGCAGCTTGCGCAAGCTCTCGATGATCGCGCCGCGCGCGGCCTGCACTTCGGCGGCCCGTGAGGGCCGCGCGGGGCCCATGCGGTCGAGTTCGTCGCGCAGCGCAGACACGGTGAGCCGCGCATCGCCGCAGAGGCCGAAGGTATTGGGATACTGACGGCCGATCTCGTTTATGTCGACGTCGATCTGAATGACACGGGTCGGCGCCTTGGCGCCGATGCCGGCGAAGCGCGTGCCGATCGCCACGATCACGTCGGCATCGGCAACGTGCGGAGCGACGCGCGGGTTGGTCCACATGACGCCGAGCGCCAGCGGATGACGATCGTCGAACGCCCCCTTGCCCTCGCGCGTCATCACGACGGGCGCTTGCAATAGCTCGGCGAGTTCGCGCAACTCGTCGGTGGCGTCTCCGAGCACCGCCCCACCACCGGCGACGATCAGTGGTCGCTCGGCCTTGGCCAGCAATTGCGCGGCGGTGCGGATCTGGTCGCGGTCGGCGGCTGTCGGTGCGTAGTGCTCGCGGTCGATCAACGTGATCTCGGCCGACTCGGCGAATGCTTCGGGCGGTGCTTCGACATGGGTGGGTCGAGGGCGCCCGGTGGCCATCTGGCGAAACGCCTCGTGCAGCGCGGTGGGGATCTCGACGGCGCGCAGCGCGCGCGCCTGCCACTTGGTCACCGGCCGCACGAGATCGAGTTGCTCGTGCACCTCGTGCAGCGAACCCATGGCGCGGCCGATCGTGTCGCGCACGACCTGCCCGGCGATCTGCAGCACCGGCGACGATGTCGCGTACGCGGTCGCCATGCCGGCGCCCGAGTTGTAGACGCCGACACCGGGCACCACGAAAGCCACACCGGGCCGGCCCGAAGCGCGGGCGTAGCCGTCGGCCATGAACGTCGTCGCCTGCTCGTGGCGCGTCGTGATGAAGCGAATCTGATCGGTCACGTCGTAGAGACCGTCGAGCGCGTGCATCATCTGGTCGCCGGGCAACCCGAAGATCACCTCGACGCCTTCTTTGACCAACTGCTGGGCGAGCGCTTGCCCGCCGGTGAGCTGCGCCATCAGATGATCTCGCCTTCGATCGTGATGCGATG